>CALWIU010000067.1 GCA_944380845.1 uncultured Clostridia bacterium | reverse complement strand
ATACATATTCTTTGCGCCGGAGGCGGAATTGTTCTGACCTTTCGCCATATTCGCGCCGCTGCCGGAAAAAGAAGTTCTGCCGTTGCTGTCCATTGCGGTGCCCGCAGTGGGTTCGCCGGAATAATTTCCGCGAACGCGCAGATACTCATTGTCACGGTTGGTCATGCCGGAGGCCTTCCAGCGATGTTCCGTACCGACCTGCGACAACGGATAATTGCCTTCATTCTGCTCAACAAAGGAGAAGCTGTCATAATTGGACAAATCATAGCTGACGCTGGATGCGCTCGGCGTGCGCATAATTGCGTAGTTCTTTTTTGAAATAAAGTTGCTATTATTCCACGCATCCATCGCGGAGGAATTGGTCAAGTTGGTGGTGATCTGGCCGCCGTCGACCACTGGAGAAGTATTGCGATAGGCAATACCAGCCGCCCAGGTAGAAATCAAACCGTCTTTCTGCCACTCACCGATGGTATTTCCATTGGGAGAACCATGGTTACTGGTAACTGAGATCGTACCATTGGTCATATGCACCCGATCGGACATAATACCATAAGCAATGGTACCGGCAACCGCTGTACGACGATTTTCACTGCCATACCCCTTATACCAGGAAGAGGTCGTCAGGTTCATGGCGCCGCCGTTCATATTGACCGTTCCGCCATAGACACCGTAGACATACTCGAACAGACGCATACCGCCGTTCGCAGAGCCATCGTTCAACTGACCGTAGTTGTCGTCACTGGAAGAAGAACAGGCGCCATACACGGTCATATTCAGGGTGCCGCCGGTAATATTGGTCACGCTGTTATCCGTCATATTCCAGACAATTGCATTCCAGGTGAAGATGTTACCGTTTCCGTAGCGTGCAAACCAGGAAGTCGCGATCTCATTCCACTCATGGTGATTATAGGTGTTATAATTACCGGAAGCAATATTGACCGTACCACCGTTGTTGCGAACAATGGTTGTTCTTGATGTACCGAAGATGTGCTTGTTTACACTGACATCCTGTGTGTTGTAGCGGTGATACACCTCATAAGTACCATTGCCCTGCAAAGTCAGCGTCGCACCGGAATTGACATAAAACATATTGCCGTCAATATGATGCCAATCGGTGTCTTCCTTACGGATGCTGATCGTACCATTATTGATAACGGTAATCTTCGCGCCGGAGGGAACATTGATCACATTCCCATAGCCGGGCTGAAAATTGCTGCCGTTCGGAATCGTGACCTCAAGGCTGGAACCGCTGCCGGTTCTTTCGATGTTGCTTTTCAGCGAATTCCAATCGGTCACATTGATCGCCCGTGCCGTAGGAGCGGATAAAAAGACCGCCAGCGGCACTGCCGTTACGACCAAAGCGAGAGCGACAAACAGCACCAGAAACCGGATACCGTGGGACGCTCTTTTTGTCACTTTCATAGGGGATCCTCCTTTGCTTGCACATGACCGCCGTTGCCCTGAACTTTTTGGCAGTTTTGCATGGAATCATGTCCAAAGATACAGTATAATTATAACAATAGTGACCATCGAAGTCAATAACTATTTCCTGTTTTTTGCGTCTTTCTGAATTTTTCCACCGTTAAATCGGCTGTTCTGCTGAACGAATCGCGTTTATACAACCAGCCTTGCCATGCGCCTTTTGCCAAATAAAAAAAAGCCGGTTCCGACCGGAACCGGCTTATGTATTGGCTTGTGCTTAAACTTCGGGGAAGAATTTTGCGTGAATGGCTTCCACCGCTTTGTCAGCATCTTCCTTATCAATGATAACGGAAATTTTAATTTCACTGGTGGAGATCATCTGAATATTGACATTGATCTCATACAGTGCTTCAAACATTTTGGCAGCGGTACCGGGATGACTTTCCATGCCGGCACCGACGATGGAAATCTTCGCTGCACCCTCATCGCAAAGAATCTGTTTGCCTGCCAGCTCCGAAATAGAAGTGCGAAGCACATCAACCGCCGTTTCGGCATGATCGGCACTGGTGGTAAAGGTAATATCCTTGGTCCCATCTCTGCCGATCGACTGCAAAATCACATCTACATTGACATTTTTAGCAGCGAGCTTACTGAAAATCTTAAAGGCAATGCCCGGGGTATCGGGCACACCGATGATTGAGATTCGGGCGATATTGGTATCTTTGGTGACTCCTCTGAGCAGCATTTTTTCCACGTTTGTGACCTCCCTGACTATGGTTCCGGGTGCTTTGGTGAGACTGGAAAGCACCTCAAGCTCGACATTGTATTTTTTTGCCATTTCCACCGACCGGTTATTCAGCACCTGTGCGCCAAGGGTCGCCAGCTCCAGCATTTCATCATATGTAATTTCCTTGAGCTTGCGGGCATTTTTCACCTTCCGAGGATCGGCGGTATAAACACCTTCCACATCGGTAAAAATCTGGCAGCGGTCGGCATGAAGTACCGCCGCCAGCGCCACAGCGCTGGTATCGCTGCCGCCTCTGCCCAAAGTGGTAATATCATCATAGCGGTTCAAGCCCTGAAAGCCTGCCACTACCACAATATGGTTGTTATCCAGCTCCGCTTTGACCCGGGCAGCATCCACCGTTTTGATACGCGCCGAACCATAAGCGGAATTGGTGGAAAAGCCCGCCTGCCAGCCCAAAAGCGATGTAACGGGGCAATGCTCCGCCTCAATCGCCATGGCGAGCAGTGCGATGGAAATCTGTTCACCGGAGGAAAGCAGCATATCCATTTCACGCTTCGACGCTTTGGGGTTGATCTCCGCTGCCTTTTCGATCAGGTCATCCGTCGTATCGCCCTGAGCGGATACCACAACGACCACCTGATTCCCGGCGCGGTAACAATCTGTTACAATGCGGGCGACATTGCGCACGCGCTCGGCGTTCGCAACGCTGCTTCCGCCGAATTTCTGTACGATCAGGCTCATAATATCTTCCTATCTCTCTTTTATTGATATGAACAGTATATCCGATTTTCAGTATGCCGTGACGCGCATCAGAGAACCGATGGTAAAGCCACTGAAGGATGCCAGCGAAGAACGCAGTTCCTTTTCGCTGATTTCTTCTGTCAGGAAGGCAATTTCCCCACTGGGCGCGTTCGTGATGTGCAGCATTTGACTTGATAATGCAGCTTTTACCTGTTCAGCGGTTTCATCGTTTGCACAGACACCGCGGACATAGAACCGATAGGGAACCTCGGCGCAATCCATCACAAATCCTTCTTCCGGCGCGCCCCAGTCCAAAAGCTTACGCTTTGCCATATGCTTCGCGCAGTCGATGACATCCGCCACAACTGCCGATGCGGTGGGCAGCTTGCCTGCGCCTCTGCCATAAAAGACCACATCACCGATGGCGTCCCCGCGCACCAGAATGGCATTAAATACATCGTCCACACTGGCAAGCTGACTGTGTCCCTGCACCAGGCACGGGGCGACAAAAATACAAAGCCTGCCGTTTTTGACTCTGCGGGCAACGCCCAGCAGCTTCATAACATAACCACCGTTTGCCGCATAGGAGACATCGCGCAGCTGCACATCGCGAATTCCTTCCGTGCGAACCTCAGACGGATAGATGTGTTTTCCAAAACAAAGGGATGCCAAAATACAGATCTTACGGCAGGAATCGATACCATCAATATCGGCCGTCGGGTCCTTTTCTGCATAACCAAGATGCTGCGCCATGGCAAGCGCTTCGCCCATCTCCATATTTTCAGCAATCATTTTGGTTAAAATAAAATTCGTTGTCCCGTTCAAAATACCGGCGATTTCATCGATTTCGTTCGCCGCAAGGCACTGGGTGATCGGCCGAATGATCGGAATGCCGCCGCCCACGCTCGCCTCAAACAAAAAATTAACATTCTTTTCCTGCGCAAGGGTCAAAAGCTCGTAGCCTTTGGCGGCAACCAGTTCCTTATTGGAAGTCACGACGCTTTTCCCCGCGCGCAGCAGATCCGAAACAAATTCAAACGCCGGATGCAGTCCGCCCATTGTTTCAACGACAATAGCAACGGATTCATCATGCAAAATCACGGAAAAATCATGAATGATCTTATCATGGAAAGGGCTGTCGGGGAAATCCCGCAGATCCAGAATGTATTTGATATTCATCGATGGCTGCATACTTTTTTCAGTAATGCTTGCGTGATTCTTTTCCATCAGCTCTGCGACGCCGGAACCGACGACGCCAAAGCCCATGATCGCTATATTCATTGCATTCGCTCCTGTTTTTTTAAATTTCGCGAATTTTCCCATTTCAAATCAGGGTAACATTCTTATTATACCACATTCTTTGCGCCATGAAAAGATTTTTTTGAAAATTCTTCCTGTTTTTTATCTCCTAAATACGGTAAACCATCAATACCGCACCTGAAGTCCGTAGCGAATATCGGTAAACCGTGCGCCTGTATCCACCCGCACGGTATACTTTCCCGGAGCCAGACGCAAAATCTCGCTCTGTTTTTCGGCATCCGACCACAAAGAACGCAGATCGGTGATCTGATTGCCTGCTTCATCGTACAGATCAATCACCCAGCCTTCATAGGCTTCGCTTTGCGCTTCATGGGTAAAAAGCAGCCGCACCGAAGAAGTTTGCGTAAGCTCAAAAGTAAACCAATCGGTATCATAGGAAAGTCCGGTGCTGATCAGCGTACCGTAAACCGTTTCATTCCGAACAAGCGTGTCCGCCTGCTCCGAACTGTTATTCGGCTCGCTTTCCCAATTGTCGCCCGCCGCATAGGTTATGCCGAGCACATAGGTGCCGCTGTTCAGCAGCATATCCTCGCCATCCACCACAAGGTAATAAGTTCCTGCCGAAAGACCGATCTGCGGTGAGGTAACCGCCATATCGCACCAGCGCGAAACGGTTTCATACAACACTTCACCGCTTTCATTCAAAAGCCGGATCGTCCAGCCGTCACGGTTGCGCGTATAATCCTGATGGATAAAAGAAAAGGAAATGACGCCGTTCCGCTCAGGGGCGAAACAATAATAATCCCGGTCAGGACGGGTATTTTTATCAGACAACGAGCCGCTGACACCGCTTTCCTCCCCGTTGAGCGGCAGCACATCCGCCGTTTCCGGCGTGTCGTTCATTTCCGTTTCATATGTATCGATCGGCTCATAATCACAGGTCAGATAATAATCCACAGTTGACAGGATGTGCGAAGTCACACGCACATAATAGACGCCCGCATCAAGCCCGATCTCACCGCTTGTGATCTGTTTGTTGTTATAATACGATCTGCCGTCGTATAAAATATCTCCCGTCTCATTCAAGACGGTTACCAGCCAGCCAACCTGCGGAAGCTGTTCATCATTGTGCTCAAAGGACAAATTGATAATGCCCCGTTCCGGCAGTTCAAATAAAAACCAATCGACATCGCCGCCGGTCTTACTGGAACTCGCGCCGCCGGTGCGCACATTCAGAGGCAGTTCGGTATAGCGTGTTTTGGTATCGTTCGGCTCAGCTTCCCAGGCGACATTTTCCAAACACGCCAGGCGCAGCGTAAATTCATCAACCGAACAAACATCGCCCGCCGCCACAAAAATCAAATACTCTCCGGGATACAGCCCGACCTTGTCCCCCTGCACGGTGCCGGCCTCGGCGCTGGTCACATCCAGTTCAGACAAGAAGCGGTATGAATCTTTTTTTCCTTCGCCATCCTTCGCATAAGCTTCATACAAATACAGCCGCCAAGGCGTTCCGACAACTTCAGAAACCGTATAGTCAAATTCCAGACGGACAATGCTGCGGTTTTGCAGGGTGAAAGAATACGCGCGGCAATCATTGATGTTCCACAAGGAATCCGTGACCGCAGCGTTCAGCGAAATCGGCGTGACCCTGCCGCCCGCAGGACGAAGTCCGTTAACTTCAAAATCATCACCCATATCAACCGATTCGGTTTCATCTTCATAGATAAAAGTAATATCATCCATCAAATCGTCACGGCTGGTGGTGCTGACAGCCCCGGTTGTTACCGGCAATTGCGTCCGGTCAGCCGAAAGCAGCGCCCCATTTTCACGAAGCCCGGATGTCAGCGGCAAAACCTGACCCGCATTTTCCGGCGAAACCGGTGTTTCGGCGCGCAAAGCGGGAAAAGCCAGAACGCAAGCCCCTGCGGAAACGAGCAGAAGAACGCAGCAGCAAATGATTTTAACGCTTTTTGATAGTTTCATAAGCTGTTCCCCATTCAAAAAACAATCTTCGGATTTATTGTAGCATACCGCTTTTATTTTTGCAAAACGCAATTTTCGCCTTTTTCAGCAAAACTTTCCGAAGGAAACGACATAAAACGATAACGCAATCTGATTGTAACATATAAAAGTCCGTATGGCAAGAACCGGATCACCGTTTTCCTTCTTTCCGAGCGATTTCACATTATGCTTGCAGTTACTTAACAGATATTTATCGATTTTTTCATTTGACAGCAGACAAAAAATGCGGTAACATAATGCTGTATTATATTGCCCTGTTTTTCGCGCTTTTGCGCCAAAGGGCGAAAGGATCGTAAGGAAGGGATAACAGATATGAAAAAAATCATGACAGGCATGATCCTTCTGCTTTTCACAGTCGCTGCGGTGTTTATGTACGCGTCGGCAGCGGATAATAGTTCCAGTTTCTCTTTACAGGATGAAATTGAAAGCGCGATTCAGCAGTCCCCCGAAGTCAGCAGTATGCTGGATGAAGCGGAGAACGGTGTTTCCATTGACCCGAGTGCCCTGACCGATGCTCTCGGACGGATCGAAGGACTGGATATGGACACGATTCTGCAAGGGCTGGAAGGACTGGATGAGGATGACGGTCTGTTAGGAAAGCTCGCCTCACTGATCGGTCCGGAAAGCGATGGATTCGGCGGTGTGATCTCTGATATCGGCAGCGGTTTGGGGAATTTGTTCGGCGGTCTTGGCGGCAACGGCGAGAACCCGCTGGAAGGGCTGCTGAATGGCCTTGGAAATCTTGGCAACAATGCAACGACCGAAGCGCCCACCGTACATACCACAGCACAATCCTACAATCAATCGGTGACGCTGCCGCAGCAATACACCCCGAACTATAACACCGGTTCTTCCGGCGGCGTAATCACTTACAACCAGTACACGGCCACTTACACGCTGCCTGCGCAGATACCGACCGGCGAGGTCACGACCCAAACATATACCGTACCTTCCACGACAACGCCGATGTATTCCGTCGCGCTGCCTGCGGACGGAGAAACCGACAGCTCACAGGAAAGCAACACCAACTGGAAAAAAATTCTGGGCGCGATTCTTGTTTTCGGATCGTTTGCCGGTGTTGCCGCAGTTGTTATCAAAAAATCCATGTAACGATTTTGACCTTGACGGCGTCTGACGGCGCTGACCTGCCCGTCCACCCACCTGCTTTTCCGTAGAAAGCAGCGGTTTAAAAACGATTCGGGCAAAACAAAGCGATCAAAAAGAACCTCGGATTTTCTATCAAAAGTCTGTTTTTACCACCATTTACGCATGACACACGACCGAAGCCGATTGTGTTTATCACAGCGCGTAAAGCAAAAGGCTGCGCCCGCCGCGTCGGATGCAGCCTTTCTTTGTTAAAGGAGAAAGTATGAGTACAAAAGTTGCAACAAAGCCCGCCGCCGCGCCTTTTTCCGCGCCGGAAAAAGCCATCGAAATCATGAATGCGCTGAAAGAAGTCTATCCGGAAGCGATCTGTTCGCTGGAAAGCGAAAATCCTTTTGAACTTCTGGTCGCCACACGGTTGTCCGCGCAATGCACCGACGCGCGGGTCAATCTGGTCACGCCGGCGCTTTTTTCCAAATATAAAACATTAGAAGAATACGCCAATGCCAATGTATCCGATATTGAGCGTATCATTCATTCCTGCGGCTTTTTCCGTCAAAAGGCAAAGGATATTATCGGCATGGCACAAGGAATCCTGACCCGCTACGGCGGCAAAGTGCCAGACAGCATAGAAGAACTGACGACACTGCCCGGTGTTGGAAGAAAAACCGCGAATCTCATCGTCGGGGATGTATACGGAAAACCTGCTGTCGTTGCCGACACCCATGTGATCCGGCTGAGCGGCCGCTGGGGGCTGACCAACAGCCGCGACCCGCTGAAAGTTGAAAAACACCTGCGCGAACTGCTGCCGCCTGAAGAAAGCAATTCGTTCTGCCACCGCTGCGTGCTGCACGGCAGAGCCTATTGCCGCGCGCAAAATCCCGACTGTTCCCATTGTCCGCTTCTCGACATCTGTCCCTTTACCGAAAAAGCTGTTTTTTAATTTTCTGCGTTTCTGATTTGATTTTATCAAATAAATGTGGTATACTGCTTTTTTGTATACTTATATTTTTTGAAAAGAAGGAAAGGAACCTTTTTCTATGTCCATATTTTCCAAACTTTTCGGGGATTATTCTTCCCGGGAAATCAAACGAATCAAACCCACTGTGGACAAGATCCTTGCCATGGAGGACACCTACGCCGCAATGACCGACGCCCAACTGCGGGAAAAAACCGATGAATTTAAAGAACGCCTGAAAAACGGCGAAACAACCGATGATATTCTGCCGGAAGCCTTTGCCGTCTGCCGGGAAGCTTCCTGGCGCGTTTTGGGCATGAAACACTTCCCGGTACAGCTCATGGGCGGAATTATCCTGCACCAGGGCAGAATCGCCGAAATGAAAACCGGTGAAGGAAAAACGCTGGTGGCGACTCTTCCGGCCTATCTGAATGCACTGACCGGTGAGGGCGTCCATATTGTCACGGTAAACGACTATCTTGCCAAGCGCGACTCGGAATGGATGGGCAAAGTATACCGCTTTTTGGGGCTTTCTGTGGGTCTGATTATCCATGAAAAGACCAACGAAGAACGCAAAAACGCTTATCATGCCGATATTACTTACGGTACCAATAACGAAATGGGCTTTGACTACCTGCGTGACAACATGGTTACTTACAAAGAAAACCGGGTGCAGCGCGGCCATGCCTTTGCCATCGTCGACGAAGTGGACTCGATCCTGATCGATGAGGCAAGAACCCCGCTGATTATTTCCGGCAGAGGTGATAAATCCACCGACTTGTATAAAATCGCCGATGATTTTGTCAAACGCCTGAAAATGGTCAAAGTCACCGAGATCGACAGCAAAACATCATCGGAAGAGGAAATGGCCGATAAAGGCGATTATGTTGTCGATGAAAAGGCAAAAACAGCCACCCTGACCAAAACCGGTATTGCAAAAGCAGAACAATATTTTAATCTGGAAAATTTAATGGATGCTGAGAACCTGACTTTACAGCATCACCTGAATCAGGCGCTGAAAGCCCACGGCGTTATGCAGCGCGATATTGATTATGTGGTGCAGGACGGCGAAGTTTTGATCGTTGATGAGTTCACCGGACGCATCATGCTGGGCAGACGCTATTCCGACGGCCTGCATCAGGCGATCGAAGCGAAAGAAAATGTGAATGTCCGCCATGAAAGCCGCACACTGGCGACCATTACCTTCCAGAACTATTTCCGTCTATATCACAAATTATCCGGCATGACCGGTACCGCCATGACCGAAAGCGAAGAATTTCAGGAGATTTATAACCTGGACTGCGTGGAGATACCCACCAACAAACCCATGATCCGCATCGACTATCCCGATGTGCTCTATAAAACAGAAGAAGCCAAATTCAAGGCCATTATTGAGCAAATCAAAACCTGCCACGAAAAGGGGCAGCCTGTTCTGGTCGGTACGATCAGCATTGAAAAATCCGAAAAACTCAGCCGCGCCCTTAAGCGCAGCGGCGTCAAACATGAGGTATTAAACGCAAAACAACACGAACGCGAAGCGGAAATTGTTGCACAGGCCGGTAAATTCGGTGCCGTTACCATTGCCACCAATATGGCGGGACGCGGTACGGACATTATTTTGGGCGGTAATGCCGAGTATATGGCAAGAGCCAAAATGAAAAAAGAAGAATTCCCCGATGAACTGATTGCCGAAGCCACCGGTTTCGCGGAGACAGATGATGAGGAAATTCTGAACGCTCGTCGCGTTTTTTCTGAATATGAATCACAATTCAAAGAGCAGATGAAGGACGAAGCGGACAAGGTTCGCGCCGCAGGAGGTTTGTTCATCATCGGCACGGAACGCCATGAATCCCGCCGGATCGACAATCAGCTTCGCGGCCGTTCCGGCCGTCAGGGCGACCCCGGTGAAAGCCGGTTTTATCTGTCGGCGGAAGACGATCTGCTGCGCATTTTCGCCGGCGATCGGTTCTATAAAACGCTGGATGCGTTCAAATCCATCGGCGATATGCCCATCGAAGCCAAAATTTTCTCCAATTCCATTGAAAGCGCCCAGAAAAAAGTGGAATCCAACAACTTCGCCGTGCGTAAAAATGTATTACAGTACGACGATGTGATGAACCAGCAAAGAGAAAAAATTTACGGTCAGCGCAATCAGGTGTTGGACGGCATCGACCTGGATAAGACCATCCGCAAGATGATTCATGACAGTTTTACCGACGCCATGGATCTGTACTGCCCGCACTCCAATCACGCAAAGGACTGGAACCTTGCCGGTCTGAAATCCAAATATGCGTGGCTCATTGGCAACGACACGCTGCCGTCGGAAGATAACCGCGATGAAATTCTGAATTATTTGCTGACGAAGGCCAACAGAATCATGGACGAAAAAACGGCCGAATACGGTACGGAAATGATGTCGCTGCTGGAACAGAAGATTCTGCTGGAAAATGTGGATATTCGCTGGATGGAACACATCGACGCCATGGATCAGCTCAAAAGCGGCATTGGGTTGCGCGCTTACGGTCAGCAGGATCCCATTATTGCTTTCCGTCAAATCAGCTTTGATATGTTTGACGAAATGACCGCGAATATTCTGGATGGAACGGTCATGATGATCCTGACTGCTGTCATTCGCTCGGCAAAAGACACCCAGCGAAAAGCCAATCCTACGGTGACCGCCACCGGTGGTTCGTCTGACGGATCGGTCAAAAAAGAGCCGGTCAAAAAAGCCAAAAAACCCGGCAGAAACGATCCTTGTCCCTGCGGCAGCGGATTAAAATACAAAAAATGCTGCGGACGGAACGAATAATGGATCTTGGGAGCGGGACGGGTTTGCCCCGCTCTGTTTTTTCCTGAAACGGTCACTTTGAGGTGAAGCATATGAATCCTTATCAAAATCAATATCCGTACAATGGATCGACAGCAGCCCCATCAGAGCAGCAGTTTTTGCAGATGCAGCAAAATCAGGAAAAACTGCATATCAAGCGCCTGAGCTGGGGCGCTGCGGCGGCGGTAGGCGGGTATTTTTTGCTTGCCAATCTGCTGTACGGACTGTTTTTTCTGATTTATCCGTCCGGCACATCAAACGGGACCGAAAGCGCGCTTATCCTGACATACAGCATCGATCTGTTGATTACCTTTCTTGCGCTGATTCTGCCCTTTGCCATCATCTATTATCTGTTCACAAAACAGCTTAAGGCGCCGCCGCTGCCATTGAACAAACCGTTTTGCGGTGCAAAAACCGAAACGCTTCTTCTGATCGGCGGCATTGGGCTTGTTCTGCTGGCCAGTTATGTTTCCTCTTATCTCAGCCTGTTTATCCAGATGATGACGGGAATGGAATTTTTATATACGGATACGGCGATACCCAGTTCGGCTTTCGGCATTATCATCTATTATTTAAGAATGGTGATTTTTCCCGCCATGGCCGAGGAATTCGCAATGCGCGGCGTGATTATGCAATCTCTGCGCCGCTGGGGCGACACCTTCGCCCTTGCCATGTCCTCGCTGGTCTTCGCACTGATGCACGGAAATATGGTGCAGGCGCCTTTCGCGCTGCTTGCCGGGTTCATCCTTGGCTATGCGGTGATCCGCTCCGGATCGCTTTGGACCTCCATCATCATTCACATGATCAACAACGGCGTTTCCGTCACCCTTTCGCTCATCGCAGCGCGGGAAAACGAAGCAATGGGCAATCTGGTAACCGTATTGGTCAGCGGCGTGTTGATCGTTGCCGGTATTCTCTGTTTCGCCATTCTTTTCAAACAGAGAAAGCTGCCCCGTCCGTTCCCGAATCGCACCATGCTTCCAAGCAGGATCTGCTATCAAACCTTTATTCTTACCATCCCCATGATTCTGGTTTTGCTGTATATGATCGGTCAAACCCTGATGATGATCAAAATCCCCTGGCTGGAATCTCTTGTGGGGTGGAACTGATGAAAGAAGAAAATATGCGCCGTGCCATTCTTTTGGCAAAAGAGGCGGCGCAAGAGGGAGAAGTACCGGTCGGCGCAGTCATCATAAGAGGCGAACAGGTGATCGCCTGCGGCAGGAACCGCAGGGAAAAAGGCAAGAACGCATTGTACCATGCGGAAATAGAAGCCATCGACGCTGCCTGTAAAGCCCTCGGCGGCTGGCGGCTGCCCGGCTGCGAACTATATGTGACGCTGGAACCCTGTCCGATGTGTGCAGGCGCCATTATCAACGCCCGCATTGAAAAAGTCTATTTCGGCGCATACGACAAAAAAATGGGCGCTGCCGGCTCGGTCATTGATTTGTTTGCCCTCCCTTCCGCATACCGTCCTCTGACGGAAGGCGGCATTCTGGAAAAAGAATGCGCCGCTTTGCTATCCGGCTTTTTCCGCTCCCTGCGCAAATAACGGTTCGACAGCCAAAGGATTGTCAGAAAACAAGCTGTCAGCAACGAATGACAGAAAAGTGAACCACTCCCACGGAAGCTGTATTTTTGCTTCCATGGGGGTGGTTTTTATCTCAAGATCTCACAACAGCCCCGGCTGCGTTTCTTCTGCCGCGCCCCGTGTTTTTCTGCGTGTCTTCAGCTCATCCTGCATCTTCTGCTCTTCCTCCGCAGTCAGCCGTCCAAGCCGAGCGGCACCAGCAACGCAGGGAAACTGCCACCGATCGTCTGGAAAAAAGCAACACGCTTTTGCGCGGCAAGCCGATCCGCCTGTGCACCGGAAACCGTAGCAGATAAGGACCAGAACGCGACATCTGTTATGGTATATAAAATCTCCCAAAGAAACCAAACCACGGCAAGATACCAGACCTTCGCGTCTGTTCCTGCGCTGATGCCCCGCAGCAAATACGCGCCACTGAAAAGCAATGCCGTACAGACAGACAATGGAAGCGTGCATTTTCGTAAAACCGGAGGAGCTTTTTCCTTCCCCCGCCGCCGGTCTAATAGAAGCCCGGCAAGCGGGTTGTTCACCACATCCCACAGCCCCTGCACCAGCAGCAAAAGTCCCACGGTTTTCGGATCGATAAGCAGCACATTGATGGAATAATAACTAAGATAGCCAACGATCAGGCTGTAACCGAACACCTGACCGCCTCCAGCCAAGCCATATAGAGAAAGCTCGCGCCCGGAAGGTGCGGACGAATATTTTGACATAAAAACCACTCCTCTGATCCATTGGATAAGAAGAGTGTAGCATATTGTTAGATAAAAATCAACTATGTTTTATATTTTTCAAATATCAAACAGGGTTTTCATCAAGGACACAAACTGCGCGGCACGCGCCTGGTTGATTTCGTAATAAATTCGCTTTTGATTATCGCTTTCTGTTGTCATCTTAATCAATCCGCATCGAAAAAGCTGATCGAGATGATGTGTTGCCGTGGCAGGCGTCAAATCCAGCAGTTTCGCCAATTCTCGGTTATACCGGGGTCTTTCCCGCAGCAGGAACAGGATCTCTGTGCGCTTGCTGTCGCCAACAGCGCGGCAAAATTCCGTAATCAACTGTTTGGCATTGTCTCTCTGTTCATCCGGACGGTGATCGAGGGAAAACAATCCATAATAAAACACCTGATTGACAATAAAAGAGGAAGTATAAATGCTTAACAGCGGGTAGCATTCCCGAACCGGCGCATCCACCGCCAGTGTAGAGCGTTCGGTGAAATCTTCAAAACTCTGCATCCGTAAATAAGGCTGTATGCGGGACGAAAGCTGATTCCACGCACTCTCCATGGCCGGGATATTCTCTCTGACAAGAAAAGCCAGAGAAGAAAAGTATTTTTGAATCTGATCGACGAACCGGCGAAGCCATTCACTGCCGGCGAGAAAAGTCTCCCAATCCTTATCGCTGGTTTCAAACAGTGACACATTGGCATCCTGAAGGAACAAATAACCTGCGCGCAGATAGTCTTCCAGTTCTTCTCGAGACAAAGAATCAGCCTGATACAGAAGATCGCGTTCCATGGCAAAACAGGCACAGGGCAAAAGATAGCTGCCCATATCCGGCTCGTCAAATAAAAACGGCGAATCCTCATTGTCCTTTCGCAAAGCCGAAAACGCCGCCACATAATCTGCATGAAGCTGATCCCGCTGCAAATCCTCCGGCGTCCGCTCCAGCTCCTTCACACCGAGTATATTCGCCAGCACCTTTTTTAACGCTTCATTTTTACCATCCACATATAACAGCGCCAGCGTTTCCATCACCGGTTCCGGTCGCTTATGCAGAATTGCGTTCATTGGGCATCCTCCTTTTCCCTGCCTTACGGCGCAAACCGCCGCAAGATAAAAGATATGGTTTCCAAAAACAAAATGTCCGTTTGCCTCTTATCATTTATTATACCGTTTTTCCCAAAGGCGCGCAACCGCTTTTTCCCGCCTGCTGCCAGCAAATAAAAACAGCTGCCGGACTTCTATGACCGGCAGCCTCTGTTCTTCTTTTTTTATCTCAGCCGATGGTAATGCAGCCTTTCGGACAGTTTTCGACACAAGCGCCGCAAGCGGTACAGGCGTGTCGATCAACTCGTGCCAGATTATCCGTGACATGAATGGCATTGCTCGGGCAGGTTTTTTCACATTTTTTGCAACCAATACAGGAGACTTTGCAAACTTTCATGGCAAGATTGCCCTTATCGGTATTTTTGCATTTTACAATGGCGGCTGCCTTTTGTGCCGGCAGCAGATCAATAATGCCTTTCGGGCAGGCGGTCACGCATTTGCCACAGGCGCGGCACTGATTCGGATCGATGACCGCGACGCCGGAACAAAGAGAAACCGCATGGAACGGACAAGCCTCTACACAGTCGCCGAAACCGATACAGCCATACGGACAGCTTTTCGGACCGCCGTACAGTTTATTGGCAGCACGACAGGAATGCTCGCCCCGGTATTCCATTTTGATCTCGGCTTTTGCTGCATTTCCCTGACAGAGAACCACAGCTACTTTCTTTTCCGCAGCCGTAGCAGCGAGACCGAGTAACTGCGCCAGCTGTTCCGGAAGATCCGCGTCGCCGGCAACACATTTTGCCGTGTCGGCTTCTTTTCCGTCCGCCAGCGCTTCGGCATAACCTGAGCAGCCGGAAAACCCGCAGCCGCCGCAGTTTGCGCCGGGCAAAAGCTCTTCGACCGCTGCCGCTTTTTCATTTTCGGGGACGGCAAACACCTTGGAGGCAATACCGAGCAAAAGCCCGGCAGCCACACCGATGCCCGCTACCAAAAGCACCGCTAAAAGAATCGGATCCATCGCTATGCCTCCTTACATTAAGCCCATGCCCTCAATGATCCCGGTGAAGCCAAGGAACGAGAGGGACACCAAAGCCGCCGCCACCAAAGTGATGGGCAGACCTTCCATAAATTTCGGGATATCGTTGTTTTCGATCCGTCCGCGGACACCGGCAAACAAAATCATTGCCAGACCGAAACCAAGACCGGCAGCAAAAGAATTGACCATGGACTGCGGGAAATTATAACCGTTATCCACATTCAGGATTACCACACCGAGAACCGCGCAATTGGTCGTAATCAAAGGCAGGTAAATTCCCAGCGCGCGGTACAGCGGTTTCATATATTTTTTCATCACTGTTTCCAGAAACTGAACAAGAGCGGCTATTACCAGAATGAAAACAATGGTCTGCAAATAGGCGAGGTCATGGCTTTCCAAAAACAGATTGATCGGATAGCATACAGCCGTGGCAAGACACATGACGAAGATCACCGCCGCGCTCATGCCTGCTGCCGTATTCAGTTTTTTGGAAACGCCCAGGAACGGACAGATACCCAAAAATTTCGCCAGAATAAAGTTTTGCGTCAAAAGCCCCATCAGAAGGAGGGCAAAATAGAACTTCATGCGCTCTCCTCCTTCTTCTCTTCTTCGGGCTTCATGCGGCAGGAAGCGGCCATCGGGCACGAGCCGCAATCATGCAGTTCCGCTTTTTTCTCACCTTTCCCCTCGGCGATACGATTCGTGATCGCCATCAAAATGCCAAAGGTAAAGAATCCGCCGGAAGGCAATAAAAACAAGGTGATCGGTTCAAAAGACAGCTTCTCCAATGCCGGAAAAACTTCGTACAGATCGATTCCGTCAAAGCCGCCGAGCACATGATCGCCGAAAATGGACAAAAGGCTTTGCAAACCGCTCATAATGGTTCCGGCGCCCACAAGCTCACGCAGCAAACCCATGGTGCAAAGCGCAGCCGTGAAGCCGATTCCCATTCCCAATCCGTCCAGTGCAGACGCGATAACCGAATTTTTTCCGGCAAATGCTTCTGCTCTGCCAAGAATGATACAGTTGACAACGATCAGGGGCAAAAAGATTCCCAGCGCCTGATCTAAAACCGGTATGTAAGCCTTTACAATCATCTGCACAATGGTGACAAAGGATGCAATGACAATAATGTACGCGGGAATACGCACTTTATTCGGAATGGCCTTGCGCAGGAGGGAGATTACCACATTGGAGCAGACCAGCACGACGATAACCGCAAGCCCCATTCCCAGACCGTTCACAAAAGAAGTCGTAATTGCCAAAGTCGCGCAGGTGCCAAGCACCAGTCGCAAAACGGGATTCTGTTTGATAATACCTTTTGTAAACTCCTGATACAAAGGTTTTTTCCTTTTGTTCATTTCTGCTCACCTCCCGTTATTTCCTGCCAACCGGCAAGAGCAGCGTTGACCGCCTCGGTCATAGCCGTTGAAGTAATAGTCGCACCGGTCAATGCCTGAATTTCATCGCCGGAAGCTGTTTTCGACAGTGTCAACTGTCCCGATTTTCCCAAAAACTGGGAAAGAAAACTTTCATCCTGCGCCTTCATGCCAAGGCCGGGCGTTTCGTTGATCGACAGAATCTGAATGCCGGTAATCAAGCCGTCCTGATCGATGCCGGTCATAACGGAAATTTCGCCGCCGTACCCGGTTGCTGCGGTTGTAAAAACATAGCCGACCGATTCTCCGGCGTCATTTGTCGCTTCGCTGTATGTATAACCGTCTGCCGTTTTCTCATCGGAGAAAGCTGACGCCTGCGGCATGACCGCCGCCATTGAACTTGCCGTTGCCTCCTTTTCACGCGCGGCAACCACCGGCGCAGTCACACTGTTGACATAGGCAAGCAGGAAAGACGAAACACCGGCAATCAGCAGCAGCGCCAGCGCGGGAAGTAAAATCGCTTTGGCGGCGCTTTCCTTTTTTTCTTTGCCCACGGAGGGCGTTTTCGTTGTTTTTTTCATATCACGCCTCCGCCTTTTCCTTTTTCTCTTTTACCGTGCCGAAAGGTTTCGGCAGCGTCACCCGGTCAATAAGCGGTGTTACGATATTCATAATCATAATGGCATAAGACACGCCCTCAGGCAGATTGCTGAACAGGCGAATCACCGAGGTGATGATTCCGCAGCCGATTCCGAACAAAATCTTGCCGGCTCGTGAAACCGGACTGGTTGCGTAATCGGTTGCCATAAAAATTGCACCAAGCATCAAACCGCCGCTGAACAGTTCATATGCCATAAAGGAAAAATTACCCTTACCGGCAATCAGCATGATAACGGCAACCGTGCCGATAAACGACACCGGGACAATCGGGCTGATAACATGGCGCGCCCAAAGGTACAAACCACCGATCAAAAGCGCTACCGTACAAACCTCGCCCAAGCTGCCGCCGATCAAGCCGAAAAACATCTGCGACATCGTCGGCAGAGACAGGCTGTTCATCTGAGCGGCAATATTTCCGCCCAGATCGATCTGCGACAGAGACGCTAACGGAGTCGCCGTCGTGACGGCGTCCGCTCCCTGCGCCCATGCAAGCGGTTTGGCAAAAGTGGTCATGGCAGTCGGGAAAGAAACCAGCAAAACAATACGGCCGGTAATGGCGGGGTTGACAAAATTTTGCCCCAATCCGCCGAACATCTGCTTTACAACAGCAATCGCCGCTATGGCGCCGAACACAACCATCCATAACGGGATATCCACCGGCAAGTTATACGCCAGTAGAATTCCGGTAACCACAGCCGAAAGATCGCCTATGGTGTTTTCCCGTTTCATGATCTTGCGGCTGACATATTCAGTCAGCACACAGGACGCCACTGAAACAGCAACAACCAGAAGAGCGCGGAAGCCGAAAATGCGAACAGCAGCGATCAGGGCGGGCAAAAGCGCAATAATCACATCCAGCATGATTCCCGTTACCGTGTCGCCTGACCGTACATGAGGCGACGCAGTCACCATCCATTTTTTCATGCTTTTTTCATCCCCCTTACCATATCTTTCGCTTCGCGCATATTCTGAACCAGCGGCTTGGCTGCCGGGCAAACATAGGAGCAGCTTCCGCATTCCATACAAACCATGGCTCCCAATGCCTGCAATTCCTCGGGGTCTTTGGTTTTACGCAGTTTTTCTGCAATAAAGACCGGAGACAATCCCATGGGACAGACTTCTGCACAACGGCCGCAGCGAATACAGGCGCGTTCTTTTTTGATTTTCATTTCGTCTTCCGCAAACGCCAAAAGCGCGTTATTCTGTTTGGTCAACGGGACGGTATCATCATACAGCGCAAACCCCATCATCGGACCGCCGACGATCATTTTATACGGATCGGAAGCAAACCCGCCGCAAGCAGCAATAACCGCAGAGGCCTGCGTACCAATGGGGATCCGCAAATTAGAGGGCTCCTTGACCGCCGAACCGGCACAGGTCAGGGTACGGCTGATCAGCGGTCTTCCGGATTTCAAATACCGGGCAAGGAATGCGACGCTCGCCACATTCATGACCGCGCAGCCGACATCCGACGGTAATTTTCCCGGCGGAACTTTCCGACCGGTTACGGTATAGATCATCACCTTTTCCGCGCCCTGCGGGTATTTGGAACGCAAAGCCATCAGGTGAATACGGTTATCCTTTTTATTATCGGTGGAAGCAATCCGCGAAAGCGTCTCAATTGCCTCCGGTTTATTGTCTTCTACCGCAATCACAACTTCTTTAAAATCAAAGAATTCCAGCAGCGCATAAATTCCGCCGAGAATATCCCACGAATTTTCGATACATTCCCGATAATCCGTAGTCAGGTACGGTTCGCATTCGGCGGCGTTAACAATCAGGGTGTCCACTTTTGCATCTTTTGGGAAACGCAGTTTCGCATGTGCGGGAAATCCTGCGCCGCCCAAGCCGACCAGTCCGGATTCACGCACCGCAGCAAGGAATTCTTCCTGATTGGTCACATGAGGCGGGACATTGGCAGGGTCATGTTCCATTTTTCCATCGCTTTCAATGGTAACGGAAACAATCCGTCTGCCGCCGACGGTCACAACGGGCGCAACTGCCTTGACCGTGCCGGAAATCGAAGCATGAATCGGCGCAGCCAGAAAGGCGTCTGTATCACCGATCTTTTGTCCTGCCAATACATGATCGCCCACCTTGACGATCGGTTCACAGGGGGCGCCGATGTGCTGAAGCATCGGGATCACGACCTGTGAAGGCGGGTCGATCCGTCGCACGGGTGATTCCGCCGTGCCCTTTTTATGCGCGACAGGAACACCGCCTCTTGCCCGGGCCTTTGGCTTACGCACCTCATCCGGAAGTTTTTGTTTCATAACGGTTCTCCTTATTCTCGATTGATCTGTATGCGGCGCACGCGCCGTTTGAGAAGACGGCGCTTTGCCGTCGTCATTATCTATGCAAAGAATTCTGCAATTTGAAAAGCGCGGGCATCAGGACTTTTAATACAACGCCTGTTATCACACCGAAAACGGCGCCGAAAAACAGCAGCGCGGGCAAGTATCCCCAAAGTCCGGTGCCGCTGAGGATGGACGCGGCGATGAGCTGACCGATGTTATGTGCGATCGCGCTTACCACGGAAAGCGCGATCATACTGACTGAAAGACGCCGGATCCGAATCAGTATCAGCAAGACAGAAACACTCAAAAGCCCGCCGCAAAGACTGATAAAGAACGCGCTCGCCCCGGACTGAAACAATAAAAATGCAGACTTGATAAAAACCACTGCCAGCGTCTGCGGTACGGATGCCGCCAGCGCTGAAAACATCACCACAGTATTCGCAAGTCCGAGTTTTGCGCCGGGGGGCAAAAAAGGAACAACGGGCAAAAGGCTTTCCAGAAAAGAAAGCGCCAGCGCCAACGCGGCAAGGATCCCTGTTTCGGCAGCAAAACGCGCAGGCGACTTTTTCTTGTTTTTCCCCTGCTGTTTCTGTCGCTCCCGTGTCGGCGGGACAGGAACGGAGGGGCTGTTTTCTTTTTTCTGTTTCATATCGGCTAAACACATCATTCAATAGACGATTGCATCCTGTTGTTTTTTCTCCTTTGTGGTCATTTTTACAACCACGCGCTGCGGCGCACAAACCGCCGTATCGCCATTTTCGCGCAGTTCCCCCTGCCTGACGCAAATCTGATCCGGACAGGGAGACGACAAGATCCGCGCCCCTGCCGAAGACACCTCGATCACAACGCCGTTGATCTCATATTCCGTCGGCTTTAGAAGCTGCGAACAGTCGATTTGCTCCACCAGCGCGGTATCGGCATAAATTTCCACTGTTTTTTGATCTTCCGCAAAAAAACGGGGCCAAAAATACACAACGCCCGCTATCAAAAAAATCACAAGCAATAAAATGCTGTCATATTTGGAAAAAAACTTTCTATTCATATCACGCCGCCTGCAAAGTCAAAGCGTCCGTCAGTCCGTCGGTTGGAATCACTTCATTTTCATCCGTGATAAAAACCGCCTGCGCGTCAAAGCGTTCAAGAACCGGCAGGCTTTTTTCATATCCCAAAACAAAACAGGCGGTAGACAGCGCATCGCTCAGCGCGCCGCTGTCTGCAACAACCGTCACGCTTTTTAAGCCGGTTTCGGCAGGATACCCGGTTTGCGGCGACAGGATATGACAATAACGCTTCCCGTCACGGATAAAATATTTTTGATAGTTACCGGAGGTGGAAACAAACCCTTCCTCCAGCTGCAGTTCCGCGATCGTCTCGCCAATTTCTTTATCCGGGTGCTGGATGCCGACCGTCCATGCGCCGTCCGGGGAATCGCCATACAGCAGCACACTGCCTCCCGACGCAACCACCGCGCCGCTGACCGATGGATCCGCCTGCAAAACGGTTTTCGCTTCATCGCAGGCCATTCCCTTCCCTACAGCGCCGAAATCGATCTGCATCCCCTCCGGGATGCGTACGGTATTGCCATCGATCACCAGGTTAGCCCAACCGGAAACCTTCATCGCCTGCTGAATTTCCGCTTCCGAAGGGACTCTCTCGTTTTCGCCGCCGATATCCCAAAGAGCGCTGACCGCTCCCAGCGTAAGATCAAAGGCGCCTTCCGTTTCTGCGCCCCACTCCATAAATAATCGCAAATCGCCGCTGTAATCCGCATCGGTCACGGCAGAAAGATTGCGATTGATGAAAGAAGTATAGGAATCTGAAACCGTCGGGGATATGCGGTGTTCCAGAAGCTGGACCTGCTGAGAAATCTGATCCGCTGTTTCTTCCGTCCCGCCGTACAGCGTAACCGTCAGCGCCGAACCCATAGCGAATGCTGTTTTTTCAATCGGTTCCTGCTGTTTCGGCACAAGATCCCACAGCACGGCAGCCACCAAAAACAACGAAAGCGGTATGATAATAAAAAGAGGGTTAATCCGAGAAACCTTGAAGTCGTGCAAGTCTTTTTTCTTCCTTTATATTTTGCATCTGCCTCGGTACCATTTTCCCGGCAGATGTTCGGTGTAAAAACCGAGCCATTTCCCGCAAAGCGCGAGGGGAAGCGCCCGACCAGTCGCGCACTGGCGCGGCGGCAATGCCCATTGATCGCAGAAGCGGCAGCAGGCGTTTGATATTCCGATGAAAACGGGCGTATTTTTTCCCTGTTTTTTCTGTCCAGCCAACCTCAGCAGCGGCGGCGATACGGGGAAACGCCATCTCATGAAGTCGCGCTTCTGTTGTAATATATTCACTCCACAAGGTGGTTTCCACGCCGGCGACCGCCTCCGGATGATGGGGGAACGGGTCATACCGATATGTTTTTGAAAGGGGCGTCATAAAGAAGGGATAATCGGCATACATATACTTCATTTCCGATGCGATCACCTGTCCGCCGCCTGCCATATGCTCCAGCGTCGTTTTTTTATCACCCAGCCAATACTGCACCGTAATCTGCGGCGGCAAGGCTCCGGCCTTCAGGCTTTCGTTCCAGACAATGGCGCGCTTTCCTTTGCTTTTCAGATAGTCACAGACCTGAAGGGTAAAATACTGCTGCAATTCTTCTGCATTTTTCATGCCTTTTTCGCGCATCAGCCGCAAGCAGTCCTCGCAGGAATACCACTGCCCCTTCGGCGCCTCATCCCCACCGATGTGAACAAATTCGGAAGGGAAAAGCGGCAGCATTTCATCCAGCAGCTGAACGATCCAGTTCATCACCGATTGCTTGCCGGCGCAAAGCAGATCGGGAAAAATCCCGCCTTCGGTGCGCACACAATACTCGCCGCCATGACAGGACAATTCCGGATAAGACGCCAGAATTGCGCTGACATGACCGGGCATATCAAATTCGGGGACAACCTCGATATATTTAGACGCAGCATAGCGTACGATCTCTTTCACTTGCTCTTTGGTGTAATACCCGCCGATTCTGCCGGGTTTCTTTTCGCCGCCGAAAGTATCCCCGTCACGATACGAACCAACAGTATTCAGGCGCGGGAACACTTCGCTTTCGATCCGGAAGCCCTGATCGTCACTGACATGCCAGTGCATTCGGTTCAATTTAAAAAGTGCCGCGCCGTCGATCATGCGAAAGATTTCTTCCACAGACGGCATATGACGGGCGCTGTCAAGCAAAAAGGATCGAACGGCAAAACGGGGACTGTCCTCAATAACCGCGCAGGGCAATCTGCCATCCTTTGCCAAAAAAACAAGCTGCTTTAACGACTGAAAACCTCTGAACAGCCCGCAGGGCGCAGACGCAGTCAGCACGACATCATCCGGCGTGATTTCCAGCCGGTAACTTTCTTCGCCGCTGATCGATGAATCAAGTTTTTTCGTCAGCAGGCGAACCACATTGCCGCCTGAAGGAAGTAAAAAAAAGCCGTCGCATGGCCGATAGGTGCGCGGCGCCGGAACGATCGGGCAAGGATTCATGAAAAGACCTCCCGTCTGCGTTGTAAATGACATCATTCTTTTATTTATCATACACTAAAACCACACGGAAGTAAAGAAAAACACAGTAAAATTTTTTCCTTCCGGCAAGCGCTTTTAAATGTAAAATATATATGAACATTTGAACAAATGTTTGCATCCCGTTTTCCCTCATGCTATACTATGAATAGGAAAAAGGAAAAACGATCAAAGGAGGCGCTTGCATGAAAGAACTGAACGAAACGCAAAAAAGGATCTTTGAATATCTTTCCTCCCGCGCGCAGGATGGAATCCCCCCCACCGTGCGGGAAATCGGCGCGGCGGTCGGACTCAAATCCACCTCCTCCGTGCAGGCAAATCTGATCGCGCTGGAATCTGCCGGTTACATTGAACGCAGCCCCATGCACAAACGCTGCATCCGCGTAGCGAACCGCCCCGCACCTGCCATCAATGTTCCGCTTTTGGGCACGGTAACTGCCGGCCAGCCAATTTTAGCGGTCGAGCAAATCGAAGGATATATTCCCTATTCCGGGCAGGTTTCTTCTGACAAAAATCTGTTTGCCCTGCGCGTACGCGGCGAAAGCATGATTAACGCCGGTATTCTCAGCGGCGACATCATCATTGCTGAAAAAACGCCCGTTTGCGACAACGGCGAAATTGTTGTCGCACTGCTTTCCGATGAAGCAACCGTCAAACGATTTTACAAAGAAAACGGTCATTTCCGTTTACAGCCGGAAAATGACGAATACGAACCCATCATAACCAACGAGGTCATGATCTTGGGAAAGGTCATCGCCTTATACCGCCAGTATTGACAATAACAATCCATGCGCCCGCCCGATTGCTTTTTGGCTTATAACCGAAGCTGTTTTTGATAAACGCTTCGGTTTTTTTGCGCTCTGTAAAATTCTTTTTGAATGAACATGACCGTTGCAATTTTCGTTCTGTTTCAATATAATAGGTGAAGAAACTATGCGCGAAATCGAGGGACGCTTATGAAAACTTTCGGAACCTATTTTCAAAACAGCGAAGAGAAGCCCCTTTGTTACGGCGAGGTCAACCTCATCAATCCGCCCAGACAGCGCCTGCGGGGGGAACCCCCCAAAGAAGGCAAGGAAGCAATCCCTGTTTTTTGCGGATTCTGCGGAACCGATTACGAACTGATGCAAATGGGCAAACGCGGCGAGCTGAACCCCAAATTTCCCCAAGGACAGCACCGGCTGATCAACGGCCACGAGGGCGTGGTCTGGGTTCCGTCGGAAAACCGCTTTGCCATTGTGCTGATTCGCGGCGGCGACAGCTATGACCCGACCCGATTCAGCGAAGACGAAACCTATTTTGAGTATGGATGCGACGGCGCGGACGGTATTTTTGCCGACCGGGGCTTTTTTCATCCGGATATGCTGCTGCATCTGCCGGCAAAATACGAAGATCTGAAAAAGCTGCCGCTTTCGCTGGCAAAAAAACTGGTTTTTTCCGACCCCTATGCCTGTGCGGTCTTTCAGCATGAAAGGATGTGCGATATCGGCGAAGCGCAGAATTTCCGCGTGGAAATGGCAAGATCTGGTCTTTCTGAAACAGAAGCCCGAAAAAAAGCCCGAGAATCCACCTTCCGCCGCACGGTCATTTTCGGTTTGGGAACGACCGGTCTGTTCATCGGCGACCAGATTCACCGCAATCATCCGGATGCACATATTCTGTTTGTTGCCCGCAGCGGGGAGGACAGCGACAAAGCTCTTTTTGTCAAAAAAGAGCTGCAAAGCGATTACCTGTCAACCGCCGGCATGACGGAACCGCAGACAGCGCAGGCGATCCGGGAAAAGCTGGGAGGAACAGCCAGCGTATTTATCGGCACTTCCGGCACCGAAACCGAACACCGCATTGCCTTCCGGGAAGGCGCTCTGGGATGCAACGGGATCTACAACAGCTTTTCGCTGGGGCCACAGGTGCGTTTTGACACCATGCCCTTCGGATTTAAGAATCAGGTCATCTTATCCTCCATCAACTTTACCCGTGCGCATATGCAGACGGCCATCGCCCTGCTGTGTGAAAGCAGCTTCGACCGGCTGGTTTCCCTGATTGACAAAGAAACCTTTATCGCGGATCCCATTTCCGCATATGAAACCATCATTTACGCCAAAGGCGCACCCCTCAAAACAGCGGTCGTCTGGAACGAAACCTATATCGATCGGGAGGCATAAACATGAAAGCCATTCAAATCGTCAAACCCGGTGAAGTCCGGGTCGTTGAAAAAGAAAAACCCATTGTCGGAGAAGGAGAAGCGCTGTTACAGGTTTTATATGGCGGCATCTGCGGCGCAGATCTTGCCTCCTATACCGGCAACCAGCCCTTTACCACCTATCCGCGAATTCCGGGGCATGAATTTTCCGCGCGTGTACTGGAGATCCACGAGAACGACCGAGGGATTTGCCCGGGCGATATCGTAACCTGCAATCCGTATTTTAACTGCGGAAGCTGCTATGCCTGCAAACGGGGGCTGGTCAACGCCTGTCACGACAACCAAACCATGGGCGTACAGCGGGATGGCGCCTTTCAGGAATACATCGCCATGCCTGTTTCGCGCATTATTCCGGGAAAAGGGCTTTCTGCGAAAGAGCTGGCGCTCATTGAACCGTTTTCCATCAGCTGTCACGCGTTGTCCCGGGCGCCGATCAAAAAAGGGGACCGCCTGTTAATTATGGGCGCCGGTCCCATTGGTCTGTTTGCCTTACTGCGCGCAAAATCACTGGGCGCAAAGGTCATGATAGCCGATCTGCTGAAAAGCCGTCTACAGCTGGCGGAAAGCTACGGAGCGGATCGAACCGTTCTGGTTTCGACAGAAGACCTGCACGACGCAGCTTCCGATTTTACGGAAGGGTGCGGTTTTGATGTTTGCGTCGAAGCCTGCGGCGCGCCGGAAACCTTTTTAAACTGCATTCAGGAAGCAGCTCACGGCGCAAATGTGATTTTGATCGGCAACGGAAAACGGGAAGTAACCTTCCTGCATTCCATTCTTTTACAAAAAGAACTGAATGTTTTTGGCAGCCGAAATGCACTGACCAGAGATTTTGAAGCGCTGATCGATCTGGCGCTGACCGGGACTGTCCCTCTGACGCGTATGGTCAGCGGCGTTTATCCGATGGAAAAAGCACCGGAAGCCTTTGAAGCGCTGAAACACAACGACGGTACGCTGGCAAAACTGCTGATTCAGATCGGAGATGAATAAAATGAAAGAAACCGTCCTGCAATTCGGCACCGGCAATTTTCTGCGCGGATTTTTCGATTCATTTTTGGATCTTTTAAACAAACAGGGGCTCTATGACGGCAAGGCGGTTATCGTCTCGCCGACCGATTCCGCGGCGGTGGAAAAAATCAACCGGCAGAACGGAAGATATCATCTTCTTGTGCGCGGTCTGGAACAGGGAAAGCCTGTTGAACAGATGCAGACCGTCACGGCTGTTTCCCGGGCTGTCAATCCCTATGCGAACTTTGATGCTTTTCTTGCTCTTGCAGAAAATCCCGATCTTCGCTTTGTGGTTTCCAATACCACCGAAGCGGGCATCCGATGCGATTTGTCCTGCGCCCTTGCCGATCGACCCGCCGCTGCTTTTCCGGCGAAGGTGACACAATTTCTTTATCACCGATATCAAAAGCGCTTGCCGGGGCTGGTTTTCTTTGCCTGCGAACTGATCGATCATAACGCGGACGAGCTAAAAGCCTGTGTTTTATATTACGCCGAAAATTGGAAACTGCCGGCAGATTTTATCCACTGGATCCAAACGGAAAACGCCTTTTGCAACACGCTGGTGGATCGAATCGTAACCGGCTATCCGCAGCAACAAGCCGATCAGATTTTTCAAACCATCGGCGAAAAGGACGAACTGTTGGATACGGCGGAACCGTTCCATCTTTGGGTGATCGAAGGAAATTATGAACAGGAGCTCCCCTTCCAAAAAGCGGGGCTTCATGTGGTTTGGACAACAAATTGCGCACCGTATAAAAAAAGAAAAGTACGCGTCCTCAACGGATGTCATACTTCTCTGGTTTTTCCCTCGCTGCTCTGCGGCGTGGAAACCGTCGCAGACAGTCTCAACGATCCCCAGCTGCGCTCTTTTCTGGACGCGTGCCTGAACGGCTGCATTCTTCCGGCGCTGGGTAATTCCGAAGAAGATCGCCGTTTTGCAGAGGACACGCTACAGCGTTTTGCCAATCCCTTTATCCGTCACCTATGGCATTCGATTGCCCTGAATTCAATAAGCAAAATGAATGCAAGGGTTCTGCCAACCCTTGCTGATCTGGTAAAAACCAGAGATGAAATGCCTCGGCCCCTGTTGTTTTCTCTGGCGTGTCTGATTGTCTATTACCAGGACAACGACTGCACCGATGAGCCGGAGAAAATCGCGCGGATCAAAAGCTCGGACATTCCTGCCATTTTGTGCGATCCAGCGCTTTGGAATATGGATTTGTCCTCTTATACCAATTTTATCACGGATTGCACGCGCCGCATTCGCAAGGACGGCGTCCGGGAGGCGATGAAATGGGTCTTATCCTGATCCATCCAAACGACACCGTACTGATACAGACAGAAAATGGGCATAAATACGCCCGGCAGTTGATTCATAAAGGTGACCTGGTCATCAAATACGGCTTCCCCATCGGGGAAGCAACGGCAGAAATTCAGCCGGGGGAACTGGTGCACACGCACAATTTGATTTCGCGCCTTTCCGGCACAAAAGAATACCACTACAAGCCTGATTTTTCTTTTCTCAAAGTCCCGGAAAAAGTCCCCGCCTTTTCCGCATACAAGAGGGCTGACGGCAGAATCGGGATCCGGAATGAAGTCTGGATTCTGCCGACTGTGGCTTGTGTCAATAATACCGCCACCTGTTTGGCACAGCGAACCGGTGCTTTCGCCTTCACGCACCCCTACGGTTGCAGTCAGTTAGGCGATGATCTGCATCGCACCGCTGAAACGCTTTGCGCGCTGGCGCGTCACCCGAATGCCGGCGGCGTTCTGATTTTGGGACTGGGATGTGAAAACAACCGCCTTTCCGATCTGAAGCAGCGGCTGAATGATCTGCCCGCAGACCGCATTCGCTTTCTGAACTGTCAGGACTGTGAAGACGAGATGGCAACCGGTGAAACAATCATCCGGGAGCTTCAGCAAATCACCCAACAGGATAAAAGAGAGCCTGTTCCTCTGTCCGAATTAACGATCGGCTTAAAATGCGGCGGCAGCGATGGTTTTTCCGGGATTACCGCCAATCCACTATGCGGAAAAATGACGGATCGTCTGACTTCTCTCGGCGGCACAGCCGTTTTAAGTGAAGTACCGGAAATGTTCGGCGCAGAAGACATTCTGCTGCATCGCTGTGTCAGCAAAACGGTTTTTCAGCAGGCGGCAGCGATGATCAATCGCTGGAAAACCTATTTTCTATCCCATGGGCAGCCGGTCAGCGAAAACCCCTCGCCGGGCAACCGTGACGGCGGCATTACCACATTGGAGGAAAAATCCCTTGGCTGTGTGCAAAAGGGCGGCAGCGCGCCTGTTTCCGCCGTGCTGAACATAGGCGAACCGGCACAAACGCCGGGGCTGAATCTGCTGGACGGTCCGGGGAACGATCCGATTGCCGCAACGGGGTTGACTGCGGCAGGCTGTCATTTGCTCCTGTTTACAACCGGCCGGGGCACGCCGTTGGGGGCGCCCGTTCCCACCATTAAGATTGCCTCTAACACAGCGCTGGCGCAGCAAAAAAACGGATGGATTGATTTTGACGCACAAACCGGCAGCGCCGACGATCTTTGGGATTTGATTCTGCGGACGGCGGAAGGCGCGCCGACGAAGAACGAGACCAACGGCAACCGGCAGATCGCGATTTTCAAGGACGGTGTGACATTATGATTCTGGACGCCCATGTGCATCTTTGGAACCGGCAAACCGGAATGGTCAACGGCATCCCGGTTTTTTCTGTCGGCAATGGCAAAAGCAACTTCGGCGGAGAGATCAGACAGATGATGCCGCCCTATATGACGGATGGTAAAAACACCGCCGAGCGGCTGATTGCCAACATGGACTACGCCGGCGTCAGCGGCGCGGTGATTACACAGGAACAGATCGACGGCAATCAGGACGACTATTTACTGCAATGCAAAAACGCTTTTCCGAACCGATTGAAAATCTGTTCGCTGTATGAAGAAAACAAACCGTTCCGCACCGATGGTTTTGACGGCATCAAGCTATGCGCTGCCCGGTTTTCCACGGAGGATCTGACCCTTCATGAGCCGGTTTTCCGGCAGGCGGAAAAGGAGGGTAAATTTCTTTCTATCGATCTGATGGACGGCAATCGCCAAACGGATTCTCTGCGTGAGATGATCGAGCAGTTCCCTTCCCTTCGCATCGCCATCGGTCATTTTGGAATGGTGACCCGCCAAAACTGGCTCGAACAAATTAAACTTGCGCGGTATCCCAATGTGCGAATTGAAAGCGGCGGGATCACATGGTTGTTTCATCGGGAGTTTTACCCATATCCCTCTGCCGTTGATGCAATCCGGGAAGCGGCGGAAGTCTGCGGCATGGACAAGCTGATGTGGGGCAGTGATTATCCGCGCACCATGGTGGAGATCACCTATAAAATGAGCTTTGATTTCATTCTCAAAACCAAAGAACTGACCTCATCGGAAAAACAGGCGTTCCTTTTTGAAAACGCCCGCACCTTTTATCATTTCGATCACATACAGCCCTGCGAACCAATTGGGCATATGCTGGACTGAGCAAAAAAAAGACGCGAAACCATTCTCCAAAGGAAAAAGCTTCGCGTCTTTCTTTATTTCTTCTCAGTCGTAATACGAGCCGGATTCTTCCACTTCGTTAAAGTTAAGAACATTGCCCGATTCCCCGGTCCAGATCATACGGTCATAGGGACCGTCTTCCCGGTACTCGACCGTAAAGGAAACCTGCTGTCCGTTTGTCAGCAGCAGCGTAACCGACCAGGGCGAATTCACGGTAAACTGAGCCGAAAAAAGCGTCTGCCCGCCAAAAAGCAGGTTGCTGGTTACCATACGCATACTCTGCCCCTCAAAGATCACATAGGCATCGGAAACAAACAGATCGCCTTCCTGTACCTGTTCATTCAGTTCCGGACAAACCCAGTAACAGTCATACAGTTCATCCCGCAGATCGGCTGTTTCTTCCCGGTACCATGAAATGCCGCCAATCACAACACCCAGCGCCGCAACTGCCACTACCAGGCAGACAATCAGTGCGACCAGACCTTTTTTGCCGACTTTTTTCTTTGGCTGTTTTGCCGCCGGATGAGATGCAAAATGAAATCCGCAGCTCGGGCAATTATCCGCGCCGGGCGGCACAGCTGCACCGCAGGACGGGCAAAACGAAGGATTGCGATAAATATCCTCTGGTTTCCGCGTTGCTGCGGCCGGTCCAACCGGTTCGCCCGCCTGTGCGGAATCATTGGTTTTCTCCGCGTCGGCGGCCTTTGTGGTATCCTCCGTCTTTTCGGCATTTATACGCTCCGTCTTTTCCGACGGAGCCGCGTCAGCCCCTTCACAGCCAATCGCCGCACATTTTCCGGCTTTTTCACGGCATTCCTTGTGCATGGCCGTCAAACAACGCTCACAAACAACAATTTCATCCTCTTCTCCGATAGGCTGTTTACAATATGGGCAGATTCTGCCAATGTATTTTTCATCCATACCGATTCCCCCTTGTTAGCAAGAAAGCCAGACATTCTGAACAAAAAGAATGCCCGGCTTTGTTTTTATATGCCAATCAAGCGATGATTATTCGTCGTCTTCGTCATCTTCCTCGATGGTCAGGTCTTCCAGAACCGCGCCGCAAGACGGGCAAGTGACCTCTTCATCGGAATCAAAGATACTTTCGTCCAGATAGATGGTTTTGCCGCATTCCGGGCACTCCAGCTCAAACATCATATCTTCGTCATCATCGCAGCAATCGCAATCATCGTCACAGCAATCGCAGTCGTCATCCTCATATACATACTCTTCCAGATCGGAAAGATCCTCGTCAACCGCATCCAGCTGTTCGGACATTTCGGCAACCTGATCGTCGAGATCCGTTACGCAAACGGCAAGATCGTCAATGATTTCGACCACTTTTTTCAGGAGTTTGACGGCATCGTCATCATCCTTCATTTTTGCAGCATCGGCAAAACCTCTCAGATAAGCGGCTTTTTCGGTAATTGTCATGGGGTTGACCTCCTTATATTCTTGCCATCGCTTACGCTCTGGACATATATTCGCCGGTTCTTGTATCGACCTGAATCATTTCACCCTCGTCAATAAACAGCGGGACTTTGATTTCAGCGCCCGTTTCCAGCGTAGCGGGCTTTAAGGTGTTGGTCGCTGTGTCGCCCTTGAAACCGGGATCCGTTTTGGTGACCTGCAAAGTCACAAAGTTCGGCGGCTCCACACCGAAAACCTTGCCTTTATAGGACAGCACGCGGCAAACCATTTGCTCTTTGACAAATTTAAAGTTGTCGTCCAGTTCATCCTTGCTGATGGGGATCAGCTCATAGCTGTCGGGATCCATAAAATAATACAGATCGCCGTCGTTATAGGAATACTCCATTTCCTTTCTTTCCACAAAAGCGGTGGGGAATTTATCAGTCGGGCTGAAAGTCTTTTCGACCACGGAACCCTGAATCACATTTCTGAGCTTCGTGCGGACAAACGCCGCGCCCTTACCGGGTTTTACATGCTGAAACTCTATGATCTGCCAAACGGCGCCATCCATTTCAAAAGTTACGCCGTTTCTGAAATCGCCGGCTGTTACCATACTTTCCAATCCTTTCTTACGAGCGACAAACCGCCGCATATAATAACAAATATATCATATAATATTTTCGTCTTTTTTGCAAGTCTTTTTTCAGAAAGAACCGCTTAAACAAGCCGTTTTCTTCTTACAGGACGATCAATTTCTGCTCTGCGGAAGTCAGATTTTTGCAGCCAGTTTCTTCAATCAGCGCCATATCCTCGATACGCACGCCGAAAGCACCGGGTAAATAGATCCCCGGTTCTACGGTTACAATATTACCTTTCTGCAAAACATATTCCGAGCGCGGGGACAGGTTGGGCAGCTCATGGATTTCAAGTCCTACGCCATGGCCGGTGCTGTGGCGGAAATACGCGCCGAATCCCGCTTTTTCGATCACATCACGCGCCGCCTTATCCCCCTGCGAAGCAGGCAGCCCCGCCCGCAGAACCGACAACGCTTCCTGTTTTGCCTGCAAAACGATTGCATAAATCTTTTTCTGCTCTTCCGACACGCTGCCAACCGCAACGGTTCGGGTCATATCACTGTGATATCCGTCATAAACCGCGCCGAAATCCATGGTAACAAAATCACCATTTTGCACTTTTCGATCTGAGGGAACGCCATGGGGTTTGGATGTATTCTCGCCGGCAATGGCAATGGTTTCAAAAGAAACCGCCTGTGCTCCGCGCGACAGCATGGCATAATCCAGATGCAGCGCGATTTCTTTTTCGCTTACGCCGGGACGGATAAAAGTCAGAATATCATCAAAGGCAGCCTGTGCGATGCTTTGCGCTTTTTCGATCCGCGCGACTTCTTCGGCTGTTTTGACACAGCGAAGCGCCGCCAAACTATCATCGGCGCTGCTCTCATCCGAAACTTCCAGCGGCGAAAGAGCTTGCTGCAGCAAGCGGTAACGGCGAACGCTCAGGCGCGAAACCTCAACCTCAATTTTCCTGATCCCGTTGTCTGTGAACAGACTGCGAAGCTGGTTGTTGATATCCTGCTGCTCTTCTACCGGCATGGTGCTGACGCACTGCTTTGCTGCCTCTATATAGCGGCTGTCTGTCCAAAAAACGGCTTTGTCCTTTGTAATGGCGACAAAGCCGTCTGAAGACGGGAATCCGGTCAAAAAGCGGCGGCTGACCTCAGAGGTAAAAAGAACGGCAGTATCCAGACTTTTTCCTTCGGCGCCGTAAAACAACGCTCTAAAACTCTGTAATGCGTTCATGGAAGCTCCTCGTATTCAATCCCGTGTTCCTCGCAGAATTTCTTTTCTCTGGCGCGGCGGCGGGCAAATTTTTTCGCGAATATTTTTTCACGCATAAATGGGCGCACCCAAACAGAAATCGCGCCGCAGCGGTTTGCCGCTTCGATATCGGCAAAGAGCTGATCGCCGATCATGGCGAAATTTTCCAGCGGCACACCGAGTTGGGCGGCGGCTTTGATGACATTTTTCGGATTCGGTTTATCAGACAAAGCCAAAAAAGGAACCCGGAATTTTTTAGAAAGCCAGCGAGCGCGCAGCGGATAGGTGTTGGACACAATCATGATCGGAAAACCCGCTTCTTTGGTTTGGCGGATCCATGCCATAACGCCCTCGCGCGGACGCAAGGTTGAATCGTAAACCGTGGTGTTATCCAGATCGATTCCAACGGCAACAGCGCCGATGCGCCGCAACTCATCAGGGGTGATATCAGTGATGGAGGAATAAATATATTTTGGGACAGCATCTTCCCATGCCGCAACTCCCGGTTTTGGTTCCGCCATGGACTGCGCCTCCTTTTCCGGAAAACAAGGCGGGCTCAATGACTTGAGTCCGCCTTGCATCTGAAATTATTTATACTTGCGTTTGCGAGCGGCTTCCGATTTCTTTTTGCGTCTGACGGAAGGCTTCTCATAATGTTCTCTCTTGCGAACTTCCTGAATCACGCCGTCTCTGGATGTCTGGCGCTTAAACCTTCTGAGGGCGCTGTCAAGCGACTCGTTCTCTTTTACCTTTACCTGGCTCATATGATCCCTCCCTCCGCGTGAGTAGGGGTTATTCTTCCCAAATTACATCAACAAGTTATGCTGATACCGTATTAGTATATATCACACCGGCATGGTTGTCAATATGTTTTTTCTCCGAACCGCCGAAAAAAGGAAAAATTTTTATGAAAACCTCTGCCTTTGACGAGTTTCCCTTGATTTTTTCTCTTAACCCGATATAATCTAATACAGGTGATGCGTCATGAAGCTGCAAGAACTGAGCTTTCGACAGCAATATGCTGAATTTATTTATCATTCCTATGAGGTGCTTCCTGAAAAAGATCAAATAACCCTTCGGTTCCACTTTGAGATACCGGGGCTTTGTTCCTTTACGCCGCAAACGGTGATCGATACCAAAAACCTGCGGCTTGTGCAGGCTGCGGATCATGAATATGCCAAACGGCTCGCTTTCCTTTTCGGCATGGCAGAATGCGTCAGTTATTTTAAAGCGGTGCTTCCTGAAAAACTTTCCGTTCGCTGCGGCGGGCTTACAGCGGAAGAAATCCGCTGGTGGAAAAAGCTATATTTCAACGGGCTGGGAGAATTTTTATACCGCAATGGCATAGATGCGACAGAGGAGGAATTGATCCAAATCGAAGCGCCCGAACCGGAAGCCTTTCACGAGCCTCTGGTCTTTGAAGCAAAAACAGATGCGCTGGTTCCCATTGGCGGCGGGAAGGATTCTGCCGTAACAGCAACGCTTTTGAAAAACAACGGAAAAACCGTTCGCTACTTTACCGTGAACGACCAAAAGGCACGCACCGACACCGTTCTGGCGGCGGGCGACGGGGAAGAAGCGATCATTCGCACCCATCGCACCATCGACCCGGCGCTTCTGGAGCTGAACCGGCGTGGTTTTTTGAACGGGCACACCCCGTTTTCGGCAATCGTCGCCTTTCTTTCCGCTTACTGCGCCTTTTTAATCGGGGCAAAAGATATTGTTCTTTCCAATGAATCCAGCGCGAATGAATCCAATATTGAAGGGCTGACGGTAAACCACCAGTATTCTAAATCATATGAATTTGAACGGGATTTTTCCGACTATCTGAACAGAAACATCGGTGTGCCGATCCGATATTTCAGCCTGCTGCGTCCTTTTAACGAATTGCAGATCGCCAAAATGTTCGCGTCGCTGCCCCAGTTTCTTCCTGTTTTTCGCAGCTGCAACGCAGGCAGCAAAAAAAACATCTGGTGCGCCGCCTGTCCGAAATGCCTGTTTGTTTACTGTATCCTTTCGCCCTTCCTGAGCAAAAAAGATCTGGATGCTGTTTTCGGCAAATGTATGCTTGACGAAACCGCTCTGTTAGAAGATTTCAAAGGGCTTTGCGGTTTTTCCGATGTGAAGCCTTTTGAATGTGTGGGCACTGTGACCGAAGTGCGAACCGCTCTTGCCCTGACGCTGGCAAAAGCCAAACGCGTAAACGAACCGCTTCCGGCACTGCTGAAGTATTTTGACGAGCACGCGCCCGGAGAAAAACCGGATCTGACGCTGTTTACCAGCTGGAACGAACAAAATCTTGTACCCGACAACTACCAATCCTGCGTAAAGGAGATGTATCGTTATGTTTCGCAGTCTTGACGACATGATCCGCCTGTTTTCGGACAAACGGATCCTGATACTCGGATTCGGCAGAGAGGGACGATCCTCTTATCGGCTGATTCGCAAATTTCTGCCTGACAAACCCCTTGGCATTGCCGATCAGAACCCCTTTTCGCTGGATGATGATAAAGTCTCTTTTCATTTCGGCAGCACCTATCTTGACGCGATGAAAGATTACGATCTGGTTTTGAAAAGCCCCGGTATTCCCTTTGTTGGGATCACCATTCCGCCGCACTGCGAAATCACCTGTCAGACCGATTTGTTCTTAAAGTATTCTGACAGCACGGTCATCGGCGTAACGGGAACCAAAGGCAAAACCACCACCGCAACCCTGATTCACCGGATGCTGCAAGCGGCAGGACTGCGGGCGCGTCTGACCGGCAATGTAGGCGTACCGGTTTTTGACCATATCGGAGAATCCGAAAATGAATTGACGGTGATGGAACTGTCCTGCCACCAGCTGGAATTTATGACTTCTTCCCCGCACATCGCGGTACTGACCAATGTGTACGAAGAGCACCTCGATCATTATAACGATGGTTTTGCGGGATATCTTCGGGCGAAAATGAATATCACAAAATACCAGCAAAGCAATGATTTTCTGATTTACAACCCCCATTCAACCGTTGCAAAATACCTTGACCCCAGCGCCCTTGAGGCAAAGGTCATTTTGGCAGACCCCACCGCTCCCGATCCTTTCCTTGCTCGTCTTGCCGGCTGCAATCCTCACCTGAAGGGGAGCCATAACCGTCAAAATATCGCGGTCGCCATGACCGCAGTCCGGCGGCTGGGCGTGCCGGACGCCGCCATTGAACAAGCGATTACCTCCTTTGAAGGCATTGCCAACCGCATGGAACTGGTCGGCACATTCGGCGGCGTTTCCTACTATAACGACAGCATTGCGACCATTCCCTATTCGGTTCTGATGGGCGTTGATTCGCTGGGCAATGTCGGCTCGCTCATTATCGGCGGGATGGATCGCGGTCTGGACTACCGGGATTTTGCCGACGAATTATGCAAGCGCCCGATCGACAATATCATCTGTCTGCCGGACACCGGCCATAAAATCGCCTCGCTTCTGCGGCAGAACGGCTGCCGTTCGCAGATTATTCTTGCTGCCGACATGGAAGAAGCTGTCCAAAATGCGGTGCGCCTGACACCGGCAGGAAAGGCCTGTGTGCTCTCCCCCGCCGCCGCCAGTTACAACAAATACCGGGATTTTGAAGAAAAGGGCAATCACTTCAAAACACTGGTCCGGCAATACGCGAACCACTGTGACTAAAAACAGTCAAAAAGCAAAAAGCAGCAGATCTTTTGAAACCTGCTGCTCAGCGTGTAGCAAAATTTCTTTTTTGACCTGCTGCTTTTGCCAGCCGCCATCGGCGGCTGGTGTTTTTTTATGTAAGACGATCTGTAAAATCAAGTTGTGCTAACGCTGTCCCTTTTTCCACTTGTTTGATTTCCAGTGCATCCATATCGATGATGATTTTTCCTTCTGTATTCTTACTTGCCGGTTTTGCCCCGCATTTAAAACAGGGTATCCCAAAGGCTGCCCAGCACGCGGGAAGCAACCTTTCCCGCTGCGCTGTAACCCGAACCGCCGTTTTCAACCACGACAGCAAACGCATAGGGAAAATCCTCGCGCTGAGAAAAACCAATCATCCACGCATGGGGGCGCTTTTCTTCGCCGACTTCGGCCGTACCCGTTTTGGCGCACATTTCCATATCCGGGAAATACCCCTCGCCGTAATAATCCGTTACGGTGGTTCGCATGAGATTTTTGATAACCGACGCGGTAGACGCGCTCATATAATTTTTTGTTTGCTCACTTTTTTCATTGCGGACCAGCCGCCCGTCAGAAGAATAGACCCCGTCCACAAAATAGGGGATCCTTGCCGTGCCGCCGTTTGCCACCGCCCCTGCAAGGGTCATCATATTGCAGGGATTGACCAAATCTGTATACTGACCGATCCCCGACCAGCCAAGATCGGCATGGGAAGCAGTTGAGACATCATAAGAGCCTTTTGCCGTATTGGAACGGTTTACCGTAAGAGAAGAGGTTACGCCCAGTTTTTCGGCGGTCGCGGTCATTTTTTCGCCGCCCAGCTCATCCGCCAACTGCGCAAACACACTGTTGCAGGAGTGATTGAATGCCTGCTGAAAAGTCAGTTCCCCATGGGTATCATTACAAATGACCGTTCCATCGGAAGCGTGGTATTCGCCGGTGCAGGTAAAAGTCCGCGTCAGCACATCAGGCATATTTTCCACCGCGCATACCGCGGTAACGACTTTAAAAGTGGAGCCGGGAACATATTGACCATACAGGAACTTATTCAAATAAGCGCCTTCATAATCTTCGTTGTCATCAATATCCTCCGGCTTATCGCTCGGATCATATGCCGGGGTAGAAACCATGCAGACAATTTCTCCGGTTTTATAGTTGTATACGCCGACCGCTCCTTTTCTGCCGTCCATGGCGCGATACGCATCTGCGCAAAGTTCGGCATCCAGCGTCAGGCGGATATCGTTTCCGCCCTGCTCTGTGGCGGTAAAAACGCCGGTCAACAGATTATATCCGATCAATTCTGCGCTGTACTGTTCCAGCACACCGCCGGCGATATAGCCGCTTTCGCCCAACACATGAAGCGTCGCGCGTCGAATGACAGAATCTTCGTTGTATACCCTGCTGCCGTTTTCCACAGCGGTCAGGACCCGGTCATCCCGATCAAGCACCCTTCCGCCGCTGATCAGGACATTCCCGCTGTAAATATGCTGATTGCGCGTATTGGAAGCATATTCATCTCCATGCACAAAAAAGGTCACGCCCAGAAATATCGAGCCAACCAGACAAACGGCGACAAGGGCATATAAGATTTTTGCTCGTTTTGAAATGGTATTCACGCTGCGTCAGATCCTTTCTTTTTGCTGGTACAGCTCGCGCATGACCTTCGGATATGTGCGGATATCCATACTTTTCAAAAAGGCAAGCAGTCCCCACGAACAAAGCATACTCGAACCGCCACGGCTGATAAAGGGCAGTGTCACGCCGGTGAACGGCAGGATATCCGTAACGCCAAACACATTGAGCATCGCCTGAAAGAGAATCATACCGGCTGCCGAGCAGGCGGCAATTGCATAAAAGGAAGAACGGGCATATTTTGCACCGCGAATCGCATAAACCAACAGCAAAACATATGCCGCCATAATCGCGATAGCCGTCAGCATCCCCAATTCCTCGCAAACCACGCCGAAAACCAGATCTTCCGTTGCGGCAAACACATTGCGCAGTTTGCCGTTGCCAAGTCCTACGCCGAACAGCCCGCCGCTGAGGGAATAAATGATCGTTCGGGTCTGCTGCATACCGCCCGCATCGATATACTCCCAGATGTGGCGATAAGTTGCAAATCGGCTGGCGACATAAGGTTTATATAAAATGATAAAAATGCCGCCCATCAGCGCCGCCGTGCAAATCAGCACAATGGTTTTGATATCGCCCGAGCGCAGGAAAGCAATGATCAGGAAGGTTGCGAAAAAGATCAGCGCCGTACCGAAATCCAGCATCAAAAACAGCAATCCGACGCAGACCATGGCAAAAACGACATATTTTGCAATCGAACGGGTATTTTGAATTTTATCCAGCGTCGCCGCACCGACAAAAACAAAGGCGACCTTTACAATCTCAGAAGGCTGAATGGAAAGCGGACCTAAAAACAACCAGTTTTTAGCGCCGTTGTTATATTCCGCCAGAACCAGCGTCAGCGCCAAAAGTCCCACCGCAGCGATACCGATAGGCATCCGGCTGACGGTGACGCGATTGACATTGCCCATAAACCATGTCAAAAAAGCAAAGACCAGAATTCCGCCGATTACGGCGATCAGCTGCGTGCGAATCCGATCCGGGTATACGCTGGCGGTGATGGCAAGACTGATGTTGGAAAGCAAAAAACCCGCCATTTCCAGTTCCATCCGCCGTCTGAGCAGAACCCCCGCCACAAAGTAGTACACCCACTGTGCAGCGAAATAAATTCCCAGCAAAAGAATAACGCCCGGAAGCTCCTGCTCGGTCAATCCGTTCAGAGCGGACAAATCCATCGCTGCTTCCAACACCGTTAAAAAGATCATTAAAACAAACCATTTGCCGATTTTTTCACGGATTTTTCCCTTTTTCAGTTCCAGATCAGGCGGAATATAATTTTTATGTTTCTTACGCGTTGCCGTCCCTGTCCGACGAGGCGCATCGACAGCATAAACACTGCCGCGTTTTTTGGTTTTTGGATCTGCCATATCAAACCCGCCTGCGAAATTTCGCGCGGCGGCGCGCCCCCTTTCCTTATTCGTTCATATAGTCGGCAATAAAACGGAAATAGACGCCGCCGACATTGATTACATCCCCGCCGCGAAGCGGTACGGAGCCGATCACATCTGTGCCGTTCAGCTGCGTACCGGCACGCGAACGCAAATCTTCCAGCCGCCAGGACGACCCCTGACGCAAAAGCCGGGCGTGATGCTTTGATACGGTCATGACCGGCAGCACGATATCACAATCGGCTGCTCTGCCGATAATATAATCTTCAGCAAACAGCAGCACCAGCGACTGATCCGCCAGATTGACGAGTGCGGAAATGGCTCTGCCCGCATCTTTCCTTGCCGCCGTAACGACCTTGCGTTCAGCAGGGATCTTTTGATAGGCTGCATCGGATTTTTTCTGCGCTTGCGGGCGTTTGAACAGCGGAGAACGGAAAGTCAAAACAGAAGTGCCCATCGAAATAATATCCCCGTCATAAATAAACGCGCGCTTATCGATCTTTTTCCCGTTCACCAAAATCCCGCTTTTGGAGTTGGTGTCAAAAATCATCCAGCCCTTTCCCCGGCGAACCACTACCGCATGGAACCGGGACACTGTCGGATTGTTCAAAACGATGTCACAGGTTTTGGCTCTGCCGAGTGAAACCTCCCAAGATGAAATATCTACTGTTTCACCGCTTATGGCATTGATAAAGCGGGCAATTACATTTTTCCCGTAATTCCGGTTGAACAGCAAAAGCAGGCTGATCAGAAGAAAGAACAAAATGCTGACGCTCAGCAGCACCCGAAAGATCAGTCCGCCATAAGCGCCCAGCAGTTGCAGATCCATCCCGTTTCCTCCCTTCGGCGGCTGGTTTTTCTTTTATAATAAGAGCTTTTCCGCCTGATGTCAAGGACAAGGGGGCGTGACTTTCGGAAAAAGAGATCACAAAACTATAAACTTTGTCTGAATATTAAGGACTGCCGTTGACGAAAGGAAAAAAGAAGTGTAAAATTATGATGAAATGAAACGGATCCTTTATTGTAAAAAGGAAGGGGACTGAAATCTTTATGTGCGTTACAAAAGAGCTTTTCGGGAAAACCGATAACGGGAAAGAAGTCTATTGCTTTACCTTACAAAATCATGCCGGCATGCGCGTTCGGCTGCTTGAATACGGCGCGGGGATCGAAAGCATCCTGGTGCCGGATCAGACCGGCGAGATGCGGGATGTGACCGTCGGCTTTGACGATATGGACGGGCTACAGCACCGCTCGGATTATCAGGGTGCGATTGCCGGTCCGTACGCCAACCGTATCGGCGGCGGCTCCCTGTGCATCGATGGCAAAGACTATCCTTTGATAAAAAACGAAGACAACATACAGACCCTGCACAGCGGGGGTGAATATACCCACACGGTGTGGAACGGACAGGCAGCCGGCGAAAACGCCGTTTGCTTTTCCTACACCCGTGAAGATATGCTGAATGGCTATCCCGGTGCCATCCAGGCGCAAATCACCTATACCCTGACCGAAGAAAATGAACTGCGGATCCATTATTCCTGCACCTCCGACCGCAAAACCTATATCAACCCCACCAATCATACTTACTTCCATTTGGGCGGATTCGGCAACGGTGATATCCTCGATCATGAACTGACGCTTTTTGCTTCTGCCTTTACCCCGGTAGACAAGCACAGCATTCCGACCGGCGAGATCCGCTCGGTCAAAGGTACGCCTTTTGACTTCACAACCGCAAAACCCATTGGGAAGGATATTGATGTGCCCTGTGAGCAATTACAGAACACCGGCGGGTTTGACCATAACTTCTGCATCGACCACTGGGACGGCACGATGCGGACCGCAGCAATCGTCAAATGCCCTGCGACGGGAATCACGATGACGGTTTCTACCGATCTGCCGGGCATTCAATTTTATGCCGGAAACTTTTTGAACGGCATCCCCGGGAAAAACGGCATTCCGATGAACAAGCGCTGCGGCTTTTGTCTGGAAACACAATACTATCCTGACACGCCTCATCACGCCTCTTTTCCCTCCTGCCTGTTTGACGCCGGAGAAAAAGCAGAGTGTGAAACCATTTTTTCATTCCGCGCCTGATCGATTTTTCACAGTTTAAGGAGTATTTCCGGCCATGAAAAAACGCTTATCTGTTTTTTTTGCGATTCTGCTAATCGTGTCAATGCTGCTGCCGTTCGCTTCAGCGGCAACGCTGGTCACGGTTGAAACGCAGTTTTCTTACTCTGTTTCCAACCCCGCCTGGCTGAAAGCACTGGACGCAAGGGAAGATATGACCAACACCCAGGGCACGATGACGGCTTTGACCCTGACGCCAAAGCCGGAATATCCCTATTCGGTCACGCCAGAGGGATTCCGCTCGGAAGTCAATTATTATACACAGCTGTTTACACTGGACGCCAGCGCGTCAAAAGCCGCGTATCTCTATGTGCTGCAATACATCAACCAGTTTGCATCGGAAGCGACGCGCAATGTCAGCGATGAATTTATCATGGAATACCTGACGGATCTGGGGATCGCGTATCCGCAGGGCGGTTTGGGCGACCAGGAAAATCTGATTTTTGCCCGGGCACTGTATACGCTGCTGTCCACCGGCGCAGTCAATGTAACCATCACACCGGGCATGAGCGTGCAGGCAGCATTGATCCAGTGCATGACGCAGGTTTTCAATATTGACGCCGCAACACTGGCGGCATGGAGTATTGGCACAGTCGATACCATCGATGAATATGTGCTGATCGCCTGCAAAATCGCATTGATGACCAACGGCTATTCTGTTACGAAACAAACGCCGGACGAAGAAGTTTACCGTATGATCGCCGTAATGATGATTCGGCAGCTCGGCATTTCCATCGATGCGGAAAACGCCGATTTTGATGAACTGAAGCAAAAATATTTAGCCGCGCTTCTGGGTATGGAATATGATATTTCCCTGGATCCGGAACTGCTGCAATCGGCGCTGAACCGCGGCGAAGTGCCCTTCTATCTTCTTCAGGTCATGGGCAGAGACGCGAACATTACCATCCGAAGCGGCATGAGCTATTCGGAAGCCTTTACCGCCGTTGCCGCGAACACCGAATATTTTTCACTGGAAGCCGGTGAATTTTACGCGGATATCCCGCATTATGAAACGCAGCTGAAATATCGCCGGTCCCGTATTTGGGTTTGCCCGCAGGCATATCGGACATCTACCGCGACGGAAACAATCATGATCGAAATCAACGGGGAACTGGTCGCCGACAGAAGCTATGTCGAATGCGCGCTGGATCCACAGCTTGATTCACAGGATATCACCATTACCGTCACCTATCAAAGCCCGGAAAAAACCACTTCGCAAAGCTACACCCTGACTGTTTTGCAAGGCAGTGAAGAAGCCCCGGAAAACAACTCGACTGGGGGAACAACCGGCGGCAACTCGCTTTTGGGGATTGTCGGCAATAATCTGCTCGGTTCAGCAACCGGCGCACTGACAGTGCTCGGGACAGAACTTCCCTCTCAGGTAACCAATGTACTGACACTGATGGTTCCCGATATCAATACCGCCCCCTCCGGCTCTCCGTCTGCCGGCTCTTCTTCCGGCAGTGACTACTTGTCGCAGCTCATGTTTACCGCCTCCGGCGGCAGCGGCCAGTTTGTTACTCCCTCGGGCGGTTCCGGCACATCGGGCGGCACGGTTGTTTCGGGACAATCCGGTTCTGCTGGTTTTCTGAATCAATCCTCTTCCTTGACCATTGCTCCGGGCGCGGAAGGCGTCCCCATGCTGCTGTCACAGGCGGGCAGCCCGCCGGAAGGGTATGAATATCTGACCGATGCCAACGGCTATATTACCGGCATAACCGCTATCAAACGCCATCTGTCTGCGCAAAACATCCAGGATACTGATCTGTCTGACAGTGTTCGTGGATCTGGCGTCTTATGGATTTTACTGCCCATGGCGGCAGCCGCGGTCATTATCGCGGTTTTGTTCGGTCTGCGCGCAAGGGAAAAAGCGCAAAAAAAACCAAAGAATAAATCCAGACACTTTGGCACAAACTGATTTATGAACCATACGAAAAAGATTTTTTGAAAAACTGTGGATTTTTTGTGAATGCCCGGCTATACAAATTCTGAGAAAAATTCTGATAATATTTGTTTCCCGTTCACCAAAAATCGAAAAAATCGGATATAATACATATATCTTTCCATTTTAAGTCAATATTTATCAGTTATAATAAAGGTTGGGCAGGAAAATCCTGCCGATCGAAAAGAAAGAGATGATTATTATGGCGAACGAAAAAATTATGATCGTTGATGACGATACCAATATCTGCGAACTGCTTCGTATGTACCTTGAAAAAGAGGGTTTCACCACTGTGATCGCAAATGACGGTCAACAGGCTGTTGAAATTTTCCCGAAAGAGAATCCCAATCTGATTCTTCTGGATATTATGCTCCCGGGTCTGGATGGCTGGCAGGTCTGCCGCAAGATTCGCGCGACTTCATCCTGCCCGATTATCATGACCACCGCCAAAGGGGAAACCTTTGACAAGGTGCTTGGTCTGGAATTGGGAGCGGATGATTACATCGTCAAGCCCTTTGACACAAAAGAGGTCGTTGCGCGGATCAAAGCCGTGCTGCGCCGTACGAGTTCGCACATCAACGACCCGCAGAAAGAAGTCCATTACGATAAGCTGTCCATCAACCTGACGAATTACGAACTGAAGGTCAACGGCAAAATCGTAAATACACCGCCCAAAGAGCTGGAGCTGATTTACCATCTGGCAAGCAATCCCAACCGCGTGTTTACCCGCGACCAGCTTTTGGATGAAGTTTGGGGCTTTGATTATTACGGCGATTCAAGAACCGTTGATGTCCATGTAAAAAGACTGCGTGAAAAACTGGAAAATGTTTCCGATAAATGGGAACTGAAAACCGTTTGGAGCGTTGGTTATAAATTTGAAACCAAAGACTGATCTCAATGACGAAAAAAAAGAAAAAGGGGGCGGCTTCGTCCGCCTCCGCTCTTTTCGGGAAAGGAACGCCGCTGCGTAAGAGCCGGCTGTTCCGCAAATACTTTATCTCCCTTTCCGCGCTGATTCTGCTGGTTACCACCGGGATCGGCATTATTATGTTGACCTTGGTCACACATCATTACAAGCAACAGGAACTGCAAAATCTGTATGGCTCAGCTAAAAATGTCGCAGGTCTTGCCGGCGATCTTTTAAGCGTATCCGGCGGCGGCGATTATGTTGCCGACTATGAAAATGCCCTTGTCATTGTTTGCTATGCCATCAAAAACTTTTCCGAAAATTCTGACTGCGATATTTTTATGACCAACACCGAAGGCGATGTTGTGATCTGTAAAGAGCTGTTGGATTTGGGAAGCGAATATGTACAGAATCAGGTTTGTTCCCTGCACAGTAAAATAAAAATTTCCAAAGAGCAGCTGGAGAAAATCGAATCCGGCAAGCAGACAACTTATATGGGCGAAATTGACGATTCCAGTCAAGTGCCGCTGTCCATCGCCGCTGCACCGATTTATATTTCCGGCAAAACGCCCAGTTTATCCGGGTTTATTTTTGTCACGAAAGACAATCATCAAAATTTAACGGACGCGATGGGACGGATTCAGCTTCAATTTGTTGTTTTCGGACTTTTATCTGTCTTGATTGCCTTCCTGTTTATTGACGCCATTCTGCGGCGATTCATTCAGCCGTTTCAGGATATCTTATATGCAACAAGACAATATGCAAAAGGGAATTTCTCTTATCGGATCCCCGAACGCCCCGGCAGCGACGAAACGCACGAACTGACGCGCGCATTCAATTCGATGGCGAATGATCTGTCTGCTATTGAAAATTCCCGCCGGAATTTTGTTGCCAATGTTTCACATGAACTGAAAACACCGATGACGACGATCGGCGGCTTTATCGACGGCATTTTGGATGGAACGATCCCGCCCTCAGAGCATAAAAAATATCTCGGTATTGTGTCTGACGAAGTACGACGGCTTTCCCGGCTGATTTCCTCTATGCTGAATATGTCGAAAATCGAAGCGGGCGAACTGACGCCGTCTTTTACCAAATTCAGCTTTTCGGAAATGATCGTCCGAACCTTCCTGAGCTTTGAACAGTTGATTTCGCAGAAAAATATCACCATCAACGGATTGGATGATCTGGAAAATATTACGGTCACCGCCGACCCGGATATGATCAATCAGGTGATCTATAATATTATTGATAATGCGGTCAAGTTCACCCCACAGGACGGCACCATCTCGGTCTCCTGCAAGGCGGAATTTGAAAAAGCTGTGGTTCGCGTGCGCAATTACGGCATCGGTCTTGCCAATGAAGATTTGAAGCTGGTGTTCGACCGTTTCTATAAAGTGGATAAATCCCGCAGCCTGAACACAAAGAGCGTCGGTTTGGGACTGTATATCTCCAAAAATATTGTCGAGCTGCACAAGGGTAAAATCTATGCCACCAGCAAAGACAATGAATATACTGAATTTACAATCGAGCTGCCGCTTCGGCAGAATTGAGCCTATGGAAAGGATGAAATCCCTTGCAAGACGATTGGAATCAAAAAAAAGATGGCACCGGCGACGCGCCGGATGAAGAGGCTCAGCGCAACGGCTGCACCTATCATGGCAAACCGGCTGCCAGCGAAGGCAGCGAGACATCGACACAGTCGCCTTATGAAACAACAGAGGACGACCAGGAACAGCAACCGAACGAACCCACGGGCAACGGCTACACACGCCCCTATTCGCAGGATCAATACCCCTACGGCCAGCAAAACCGGCAATACGGCGTCGGTGGGCAGCCGCCAATGGGCGGCGGCAATTATCCTTACGGCAGATCCGCCGCACCGGATTCCAGAAAAAAAAGAAATCCCGGCTTGATTGTTCTGATCGTTCTGCTTTGCATAACCGTAGCGGTGGCTGCGATCGGCATTATCTTTTCCTTTGTCCGGCAGGATGGCGGCAATGGAAATACAGAAGGACTGGCGATTCCGGAAGAAAATGTGACCAATTCCGACGGTCCGTCACTGAATCTTGCCGAACCACCTGCGAATCTCAATACACCGTCCGACGATGAAACCATGACCCCGCAGGAAGTATATCAGAAGATCAAGGAAAGCTCTGTTGGTGTGCTGCAATATTCCAAATCCACCCGCCAGCTTGCCTCGGAAGGATCCGGCGTTATCATGGGAGAAGACAGCGAAGGAAAATATACCTATATTGTAACCTGCGCGCATGTGATAAATGCCGATGATTCCTCCTTTACTGTCATGCTTTCTGATGAAACCACCCATTCCGCACAGGTTGTCGGTTATGACACGCGTACCGATATCGGTGTGCTTCGCATTGAAGCAAGCGGACTGCAAAAAGCCGAATTCGGCGATGTATCCTCACTGGAAGTCGGACAAACGGTATATGCCATCGGCAACCCCGGCGGCTCAGAATTTGCCGGCTCTTTTACCAATGGTATGATTTCCGCCATTTCCCGTCCGGTTTCCTCTTCGACCGGTTACACCACAAAGTGCATCCAGCACACGGCTGCCATCAACCCCGGCAACTCCGGCGGCGCACTGGTCAACGCCTTCGGTCAGGTCATCGGCATCAACTCCATGAAAATTGTCGAAACAGAATATGAGGGAATGGGCTTTGCTGTTCCCAGCGATATTGTGCAGGAAATCGTCAACGATTTGATTTTGAACGGTTATGTTCCGGATCGGGCAAAGCTCGGAATCACCTATCGTCCGGCATCCGCATATGAGCTTTACAGCATGGTAATCCAGCTTCGCGATTTGCCCAAAGGGTCGCTGGTGATTGAATCCATCAGCACGGACAGCGATCTTGCCAATACCGATGCGCAGAACGGCGACATGATCGTTGCTGTCAACGGCATTGATCTGGATGATTCCGATACGCTCCCCTCGCTGATCGAGCGTTCTTCGCAGGGAGACCAGCTGACACTTTCTCTGGTACGGATCAATGAGGACTATTCCCTTTCTGAATTTGATGTTACGGTTAAGCTGGTAGCGGATCTTGGATCAGCAGCACCGGAAACAAGCATACCGGAAACGACCGTAGCAGATGATCCGTTTTCCTATTTCCCTTTCCGCTGATTTTTTCAAAAGCAATAGACAGCAAATGAATGAAGCCGCAAGCAAACGGAGCGAAAAGCCCGTTCGCCTGCGGCTTCTTGGATTCCCCTGTTATCTTTCCCGATTTTATCGGAAACAGGCTTCATATCTTTTGATCCAGCAAGAAACCGTCCGCTCGTTCCATGTCGCCGGCAAAGCGGCGCTAATTGCCATGGCTGCGCTGATCTTCGGCACCGCCGACAGGATTTTTCCAGCAGCGGCAGGATTGCGGCAAAGCCCTTTTCCTTTTTTCTTAAGATCGGGCAGGCTCAGATGAATCAGATCAAATAGACTGTGAAAATCCGCCGTCATGGTAATATTATCCTCGTTCAATATCCCGGATTCAAAGAAATAATCGATATCCGCGCTATCCATTTTTAACAATAGTTTCTTCGCGGCGGCAAGGGGAGCCAAACCTCTTCCCAGCTCATGGAAATACCTGCGCTCATACGACCAAAGCGTCTGACAATCGAACCGACCGGCCGTATCGGCAAGAACGGTATCTGCCAAATAGCGTGCGGCGCGCAGAGAATTGGCGATTCCGGATCCAATCAGCGGCACTGTCATAAATGCGCTGTCTCCTATGGCGGCGTAACCGTCCCAAACCATCAACGAAAGCGGTTGGCGAACCGGGATACGGACAAATTGACCGCCGCGCTGAATGGTCCGCCCCAATTGCGGATGATCCCGCCGCAGAAAATCAGCAAAGCGTTCCACTTCGGCCATGTCGAAATCCTCGAACCGGCCGATGAGCAGATCCGTGTGGTTCTCTTCCGTCGCAATCCAACTGATTCCGCAAATATGATCGGCAAAAAGGATCACCTGAAAAGGATCCTGCACCGGCTCCGCAGACGCCCGATCAAAAAATGCCCGATAAATGGTAATATAGTCTTCCCTCGCCACTGTTTTTTCAATGGGGATAAACTTCGGCAGATTCCCGCGCACCGGGGAATCCATCCCACAAGCGTCAATTACAAGATCAGCGTAAAAATCCCCCTTATCTGTGGCGATGCCGACCACCCGGCTGCCGGAAAGGATTGGTGCAAGAGCTTTATGTTCATAGTGCAAATGCGCACCGCAAGCCGCCGCATGACGGAGCAGCAGCTCATAAATATCTCGCCGTTCCATTTTGATTTCCCGCTGCCCGGCTGGCACATGCTGCCGCAGACCGACCCGCATGGAGGGGCTGTAAAAGGTCATGTTTTCTTTATAAGAATACTGTCCTTTCGGAGGCATGGGAATTCCTGCGACACCGAGTGCTTTCGGATCAAAAATATCCGTCCAGTCATAACCGAGCGTCCCTTCGCCTTTCTGCTCAAAGACCTGTACATCCATGCCTGCCTGCGCCAGAAGCGCAGCAGCCGCCAGGCCGCCATGTCCCATTCCTGCTACAATAATCTTCTTTTTTTCCAAAGCGTTCACTTCCACATCAAAAAAATACCGCACAAAGCATAGCACATGAGAGCAAAAACCATTCAGAGCCATCTCATCTTTGGGCAACGAAGGTTTTGCGTACAGGATACGGCAAAAGGTCTCTGCTCATAGCTGTAAACCGGCTATGCAGGAAAAGGGAAATCTGCCACCCTTTTCTTTTATCAAAACGAACCGTCGTTTTCAGCATATAAACGGCGGTTCGTTCACGATGTACAGGAGAAGGCCTTTTATTTCAGGCTGATAGCCGCAAGATAAGCTGCCTTCGTGGCGTTGGCAATATTGCCAACCTTATTACAGTCGCCAATAACAATTGGCTCGATTCCTGCCGCTTGCAGCTGCTCGACAATGGTTTTGTCGGGTCTGGAACCAAGCGCAAGAACCGTAAGCTCACAGGCAAAGGTTTTCTTCGCCTTGGTCTTTGTATTTTCTGTTTCAACCTTATCATTATATATGGCTGTAAGTTTTTCACTTGTATAAATTCCCGTTCCAGCTGCAAGCAATTTGGGTATGATATCATCCTTATGCTGCATCCATGCGCCGGGCGCAGGCTCATCTGCCATTTCAATAATCGTTACCGAACAGCCTTTTGCCACCAGCGCTTCCGCGGTCTCAAGGCCGGTCAGACCCGATCCGATCAAAGCGATTTTCTTATTCTCAGGCGTTACCTTCCCACTGAGTACTTCCTCTGCGGTGCAAACTTTGTCCTCGGTATAATTGCCCGGGAATTTTGGCTTAACGGGAAGACTGCCTGCCGCAACAATCACCGCATAGGGATTGCGTTCTTTGATCAGTTCTGCCGTTGCCTTGGTGCCCGTTATGATCTCAACACCCAGATCGCGTACCGTCGCTTCAAGATCCTCGATCATCCACGCGGTTTTGCCTTTTTTAGGAGGCGCCGCCGCAAGAAGCAGCTGTCCGCCGCATTTTTCGTTCTTTTCAAAAACGGTTACCTGAAAACCTCTTCTTGCAAGGAACTCTGCCGCCGTCAGGCCGCCCGGACCGGCACCGATTACCACAACCTGCCGTCCGCCGCCGTTCACATCGAGCTTTTCTGCTTCTCGACCAACACGGGGATTAACGGAACACTCGCCGTGAGAGCCAATATACGCATTGTTCTGCATGGACTCGATACAATGCAGACAACTTATGCAGCGTTTGATGATACCGCCGTTCAGCGCTTTATCCGCCCAATAGGGGTCTGCAATGTGCGGTCTGCCCAGAGAAACCAGATCCTGCACGCCGTCCGCAAGCTGTTGCTCTGCCTGTTCAGGCGAACGGATCAAATTCGCCGCAAGCACAGGGATCGAAACCGCTTCCTTCACGGCTTTTGCCATATATTTTCTCCAACCCGGTTCAAAGCTTACCGGCTCCAGCCAATAGTTAAAGGTATCGTATCCCGCACATGATACATCAATGGCGTCGATTCCCGCTTTTTCAAGAATTTTTGCCATTTCCACACCATCGGCGAGCTTATAGCCCCTGTCGGGGAATCCGATTTTATCGTAGCACTCATCCACCGAGAGCCTTACAATAAGCGGGAAATCCTGTCCGCAGCGGTCTTTGATCCCTTTGATAATGTTCAGAAGAAAACGCATTCTGTTTTGCAGGGAACCGCCGTATTCGTCCGTGCGCCTGTTGGTATACGGGCTTAAAAACTGCTGAATCAGGTAACCATGGGCTCCATGAAGCTCTACCCCATCAACGCCGGCTGTATAGACCCGGAACGCCGCATCAATAAACTGCTGTTCGATTTCTTTGATCTCTTTGTGTGTCAAAGCGCGGACTCTGCCACCTGCGAAATATGCCGGCGGACAGGCAGAAGGTGCAACGCTTGAAGGCACAATATTATGTTTTAAAAGCACAGGGCCTACTTTTGGCGTGAGTTTATAAAGGAGCTTGCCGTAAAGACCTTTTGTTATTTTTTCCATCTGAATGCTCAGCGGAACCGTCCCCACAAGCAGACCCACATTTTGTCTGCCCGGATGATGGAGCTGTACGAAAAATTTGGCGCCGTGGCGATGTATGCGTCTGGCAAATTCCCGCATTGGCTCAATGCAGTCATCATGACTGGCAGAGAGCTGAGCAAAAGCGGCAGCACCGTTTTTATCATTTACTCTTGTGATTTCGGTCATAATCAGACCGCAGCCGCCCTTTGCTCTTTCCTCATAATAATCCATCAGCTGCTCTGTGGGCATTCCGGCAAAATTACTGAACCCCATTAACATAGGCGGCATGACAATTCTGTTTTTAATTTCACATTTTCCGATTTTAATAGGCGTTGAAAGATATTGATATTCCATTGCGTGTACTCCTTCTGTTATTTACCGACTTTTGCTCTGAATTTTTTAAACTTTCTGTTTTCAAGAGCCCAGTACGCCGTTCGTACAAAAGGCGCAAACTTCATAAGCTGCTGAGAAAAACCGAAAAGGGCGCAGGGGCTTACTTCCTTTTTGCCATGCTCCATACCTGCAACCATTTTTCTGGCTACAATATCCGGCTGCTGAACGGGGAAGGGCTTGTCGAATTCAACGCTGTTTGCGGCTTTGAAGAAATTGGTATTTGTAGCAACAGGATACAGGCAGGTAAGCTGCACATTATCGGGCAATTCAAATCGCAGTGCCTGTTGGAAGCCGTGCATCGCGAATTTAGAAGCAGAATACAGCGTAAAACCGGGCATTGCCATTTGACCGATCGCCGATACGGTTATGGCAAACATACCGTTTCTTCCGTTGAGGTGTTTTACATATTTCTGATACGAATAAATGGGCGAAAACACATTGGTTTCAAAAATTCTTTCTACGCGGTGCCAATCGACATAGTCCATGACTTCATAATAAGGATATCCTGCATTGGCATAAAAAATATCAATCATGCCAAATTGCTTTTCGGCAGCATCAAAAATTTCGTCAACAGCCTCTTCTGAGGAAACATCTTTTTGCAGAATGGTCAAATTTTCATCTGCAATATTTTCTAAAACATCCGTATTGATATCGACAGCAAGAACTTTGTTTTGGCCTTTCAGCAACAGCTTCAGCACCTCAAGGCCAATGCCGCTGTTTGCGCCGGTGAGAACGATTTTTTTGTTTTTAATCATAATGATTCTCCTTCCTGTGCATGACCGGGTTATAAAGGACATAAGACGGGATATTTATTGTATTATACTAAAAAACGCCTTGAAGTGCAATATGTTTCAGCATCATTCACAGACAAGTTGAAAAAGCAGCAAGAAAGCAGACCCCTTGGGTCAGAGGACTGCTTTTTCGGCTGTTTTGCATGGCAGTCTTGTTGCTTTTTGTCCTTTTTTCATACCGCCTGACCATCGCTGTTTCAAAATTTTCGGATTTTTATCAATCCCGCACGCAAATTTTTTCCTGTACAAAAATTCTGAGAACACCCCATGGACAGGGGTGTTCTCAGCTCTACTTTTTTCTTTATTTTACACACAGGCTTTTGTTTGTCCAACAATTTGTCCCACGGCTTCAGCAATTAAATCAGACATGGTTTTATCGCCTGCACCGACCACAAGGGTTTCACACTTGCCAACCGGCAGCAAAATGCGTCTTGCGCTGCTTTGCGCAACGGCCAGCGCCATGGTGGGCGTAATTTCTCCCAACATGGAATCGGCAACGGCAATGCCAACCGGACCGGTTATCACATCTGCACGGCGGCAAACCACACACACCGCATTTTCTCCGGTTGCCGCACGGCTCGCGCCGGCTTTTATCATGCGTTCCGTCGCCATTGCATTCGCACCGACTGCAAAAATTTGGGCATCCGGCAGTGCTTTGCGCAGGGATTCAACCAGTTTTGCGCCCAAACCGCCACCCTGCCCGTCAATGACAGCGATTACCATTCTTTCACTCCTGCTCTCCTACAAATGCAGCCATACAACCGCCGATCATCCGGCAGAGCATATCGGTCACGCCCCTGGTGGAAACCGGCGCGCTGTCGTTGAGCCAGCGGGTAAACAAGCCCTGAATGCCGTTGGCAACAAAAATCAAAAATGTTTTCGTTTCGTCTTTGGATTTGCTTGTATAACGCGCCGTAATATCATCGACAAATTTATCACGCAGCATATTGATCATGCGCTCAGAAATGATGGTTGCGCTTTTGTTCAAAAGAAGGTTTTTATAAAAATCCTTATCCTTTTCGATCGCGGAAAACACCAGATCCAACACCGGGCGAGGATTTTCCAAAAAGTTCACAACGCCCATTTCATCAATAAACTTCATGACATAATCCATGATCTCGTTTTCCATCTGGTCAAACAGATCGTTGATATCCATAAAGTGGGCGTAAAAAGTTCCGCGGCAAATTTCCGCTTCTTTTACAATATCAGAAACGGTAATTTTGCTTAACTCCTTTTCATGCAAAAGCTTGGCGAAAGCCTTCTTAATCAGCTTCTGCGAACGCAGCGCGTTGCGCTGCGGCTTTTTCTTTTTTTCTGTTTCAGCCATTTCTTTACCTCCAATTTCGCTTCCCAATAAACAACCGACAGGCCATTGAATAAATATTGTAAATACCGACTAAATTTGTATTATCTCTGAATTTATGTCAGACTTATGGTGTATATTGTAAAGATATAGTCAAACCGCGCTCATTTTATACATGTCTTTAGAAGTACGCTCATTTTAACGGAAATTTGTTAACAATAAAAGAAGTTTTGTGAAATAAAATATAAACAAGCAAACATGGTAAAAAACAGTAGATTTTTTAACAACGATGGTTTTTTTTCTCGATTTCGTTGACTATGAACCTAAATTAGATTATGATATAATAAAAATGCTGTCAATAGAAGATAGGTGACCTTGTTTGGATTTTCGCATTGAACACGATTCCATGGGTGATGTTGCCGTTCCTCAGGAAAAATACTGGGGAGCGCAGACCCAGCGCAGTTATACGAATTTTCGTATTGGTGAAGAAAAAATGCCCGCTGAAATCATTTCTGCTTTTGCATTGATGAAAAAAGCAGCCGCATTGGTCAATTGCCGCATTGGTAAATTAGATCAAAAAAGGTGTGATCTGATCTGCCGTGTTGCAGATGAAATATACGCCGGAAAGCTGTCAGAACACTTTCCATTGGTTGTTTGGCAAACCGGGAGCGGCACCCAGTCCAATATGAATGTCAATGAAGTGATTGCCAACCGCGGCAATGAGCTGGCAGGGGAACCGCTTTTGCACCCCAATGATCATGTCAATATGTCTCAAAGCTCCAACGACACCTTCCCTACCGCCATGCACATTGCGGCAAGGCTGGCCGTACACCACAATTTGCTGCCGGCGCTCACATCACTGATTGACACTTTTCAGTGTCTGGAATATCAAAACCGGGGTATTGTCAAAAGCGGCAGAACCCATTTGCAGGACGCGACACCAATCGCCTTTTCACAGGAAATCAGTGGCTGGCGCGCCAGTCTTCAGGAAGATAAAAAAATGCTGATTGCCGCTCTGCGCGAAGTTTCTTCTCTGGCACTGGGCGGAACAGCAGTCGGCACGGGACTCAATGCGCCAAAAGAATTTGGAGCGATGACAGCGCAGATGCTCAGTGAAATGTCCGGGTTGGCGTTTCGATCTGCCGAAAACAAGTTCCACGCCCTGACCAGTAAAGGCGAACTGGTCTTTTTACACGGCGCATTAAAAGCACTGGCAGCGGATCTTTGGAAAATCGCCAACGATGTCCGCTTCCTTGCCAGCGGCCCGCGCTGCGGATTAGGTGAAATTTTCATTCCCGAAAACGAGCCGGGATCTTCCATCATGCCCGGTAAAGTCAATCCGACACAATGTGAGGCACTGACCATGATCGCGGTTCAGGTAATCGCAAATGATACGGCAGTTTCTTTGGCGGCGTCGCAGGGAAATTTTGAACTGAATGTCTTTATGCCTGTTTGTATTTATAATGTTTTGCAGTCTGTCCGCTTGTTAAGCGACGGCATGAATTCCTTCAATCGCAATTGCGCGGTCGGGATTACCGCGAACCGCGAAAAAATGCGCGAAAATTTGCACAATTCCCTGATGCTGGTCACTGCCATCAGTCCCTATATCGGCTATGAAAACGCGGCAAAAACAGCAAAACTCGCATACGAGAAAAATATTTCTCTCAAAGAAGCCTGCGTTTCGCTTGGCTTTTTATCAGCGGAAGAATTTGACCGGGTTTTTCAACCGGAAAAAATGATTTAATCAAAAAGGGGGTAACACCGTGTTCGCAACTGTCAACAGTCTGGGGATTTTCGGACTGGAAACCTATCCGGTAGAAACAGAAGCCAATATCAACAAGGGTCGAAGCCGGTTTGATGTGGTCGGACTGCCGGATACTGCGGTCAGCGAGTCCCGCGAACGCGTGGAAGCGGCGATCAAAAACAGCGGTTTTTCCTTTCCCTACCAACATATTACAATCAATCTGGCGCCCGCAAGTAAAAAGAAAGAAGGATCGCTTTATGATCTGGCGATCCTGACGGCAATATTAAAAGCCTCGAATCAACTGAAAGCCGATCTGAGCGGCTGCGCCTTCATCGGAGAATTGTCTCTTGCCGGGGATGTCCGTCCGGTACGAGGCGTCCTGCCGATGCTGATATCTGCAGCGAAAACCGGGATCCATACGGTTTTTATTCCACAGGACAATGCGGCGGAAGCCCGCGTTGTACAGGACATCACCGTCTATCCGGTTCGATCCGTCAAACAAATGGCGGCGCATTTAACCGGAGAATCCCCCATTGAGCCGGTGCTTTTTTCACTCGAAAATACCCGGTCGGAACTGACAGATGCACCTGACTTTGCAGATGTCAAGGGACAAAGTGCAGCCAAGCGCGCACTGGAGATTGCGGCGGCCGGTGGGCATAACTGTTTAATGATCGGTCCGCCTGGCTCCGGAAAAAGTATGCTTGCAAAACGGCTTCCGTCTATTTTGCCGGACATGACGCTGGAAGAATCGTTGGAAACCACACAAATATATTCTGTCGCCGGTAAATTACCAGCCGGAACTGCACTGATTACGCGCCGTCCTTTCCGTGCGCCGCATCATTCCATATCTGCTGTGGGCTTATCCGGCGGCGGTGCCGTGCCAAGACCGGGGGAAATTTCACTGGCGCACAATGGCGTTTTGTTTATGGATGAGCTGCCGGAGTTTGGCAGAGCCACCACCGAAGCCCTTCGCCAGCCACTGGAAGACGGTAAAATCACCCTGTCGCGAGCGGCGGGAACGGTTGCGTACCCTTGCTCACTGATGCTTGTCGCCGCGATGAATCCCTGTCCCTGCGGTTATTTCGGGCACCCGACACGGCCGTGTACCTGCCCGAAAGGAATGCCGGCAAAATACCTTGCGCGCGTATCCGGTCCGCTTTTGGACCGTATGGACATTCACATTGAGGTCAGCGCCGTGAATTACGACCAGATCAGCACCGCGCTGCCGTCTGAAAGCTCTGCTGACATCAAAAAGCGTGTCAATGCTGCGCGCGACATCCAAAAAGAGCGTTTTCAAGGCACCGGCGTCACCTGTAATGCGAAAATGACCCCTGCCATGACAAGGCAATACTGCATTCTGACTGACCAGGCACAAATCCTGCTGCGGCAGGTCTTTGACAAGCTCGGTCTCTCTGCGCGCGCATATGACAAAATTTTGCGATTGTCTCGTACCATTGCCGATCTGGATCACAGCGCGCTTATTGAGAGCGCTCATCTTGCGGAAGCGGTACAATACCGCAGCCTTGACCGAAAATTCTGGCAAACAGAGGCATGAAGAAAATTCAAAAAAGCCCTTGCAAATTCATACGGGATATGATAAAATAAAAAGCACCTTTGAATGGTGCACATGATGCTACTGTGGCTCAGCAGGTAGAGCAGCTCACTCGTAATGAGCAGGTCGTCCGTTCGAATCGGATCAGTAGCTCCAAGATGACCGCCGAAGCTTTGGTTTACCAACTTCGGTGGTTATTTTTTTATGCCCAGTCCCTGAAAGAACAGAAACAGCCACGCAAAAGCGTGGCTGTTTTTTTTGCAGAAAAATTGCCGCCCGGCATAGACCGGGCGGCAGAGAGGGAAACCGTAAGGAAGTTTCCCTCATTGCGCAACAGGATTAGCCACCGATACCGGCAAACAGATCCTTGATCCATTCGATAATCGCCTTGAACCAGTTGATGATCTTCTGGAAGAAAGCAATCAAACCGTTGGAAGCAATGCCTTCTTCGTCGATTACATCTTCAGTAAATCCGAAGAGCTTATGCAGCGCATCGCCGAAGTTGGACAGATAGTCAGAATCCGCGCCATCGAACAGCTTGATGATAAACTGCCACTTCCCGTTGACATCATCGAACCACTCATTGGTTTCACCGACTGCGATATCCAAACCGTAGAAGATATAGTACACAACGCCAAGCATCATGTTAATGCCGTGCGGTTTATCAAGATAGGTGCAAAGGGTCTCGTAAGTGCCAAGGACATACTCAGCCGTCTCGGCATTCGGAATGTTCTCGGAAATCAGAGCCTTTACCGTCTCCTGATTCTCAGGCAGGGTGATCCACTTCAGTGCGAAGCGAAGCAGGACAGTCAGCATATCTGCCGAACCTGCCAGGCTGGCGTCGCCCTCGACATATTCCATCGTGACGGCAGGATTGCCGTTCTTTGATGTGTAAGTGACCAGTTTGCCCATGGTCATGTCAGCGATGGCGTTGATGGCGGCAGGAGCGATCTCCGCGCCAATGCCTTCACCGAGCATATCCAGCAGCATTTGCGCCAGATAATTGAAGTCGATGGTGGACAAGTCGATACCGATCACATCATACAGGTTCACCGGACCGGTGATCGGCTCGATCGCCGTCAGAATTTCAGTGACCGGGTGGATGGCATTCTTGAATACCGTATCCACACCGTTGGAGTTGATGAAGTACACCAGAGACGGCATAACTTCAAGCAGATGGTTCATCGGATCAGCAAGCACATAGTCCAGAACATCGAAGACAGGCGTCAGAATGTCACGAACCAGAGCTTCCGGATCAGCATTGACATCAGCGATATACTCTTCCGGCGTCTTAATATTCGGGTTATCACGATCAAATGCTTCAAGCAGCGGAATGATCGCATATTTATAACCCTCGCCGCCGTAAATCGTAACTGCGGTGTTGCCATCTTTGTCAACCAGAAGTTTGAGGTCTTCACCGGTCAAAATGACCTTGAGAATCGGCTCAAGCGGCATCAGCAGTTCAACAATTGCATCAGCGAACTGATCTCTGTTGCCGGATTCAATGCCGAAGTCATAGTTACCGCTCGCGTATTTCTCATAAACGGTCAAATCAACGCCGAGGACTTCCTTCAACGCTTCGGTGATCAAACCATCGCCGTAATCTGCAAACTGCGCTACAAGGTCGGCAACCGCCTTTGCAAGAGCAGCCGCATTTTCATTGGTGTAAAGGTTATCGCCAATCAGCTGGTTGATGATGTCGCCAAGATTTTCAAGGTTGATGCCATCGATCTCGACGCCCAGCAACTTAATCAAGCCATTGATAAAGTCGTTCAGGTTCTCAGCAACATAAGTTGCTTTTTCTCTCGTCCAGTACTCGTCGTAACCATAATCGAAAGTGCCGTTCAGGTCTTTCAAGGGGGAGAAGATCTTATCCTTGTACTCGTCAAGAATATTGCCTTCGCCATCCGTATACATCCAGCTGACATCCTGATAAGCGCCGTCACCCTTCAGGGCGAAAACATTCATGATGCCATCATAGACATTCTGTCCGAACCAGCCGACAAGAACCTGCTCATTAGCCGGATACTTGATGATGTCAAGTGCGCCGCACAGCAGAACCGTAAGAACATCTCTCTGCGTGGTGCCGTCTTCGGTGGGAACCGCCATGTAGGAATCCATACCGGATACGCTGTTCGCGGTGTTGTCAACCAATTGACCGACATACAGGTCTTTCAGATAGTTCCATTCGCCGTCTTCTGTCGTAACAGAGACTGCGTCTTCAATGTACAGACCCAGCTTAGCAGCCAAGACATCAGAAATCGTTGAGAAGTTGATATTATTCAGATCCAGGGTAATGCCTTCATCGGCAAGCAGGCCGTTGATCAAATCGGTGACATTTCCGTCAAGACCGGTCAGCGGAGCTGCCGCTTCAAAGAGGACATTGACGCCCAGCAGCAGATTGTTGACAGAAGCAGTCAAACCGCCGGCATTGATGAAGTAAACGATATTGGGCAGCATATCCAGCATCGTCTGGAGTGCAGCCTCGCCGTCGCCGGCATTGACAATGGTGTCAATTTTGTTCATGATCGCAAGCAGCACATCAGATGCCATCGATTCGACGCCGGGATTCTCATAATCAGCGGGATCGGGCGCTTCGATCTGCAAAGCCTCAAGGATCGGAACAAGGCCGGTCTTGTAACCGTCGTTGCCGGGGATAACCAGAGCATCGTCGCCTTCCTTGGTATAGAAAGCAGTGATGTCTTTGCCAAAGAGTACCCAGTCAAGAACGGGTGCGGCAGGAGCAATCAGTTCAGCAAGACCCTGTGCAAACTCTTCCTTCGTCAGGATAACATCCTTCAGGGACTCGTCAACTTCGCCCGCTGCGGCAAAGTCAGTATAATAGCTCAGGTCTGCGTCAAGGACAACGCCAATCAAATCAAGGTAAAGGTCGGGAACTTCGGCAAGCAAACCACCGATCAGGTTGCGAAGCTGATCCAGGTTATACTGGCTGTACAGTTTGCCGTTCGCAAACTCGGTTGCCAGCACCGTATTCAAATCGGCGCCCTTCTTCGCTTCAACAATCATATCAATGATCACGACAAGGTTTTTGCTCAGGAAATCAGCAGAAGCAGTTGTCCAGAGGTTGCCGTCCTGCTTATACGCATCTCTGATGTAAGAGATGGTAGCGCCGGAAAGATTCGCGCTGTCAGCGATTACCGCACTCTTTTCCTCGTCGGTTTCGGGAGCGGGATCAACCATATAGAACCAGTTCGGATCATTCGGCTCATACTTGGAAGTATCGACCGTCAGAAGTGTCATGATCGTGTCGTATACATCGGCGCCGAGCAGTTCGGTTAAGGGCTCTTTGTTGGCGTCGTATTTCACGATATCCAGTGCCGAGCACAGCAGAATCGTAATCAAATCAGCCTGCGCCTTTTCAGTCATAACGGCACGGTAAGAAGTCATGCCGGTAACGGTTTCTGTATTTTCTTCCAGTTTGCCAAGGAAGATATCATCCAGATAATTCCAGTTGACTTCGTTGCCTTCGTTGTCGGTAACCGTCAGAGCCACGGCATCCTGAATCTCAATGCCGGTCAGCTCAGTGACGATATTTGCCACGGCGCCGAAGCTCAGATCGTTCAAATCAACCGCAATGCCTTCATCGGCAAGCAACTGATTGATCAGATCATTCAGATTGCCTTCCATGCCGGTCAGCGGAGCCGCAGCAGCCAACAAACCGTTGACACTCAAAAGCAGATTGTCAACAGAGGTTGTCAAACCGCCCGCATTCAGGAAGTACAGAATATTGGGCAGGTGGTTCAGAATTACCTGAAGGGCATTCTGCTCTTCACCGGCGTTGACGATCTCATCAATCTTGTTCAAAACCGCGTTGATCACGGGAACGATCATGGTTTCAGTCGTCGCGCCTTCTTCAGCAGCAGGAGCAGCAATCTGCAACGCCTCAAGGATCGGGGCAAGACCGGTCTGATATCCGTTGTTGCCGGGAACGACAAGAGCGTCGGTGCCATCCATGCCATAGAAGAACTTCATGTCTTTGCCGAAGAGCAACCAGTCAAGCAGCTTGCTGGCGGGTTTAACCAGTTCGGCAAGTTTTTCAGCAAATTCATCCTTCGTCAGGGTGTTTGCTTTCAGCGATTCATCGGGTTCAGCGGTAAACTGATCATAGTAGCTCAGATCCGCATCAACAACAACACCAATCAGATCAAGATACGCTTCGGGAACTTCTGTCAGAAGACCGGCAAGCAGATGACCGATCTGCGCAATGGTGTAATCGCTGTAAATATTGGCCTCGGCGAACAGATTCGCCAGCGTTGTATTCAGATCAGCGCCGCTGGTTTCGACCAGAATGGTGTCAACCAGTTTGGCAAGGTTGGCGCTGAGCGCTTCCGCAGTTGCCTGCGACCAGAGATTTTCTTTATTCTTATCTTGCTGCGTGTAATACACATAAGAGATGTTTTCAGCGGAACGATCCTCGCTGGTAGCGATGAAGTCCGCAAGACTGTCAGCATCGGGCGCAGCTTCCACCATATAGAACCAGTCAGGCTCGGACGGAACCAGCGCAGAAGCATCATAGTCAAGCAACGCAACGATCGTTTGCATGATATTGGAATCGTCGCCGATCAGCGCGTCAATCTTTTCCGCATTGCCGGGATATTTTGCCAGATCCAGAACCAGACTGATCAGAACAGTCAAAGTGTCCGCTCTGGTATAGAGCTTCTGCTCTTCAGCCGTAAGCCCGTCATGTCTGTCGCCGGAGAAGGTAATGGTCTTTCTGGTATTGCCAAGGAAGACGCTCTTCGACGCGACATCCTCAACACCGCTGTATTTCACAAGACCTTCAATGGCGTAGGACAGAGGTTCGGAAACCTCAATGCCGGTGAACGCTTCAACCAGAGCATAAACAGCATTCAAATCAAGATTGGTGATGTCGATCATGTAGCGATCTTCATCCTCAGGATCATAATTCTCATTTGTGCCGGCAGCAGCCTCATCGATAACGCCCTGAAGCAAGCTGTTTACATCCAGATCAAAGATCGGACGAACCGCATCAAGGATAACAAGCAGCGGATGTGCCAGATTCAGAACAAAGTCCGAAAGGCCGCCGCTTTGCAGGAAGTACAGCAGACCGGGAAGGACATCCAGAATCTCGCCGACCATGTCGCCGGCAGTAAATTCATCTAATTTTGCGAAAAGCGTATCAATGATGTATTCCAGACCAGCGTCGGCATCGTTGGAATAATTGGCAGCAAATTCTGTCTGCGTTAAAGCATCGTCTACACCAAGCGCTTCCACCAGCGGGATGATGGCTGCGTCATAGGTATCATAGCCGATCACCTGAATCGCGCCGTCAAACAGCTCGATATCTTCGCCCAGCAAAATTTTGTTGAACAACGGAGCGAACTCGCTCATAACAAGGATGATAGCAGACTTAAACTGCTCACGGTCGCCATCTACCAGAGGCGCACCGTTCAGAGACCACTGAATATTGCCGTCGGCATCGGCTTCACCGGTCAACGCGCCAAGCTGCGCCTGCGCGCGGTCGATGGTTGCCTGATCGAATACCGGCACCTCTTCCAGAGCGAAGAGATCAGCGTACTGCGCAGTCCAGATCCCCATATCCACATCAAACTTATCGCGGATCAGGTTTCCAATGGCGCCGGTTCCCAGCGCTCCGAGATTCTCAGCCATAACCTTGATCAGAGCCGTCAGGTTCGCATTGGTAAACAGAGAATTCAGCAAGCTGTTAACAAGATCGCCCGCTGTCTGCCCATCTGCGGAACCAGCAAGGACATCGTTAAGAACCGCATCCAGATTGCTGACCACGCCGAGAGCGGCAGCTTCGGTCCAGTCATTGGTATAATTCAAATAAGCGTACGCGAAATCTTCAGCGGATACCGCGTCGTTGACGCCCATATCAGTCGTATACCACTCATAGGGAGTCATCGCATAAGCGCCGTTGCCGTTTTCATCCACATTGGGCACCAGAAGCTCTGTAACGGCTGCAAGCGCCTGATCGGGCTGCATGGAAAGGTTATCCAGAATATCATAGACCATTTCAGGCAGCTCAATCGGTTCATCCGGAGAAGCCAAAGTCAAAATCTGGTTCAGGAAATCTCTGTTGCCCACAGCTGTGGCAATGTAATCCCAAAGGACCCACAGCAAATCAGCACGGTCAACAACAAAGTTGTTGCGCGTACCGCTCGGGCGGTAACTGAAGACATTGCGCTGCAAATCCGCTGCGCCAACAATAGCACCGGAGTTCAGCGTGGGAACATCAAGAGAAATGCCCGCAACTTCACTTACAATATAATCGATCATCGCATTGATATCGGTCAGATCGAAGGGCAGCATATCGGAAAGAGAACCGCCCAGCAGCTCACCGACATTCAGCGGAACATCAAATTTCAGATTTCCTTCAACCGCATTAACGATCAACTGCGTAATCGCTTCACCCAGCGAGCCGCCATCGACATCCAGTTCCAGTTCAGCATGGATGTTCAGATTGATCGCACCGATCAACGCCGTAATCTGATCGGTAATCAAACCATACATCAGATTCGGCAGCATCTTCATGACCGTATCCAGCGGTGCGTTGGTCATACGATTGACCAGCTCAAGAATCGGGGACAAGATACAGTCGAGAATTTCAGCAGTCGAAGCGCCCTGTGAGGGAACTGCGAAGCTGTAACCGCTTTCACGGGTCAGCCCCAAAGCCTCATAGATCGGGATAATCAGCTGACGGAAGCCGTCAATGCCGGGAATTGAGATATTCGCACTTGCCAGTCCCGACAGCTCATAGGGAATCCAGAAAAGAAATTTATACTCAAGGTCAGCCTTTGCATAGGCGGCGTTGTTGACTCTGGCGTTTAAAGACGTATTGGCAAGCAGTGTTCTCAAAAGCGGGGAAATACCATCAAGACATGCCGCCATGGCAGCCACAAAGGAGTCGTAATCGGTAACGCCCCAGGTCATGTTCTCCCAATCGACTTCATCCCAGTCATTGCGATCCTGCTCGTTGTTATCGGCGCCCTTTTCCAAAGCGGCCTTAACAGCAGGATAATTTGCAATCAGCGGCGACGCAGCCATTGTGGTGGGTGTCAGGCGAATACCCAACTGGTTGAACAGGGATTCATAGGTTGCAGAGCCTCTGTCGCCATTCAAATACAGCCACAGTGTGCCTCTCAAATCAGAAACACCCAGGCTTCCCAGATCCATTGGATTGTAGCTCGCCAGCAGTTCTGGGATCATGTCCATAATGGTGGTATAGATCATCGGGTAGAACGCCTGCATGATCGTTGTAATGATTTCATCGGTGAAAAGATTTTTGTTCAGGATGCTCCAGATAAATTCGTTGAGATCCATCACATTGCCGTCTTCATCGGTGAACATACTGTCCTCAATATTGCCGTTCTCCATGATCTGCGCCATGAGATCGGTAAATTCGGAGGAACTCAGGAAGATATCAATCTTATCAATTAAGGTTTCCAGCGCTTTGTTATCAACGGTGTAGTCTTCACCTTCCACGCGCGCCAGATCACCGGCAAGACCGCCCTCACGGATGGTATAATATCCGGTTGCGGCATCATATTCCATATGCTGGAAACGATCGAGGAAGTTGGCAACATACTCATCCGCCTGCTGAACAATGGTAGAAAGCGCGTTGTATTTCGCTCTCAGTTCAGAAGAAACGAGACTGGAATAATTGGACAACAGATAGGAATACATATCGTCTTCCACCAGATCAACGGCGGGTTTGACGATCTGATAAGTCGAAGCGCTGACAATCACGCCGCCGGCGCTGACTTTATCCCAACCACCGACCATGTTGATGACATTGTCAATCTCGGCGGTCACAACAGAAAGAATCTGCTGGGGCAGAGCGTTTACATAAGCCTGAATACGATCGCCGTACTCCGCGAAGGGAGAGAGATAGCCCTCGGGAAGCTGGCTGGCGTAAGAAGTATAGGTGTTTTGGAACGCCGCGAATTTCTGTGTCGCTTCAGGAATCAGTTTATCACGGATGGTCGCATTGGAATACTGCGGGAGCATACCGTTTTCATACTGTTCAATATAAGGAGCAAAGAAATTGACGTAAGGCAGCAATTGTGCTTCGGCTTCTCTGCCGACCATTTCCACCCGATACGCCTCACGGACAGAAGTGATATAGTCGGTACCATCCGTAAAGACACAATCGATCACTGCCTGTGAATAAGAATTGATCGTATTCACATAGCCGCTCAGCATGGTGTAAACATCAGTGACCTCTGCGTCGGTCTTCTGCTCCATGTTTTCCACCGGATGCTGCGGCAGATACGCGTCGATCTCAGCCTTCAAAGCGGCCAGATCCCAGCAATCAATATAGTATTTGAGAGCAGCCAGCTTGGTCTGAAGGGCAGACTGCTGATAGCCGTTCAGCTCAATATACTTATTATAAGCGGTAACATAATCGACGCGAACCGTATTTTCCATAAAATCATAGTTCGATTTTCCGGTGTTATACAGCTCACGAAGCGAATCATCCACTGCCGGGCCGTTTTCATAATCCAGAGAATTGAAAAGCGTCTCATCCAGCGGCATGATATTGTCGTTCAGATATTCGACCTTATCCAAGTTCGCATAATAAGTCAAAGCAGAAGCACATTCTCTTGTCCATGCGTCAACGACGCCGGTGCCGGATGCACCGTATTTGACCTGTGCAAACTTGTTAATGATTGCCGTGTTGATGCCGGCATCGCTCAAAGCAGCCTGAACAGCTGTATTTTGATCTACCAGAGCCTGCAGCTGATCGCGCGTCTCGAAGGTATAAGCCGTGTAAGGATCCACAGCAATCTGCTCCGTGGTAAAATAATCAAAATAGGCTTTCAGCGCGCTCAGATCCGGATTGCCGGTAGAAACATTGCGAGAAATGCTCATGCCGGAGAAATGCTGCCAGGCAACGCGGTGATAGAATTTCTTCTCATCTTCGAGACAGCCGCCACCTTCCGTCCGATCCGTATCAATTCGATGAACCGTCGAATTGACTGTAATGCGGTAAGAAAGCTCTACCGTATTAGGAACATCTTCGATGGCGGCATAGCTGAGAATCGCATTTTCCAGCGAACGGGAAACGGTGATATTCACAGCAGCCGGAGCGCTCGGACCGGCGGGATAGCCGCCTTCCTGCTCCCGGTCAAATTTGTTATTTCTGGTGTTTGAATAATTGCTGTTATTGACAATCTCGTCCACCAGTGCGTCCAGCGCGGTCTTCGCCGGACCGGCATACAGAGAACCGAGATTAGACGCCAGAACACTGTCCATCCGGCTGTTCAGCTCGGCGGGATAGTTATAGTTGGAATTAGCTCCCGTTCCCATTTCGGCTCTGATGATCGTATAAAGATCGTCAACCACATTAAAGATCGCACCGGTTGCGGAATTATCCGTAATGGTGCGCTTGGTCGAGCTTTCGCCGCCGGACACACTGAACTTACCGGTGCTCAGTTCCGACCCCGCAGCCGTGACCGCGTCCCTCAACGCATTCCACTGCCCACTTGTGGCGGCTGCGCCGGCAATGGTGGGCAATGTACCCGTCAGGCAGGTGCAAGCCATCAAAACCGCAAGGAATACGCTGAGGATCTTTTTTGTCGCTTTCATAAAAGTTTCCTCTCCTTTTCTTCAAGAATCAAAATCCAATTTCAATCCCAAAGGAACTCATCGAACCTGAGATTTCGTATCTTGTGCATCAACTCCATTCCTGCTTTCACAGTTTTGACTAAAAATACCTTCTTCGATCACCGCGTTACCATCCCCCATGTAAAGGGAAAATAATGCTTATAATCTATCGTTTATGATACCATTTTTCGGCTAAGTTGTCAAGAATAAATGAGGTCAAACTTGCCGATTTTATATTGACATCTTTTCAAATTTTGGCAACATAAAAAACAAATTCATGACATATCACTTAAGCAAAAAAAATCCAGCTTTCGTAAACTATTTTTTCTTTTATCGACAAGTTTTTTCTTCTCCATTGCAAAAAGACGGGGAAGGTACCCTTTCGATCCTTGCTTTTCTCCAAAAGACGACACCTGTCATACGCAAGAATGCTCACCTTTCCCCTTCTTCTGCGGCACATCCTCATTGCAGCTAACCGCACAAATGTTTGTATTTTTCAGGAAAACAATTGCATTGACAAAGCGAACTTGCTATAATAGGAAAAAAGGAGGGATCAGGGTTGACAGAGCCGGTAAAAAGCTACGAGAAACTGAGTGAGCGGGAAAAGCGAGTACGCGACCGGTCTGTCACGCAGATGGTAAACGAATCCATCTATACCGATATTTATACCGATGAACCGATTCCTTTCCGAAAAAGTTCTGCGGAAGAACCACTTCCCGCTGCATACCGGACGATCCGCGAGATGGCAAAAGAACGCCTCGGTCAGTCGGATGCCTGGCTGTTTTGCAGACAGGGAAAGCAAATTGCACTGATAAAGGATGACTATCAGGCGCCGCCCCCGAGGGAAAATACCTTTCCCTGCTACCAAAGCCTGTCAGATGGAGAGCTGCGCGGTTATGTCAGTTGGCGAACGCGATATCTGCAAGACGATTACACCCTTCCGCCGACGGTCTTTTTAAAGCTATACGCTTATGAGTTGATCAACGGCATCGGCATAAACAGAGCGACAGACGGCCTGAACCAACTGTCCGCGCTTCTGCGCTTTTCGCCCCCGAAAGAACCGTGGTGGCAGGGGCGTGTTGCGCGGTGGATGATGGAATATACGGCATATTACCGCATGGATGCGCAGCTTCTGTGGAACGATCCGCTGTTTCTGGCAAATTGTTTGGATTTTCAGCAGGAAATTTTAACTGATGCCGATACATTGCCGAACGATCAGGTGTTCAACGCGCTGCAATTGCTTTCAAGCTATGACCTGACCCGTTCGCGCCTGTACCGGGAAAAGCCGGTTGTTTTTCGGGACGGGATCTGCCAAATGTACCGTGCCGCTGCTCATGGTTATGAAGATCGCAAGGGACGCAGTCTTTGCGATTTATTGTTCGGCGCGTTCTGCGAGAGCCCCTGTCTCCTGTTTGGCGATGCGGTTTTTTTGCGTGATAAAAAAGAAGAAGACGGCTTGGTTTATCTTTCACCGCGCCTGTTTTTTCGCTGCCGCGACGGTTTTTGGAGCAGTAATATCCGCATGGGTTTCCACGGCAAAAACCAGATGCTGGGAAAAATCCTGCGGACGGCAGATCAACTGCTGCGAGAAGCCCTTCGGTACTCTCACCCACTGAAAGCAGAAAACTGCCCTCTGCCCGGCATTTCGGAAGTTATGGCAAAAGCAGCCAAAACCGTCAAAGAAAAAGAACAGCCTTCGCCTGCTCCGCTCACTTTTGACTTGTCCCAATTGGAAGGCATCCGCCATGCTGCCGATCAAACACGCGACCGGCTGTTAGAAGGCAGTGACGACAACAATCCGAAAATTCCCGAAGATGCGCCATCCGGCAGAGACGAAAACAACTTTACCGCGCACGAAAAAAAAGATTTCCTGTCTGTTCAATCGCCGGAACCCCCTGCCGAGCCGGACGCTTTGCCGGAAGATGTTGTTCTTGCGGAAGACGAAAAACTTCTTTTACGCGCGCTTCTGACCGGTTCGGATCCCGCCGCCGCACTGCGCCGGAAAGGGTTTGTTTTATCTATGACGGCAGATACAGTCAATGAGAAACTGTTTGACCGGTTTGGCGATACCGTAATCCTTTTTGACGGCGAAAAACCGTATCTGGCAGAAGATTACATCGATGAAATCAAAGGATGGATGAATCTATGAAAATACCGAAGCGGATCGCTGCCTCCCTTTTGCACGCACTACAGGGCGGCGTGGTACCGCGCGTGGGTCTTGCCTATGTGGCGGTGGGAAGAGAAGCGGAAATTTCGGCGCTTTTACGGGATGTGAATATCATTGCCGAAGGCGGCGCGACCTTTCGTTTTATTGTCGGCAAATATGGCAGCGGCAAGAGTTTTCTTTTGCAGACCATGCGGAACTATGTGATGGATCGAAATTTTGTGGTAGCCGATGCGGATCTTTCGCCGGAACGGCGCTTGCAGGGCACCCATGGGCAAGGGCTTGCGACCTACCGGGAACTGATGCGCAACCTGTCCACGCGCACCCGTCCCGAGGGAGGCGCGCTGACGCTGATTTTAGACCGCTGGATCAGTGGCGTAAAAAGCGAAACCGCCGCTGAAACCGGAATGGAACCAGACGCACCTGCTTTTGAAAAGTCGGTGGAAAAAAAGATCTACGCGGTCATTTCATCCCTGCGGGAATTGGTACACGGTTTTGATTTCGCCCGGCTTTTGACCCTGTATTATCGGGCAGAAAACGAAGGTAACGATGAAGAGAAAGCAAAAATCACCCGCTGGCTCCGCGGAGAATATCTCACCAAAACCGAAGCAAAAAACGACTTGGGCATTCAGACCATTATCAGCGATGACAACTGGTACGATTACTTGAAACTTTTCGCCCTTTTTCTCAAACGCGCCGGATACGGCGGACTTTGGGTCTGCATCGACGAGCTTGTCAACATTTATAAAATTCCCAACAGCATCACCAGACAATACAATTACGAAAAAATTCTGACCATGTACAACGACACTTTGCAGGGCAAGGCGCAGTATCTGGGCATTTTAATGAGCGGCACGCCCCAGTGCGTTGAAGATACCCGCCGCGGTGTTTTCAGCTATGAGGCGCTGCGTTCCCGCCTTGCCGAAGGCAAATTTTCCACCGCAAACGGCTATCAGGATATGCTGGCGCCCATTATCCGCCTGCAACCGCTGACAAATGAAGAAATGCTGGTGCTGACTGAGAAATTAGCGGATATCCATGCTGTTCTGTACGATTATTCACGGCGGATCACGGAAGAAGATCTCATCGCCTTTCTGCAAATCGAATACGGCAGGATCGGCGCGGACTCACACATCACCCCACGGGAGGTTATTCGGGATTTCATTGAACTGTTGAACCTTCTGTATCAAAACCCCGAAGCGACTCCTCAAAAACTTCTTTCTTCCGAAGCCTTTTCCTTTGCCAAACCCCAGCAGGAAACGGAAGCCGACGGCGATTTTGCCGAATTCACTTTATAACATTCCAACGAATAGCAAGGATTCTGCATGATGAGTATTTTTGAGCGCTATGCGCCTTTTATCCGCGATTATATCTACCAAAGCGGCTGGGAAAGCCTGCGAGGCGTTCAGGTTGCGGCTGCGGATGCGATTTTTAATACGGACTGTCATTTGCTGCTCTGTGCCTCAACGGCATCGGGCAAGACAGAAGCGGCGTTTTTCCCGATTTTAACCGAGTTTTATGAAGATCCGCCTGCCTCTGTGGGCGCGCTGTATATCGCGCCGCTCAAGGCACTGATTAACGATCAGTTTTCCCGGCTGAACGAGCTTTGCAAAGAAGCGGATATCCCGGTCTGGCACTGGCACGGGGATGTTTCGCAAAGCCACAAGGCAAAACTGCTCAAACATCCGTCCGGCATTCTGCAAATCACCCCCGAATCATTAGAAGCGCTGCTGTTACATAAACACGCAGCTGTTGCCGGGCTGTTTAGCGATTTACGATATGTGGTCATTGATGAGATCCATTCCCTGCTGCGCGGTGACCGGGGCGGGCAAACGCTTTGTCTGATAGAGCGCCTTTCCCGGCTGGCGGGCGTACAGCCGCGGCGGATCGGGCTGTCCGCAACCATCGGCGATCCGGAAGCCGCCGGACGGTTTTTGGCGGCGGGCACCAATCGCAGTACCGTCATTCCGAAGGTTGAGGAAAAGGGAACGCGCTGGCGCCTGTCCATGGAGCATTTTTATGTGCAGGGCCCCCAGGCGTCAGAGGGAAAGCCCGGGAAACCGACCGGGGACGATGAAGCAATCGACCCTGCGCCGAAAGGTGCAGATCCAGGGATCGGTTATATTTTTGAACACTCCCGCGCCAAAAAATGCCTGATTTTTGTCAACTCGCGGGAGGAATGCGAAGCAGTTACAACAACGCTTCGGCATTACTGCGAAGTCAAAGGGGAACCGGATCGGTTTTTCATCCATCACGGCAATCTTTCCGCCTCCTTCCGCGAGTCGGCAGAGGATGCGATGAAGGATGACAGCCGCCTGTTTTCTACCGTTACTACCGCCACATTGGAATTGGGCATTGACATTGGCCGTCTGGAACGAGCTTTCCAAATTGACGCGCCCTTTACCGTTTCTTCGTTTTTGCAGCGCATGGGCAGAACCGGACGGCGCGGACAAATGCCGGAAATGTGCTTTGTCATGCGGGAAGATCCGCCGGAAGCACGCGCCATGCTGCCAACCACCGTGCCATGGAAACTTTTGCAGGGCATCGGCTTGGTGCAGTCTTATTTGGAAGATCGCTGGGTCGAACCGCCGAAAACCGACCGGCTGCCCTTCAGCCTGCTCTATCATCAAACCATGGCAACAGTAGCGGCTGACGGAGAACTGAGTCCCGCCGCATTGGCACAGCGGGTGTTGACCCTCCCTTATTTCCACCGGATCAGCGCAGATGATTACCGGGTGCTGCTGCGGCATTTGCTGGCGATCGACCATTTACAGCAGACAGAAACCGGCGGTTTGATCGTCGGTCTTGCCGGCGAGCGAATCACCAACTCTTTCAAATTTTACGCCGTTTTTCAAGAAAATGAAGAATATACGGTTCGCAGTGAATCAGAAGAGCTCGGCACCGTTTGTCTGCCGCCGCCTGCCGGCGAAAAAATTGCCATAGCCGGAAAGGTCTGGCTGGTAGAAGAGGTTGACCGCAAACGGCATCTGGTATATTGCACAGAGGTACGCGGCAATGTACCCGCCTACTTCGGAGAATGTCCCGGTGATATCCACACCCGAATTCTGGAACGGATGCGTCAGGCATTACAGGAAGACACAATATACCCTTACCTGTTAACCAACGCAAAAGCACGGCTGGCGCACGCACGGCATACCGCCCGGCTTTCCGGCGTATGTAAAAAGGCGCTGATCTCATTGGGCGGCGATATGTACTGCTTGTTCCCATGGCTGGGCACCTACGCTTTTTTCGCCATGGAACGGTTTTTAAAGCTGCGCTGTGCGGATGAATTGGGACTGAAGGGGCTGGATTCCGCCCGCCCCTATTTTATCCAGTTCCGAATGAAGGCAACACCTGAAGAATTTTTTCAAGTGGTTCGGCGTGAAGCAGAAAAACCATTTGACGCGATGGAACTGATCTATCCCGGAGAGGTGCCGGTTTTTGAAAAATACGATGCGTTCCTGCCCGCAGAACTGGTACAGAAAGGATTTGCCTATGGCGTGCTGGATAAAGAAGGCCTGCTGAAGCGAATTTTTTCGTGGTTTGATTCAGGCAGCGCTTTCTTTCAGGAAATATGAAAACGGCTGCGCTCTTTTTGGAGCGCAGCCGTTTTTTGCTGTCTTTGCCTGTCGCAGAACGGGGAATTACGCCGCAGGCGTAAGCACCCCGTACCGCAGTTTCAGCGCCAGAATGCGCAACACACTTGTTTCGAGCCGCTGCTGGGTGATTTCCCCGTTTTCCACCGCCTGCACCATTCCGTCAAAAGCAGCGATATAATCTTCCGGCATCAAAAGCAGATCCGCTCCCGCTAAAAAGGCGAGCTTGGCGCTTTCCACCGGCGTATATGCCTCGACGATCGCGCCCATGGAAAGGGAGTCCGTGGCAATCAGACCGTCGTATCCCAATTCACCGCGCAGTTTTTCTGTCAGCATTTCATAAGAAAGAGAAGCCGGCAGACCGTCGGATGTAATGTTAGGCAGGGTAATATGCGATGCCATAACCATATCTGTACTGTCAAGCGCAGCGATAAAGGGAATCAGTTCGCAGTTCTTCAGCTCATCCCAGGTTTTTGTGACCGCAACATATCCGTCGTGGGTATCCCCCGTGGTGTCGCCGTGGCCGGGGAAATGCTTAAGAGAAGTGATAATCCCTGTTTCATGGAACCCATCGACCGCAGCCGAAACCATATCGGCGACCAGTTCCGGATCGCTGCCGAACGCCCGATCCCCAATTACAATATTGTTTGGGTTGGTATTGACATCCGCCACCGGCGCAAAATCCACATCGACGCCGTATTCCGACAAATAACTGCCGATCGCAACGCCCGCGTCATAGGCGTTCTGCGGGTCTCCGGTATCGCCGACCGCTTCCATACTATCGAAACGCGGCACATCAAAGCTGTTGTTTCTGCCGATGCGCGCCACTCTTCCTCCTTCTTCATCGATGGCAATCAGAGGGGTGATCGAATAAGAAGCATGAATGTTTCTGTTCAAAGTAGAAAGCTGGGACGGATTTGCCACATTGGCGCCAAACAAAATGATGCCCCCGGCGGGATATTCCTCCATCACATCGTTCATGGCAGCATTCCACATAGTGGAGGTATAGGATACACCGCTTTGCACCTGCAAGGATTCCGGCGGGACAAAAAACAGCTGACCTACTTTTTCACGAAGTGTCAAAGTATCATAAATTTTTTTCGCTTCCGTCTGGATCCATTCTTCACTGCCGACCTGCGGATCGGTTGTCTCCGGTTCTGTCTGCTCTGTTGTTGTTTCCGGCCTTGTGGTTTCCTCCGGATCGGGTGCTTCCGTGCCCATTTGCAAAATCATGGTAAAAAAGGCGACGATCGCCATAAAAAGAGCTGCTACCTTTGCAACAAATGCCGTCATCTTTTTTCGCCTCCGATTCTCTTCCATGGGATGCCCGCCGCCTTCGCTTTGAAGATGCCGGGCATCCTCTTTTTTCAAGCGCAAACTGAATTTTGCTGAAATCAGTATATCATACGGTATTTTGCATTGCAAGCGTATCTTTTCCCTTAGAAAAAACCGGCATTTTCTGTCGTTTCGATTACCTTGGAACACGGATTTTTTATTGACAAGCTGTGTCGTTTATGATAGAATTTTAACGATATGGGGCGGTTCTGCCCGAACAATAAAGCCAACGGCTTTTTTTACAGAATTATGGCGGTTGGCAAAACCGTCTTTTTTTTAACGCCGCCTTCGTATCAAGCCGGCGTTTTCTTTAAAATCGGATTTAAGACGCGTTTCAGCGTCTTGAAAATAACCGGAAATGAGGGCTCTTTATGACAAAAGAGAAAAAGATCTATGGCTATCTGCCGGACGAACGACCGCCGCTTTGGCGACTGGTGCTGTACGCCATTCAGCAGGTCATCGTTATGTTCCCTGCAACGGTTACCGTTGCACTGATCACCGGATTCCAGGTATCCACAACCATTTTCGCCAGCGGCTTGGCAACCATTTGCTTTATCCTGATCACCGGCCGCAAAATTCCGCTGTACTATGGTTCCAGCTTCGCTTATCTGACTGCCATTTCCGGCCTTGTCACCAGCGACGCCATCATGAGCCGTCTTTCTCCGGAAGCCTACCAGCAGATGCAGCTCTGGAAGGATGGCGCAATCGCGACCCTGCCTACGGAAGCCATCCAGTATGCGCAGTTCGGCATTGTGATGTCCGGCTTCGTTTCCATTGCCGCCGGTCTTTTGATTAAACTCGGCGGACCGAAAGCAGTTGAAAAAATCCTTCCTGCCACCATTACCGGTCCGGTTGCGATGATTATCGGTCTGACTCTTGCCGGCAACGCTTTGACAGACGCGTATACACCCTCTGCCACTTTTACGGGCAACATGGGGCTTGTCTGGGTCGTGTCTCTCTCGACGCTGGTTTCTACGATTTTGTTTTCCCGCTATCTGAAAGGGATTCTCGGTCAGCTGCCCCTTCTTTTGGGCGCCGTGGTCGGCTGCATTGTTACGGCAATCATTTACTTTGCCGGCGGCGGTACCGACAATATGAACCTGTTTGACCAAATGACGGTTGAATCGCTTGTTTCTGCGTCCGTATGGAAGGCGGGCGACGGCAGCATCTTTGCTCTGCCGGCATTCTCTCTTCCGAAGGCTTCGCTGGAAGCGGTGGTCGCCATCATGCCGATCGCCATTGCGACGATCCCGGAATCCACCGCCCATATGTATCAGCTTGACATCTATGTCAACGATGTCGCTCGTCATAAGGGTGTAAACAAGAAATATGACCTGATCGGCAAGCTCGACCGCAACCTCATCGGCGATGGTATCGGCGATATGATTACCGGTCTGATCGGCGGTCCTGCGGGCACCAACTACGGCGAAAACATCTCCACCATGGCGATCACAAAGGTTTTCTCTGTTCCCGTTCTGATCGCAGCTGCGATCATCGCCATGATTATTTCCTGCTTCACCCCGCTGATCCAGGGCATCTACGCGATTCCGACCGCAGTTATCGGCGGCTTGGAAATTTACCTCTTCGGCGCCATTGCCGCTCAGGGTGTCGCTATCATGATCGACAAGAAATGCGATATGTTTTCTTCCAAAAACATCGCGGTTATTGCCTTCATCATGATCGTTGGTCTCGGCGGTCAATACGCCTTCGGCGGCAACATCCCCTTCCCCGGCTTTGACAGCGGCATCCCCTGTGTTGCAGGCGCAGCAGTCGGCGGCATCATTCTGAACTTGCTGCTGAGCTTCGGTGAAAAGAAAAAGAACCAGGGCGCTTCGAATGACACCAAAGAAGAAACCGCAAACGAACAAGCATAAATCCTGTAAAAAACTGACAGCGCTGCCGAAAACGGCAGCGCTGTTTTTTTGAGAAAGGGGATCTTTTCTGTAAACTGACAGACTGCGGAAAATGGGGCTGAAAAAAGCTTTGGCGGATTTGAGCCGTACAAAGGTACTGCCCTGTCACCAAAGCCGTTCAGCGAATCAGATGCTTTTTTAATTTTTCCTCTTCGTCGATGCAGAATCGTCGACCTGCTTGGGCTGAATATCCTTTTTCTTTTTGTTTTTACGGTTCAGCCCACTTGATCGGCAGTATGAGCGCTGCCGTTGCCGGCTGCGCTTATTTTTTACCTTACCGCAAACATCAGGTTTGCGGCGTTGCCTGTTGCGTCAATGCGTGTTTGTTCCGTTCCCGACCGAACAGCAAACAAAGCGTCATAATCAACGGGAACACCACCCCGGCTAAGATACCGGTTTTCATATTACCCGATGCGGCATTTGACACCATTCCGACGACGGTTGGACCGCCGGAGCAGCCGAGATCACCCGCCAGCGCCAAAAATGCGAACATGGCGGTCCCACCGGTTCGCAGCGATTTTGCCGCTTTGCTGAAAGTGCCGGGCCACATAATACCGACCGAAAGTCCTACCAGACCGCAGCCAATCAAATTGACAGCGGCAGACGGCACCAGTGCTGCCAGCAGATAAGCCACAACACAAAGCAGACTGCTTGCCGTCATAAAATGCTCTAAATGGATTTTATCTCCGATTTTTCCGTAAACAGCACGGGAAATCCCCATCATAATCGCAAAAGACATCGGCCCTGCCAAATCGCCTATGGTTTTGCTGACGCCCAAACCCTGTTCGGCAAAAGCCGACGCCCACTGGCTGACCGCCTGTTCGCTGGCTCCGGCACAAAACATCATCACAAACAAAAGCCAAAATACCTTGTTTTTGAATAACTCCCCGATTCTCATGCCTTTCTCGTCACCGGATATCAGAGGGGCAATCGGCGTCTTGCAAAAAAGAATGCCGTTAAGGATCGGAACAACTGCCCAGACTGCTGCCAAAATCCGCCAGTTTTCGATTCCAACGAAACGGAAAAACAAGGTAGACAGCAGCACAACACTGACATGCCCCCAACAATAAAAAGAGTGTAATAAGCTCATGGCCTTTTCCTTATTGTCGGTCGGGCAGCTTTCCATAATCGGACTGATCAGAACCTCGATAATTCCGCCGCCAATGGCATATACAACAACCGACAGTAAAATACCGGCAAAGGGATTCATGATTTCAGGCAGAACGGTTAAAAGCAAAAGCCCTGCCGCAGAAAAAATATGCGCCACAACAATGCTGACCCGATAGCCGATTTTATCCACAAACTTTGCCGAAAGCAAATCAACCAGCAGCTGCACACAAAAATTGACCGTCACCAAAAGCGTAATCCGGCTTAAAGGGATGGCATATTCTGTTTGAAAGGTCACAAACAACAGCGGCACGAAATTATTCACGATCGCCTGCACAATATAGCCGCAAAAACAGGCAAGGATCGTTTTTTGATAATTTTGGGTCATGATGATTTCTCCCGCTTCTCAGAGTCAACGCCATTCAGTATAGCAGATTGTTCGGGGCAAATGCAACCGATTCGGAAAAAAATCCCCGCAAGGCAGGGAGGAAACGATAATTCGTTTTCTTCGCGCCTTGCGGGGCTGATTGATTTAGACCGGCATCCGTCTGTATCAGTCGATGCCAAAGAGTTTCTTAAAGAAATCAATGATCTTCTGGAAGAACTCACGGATGGAATCCAGCAGTTTGTTTGTTTCTTCTTCAACGACTTCGCCAACTGCATCAACCACTTCTTCTGCGCCAACTTCGGGTTCAGGAGAAGGAATGTAGTCGTCATTCATCATAACGGCGGGAGCATCGTCAACCGCGTACACAGGCACATCGTATCCGGCAGGGATCGAAATGACCGTACCGACGGCTACAGCAGCATCTGTGAAGGAATAGTCTTCAAGGGCACCGTCTTCCATCTGATGAACCACACAGGTAACAACGCCGTCGCCAACGCCGTTCAATTGGACATCGATATCGTCATACAGGTAAGCGACTTTCAGATATTCACCGTTATATTCGTTCAGGATCGTGCCGAACATACCGTAATCGTTGTAAACTTCGGTTTCTTCGCCGTCTTTCAAGACAAAATCAGCAACCTGAACATCGACCGGGCAGTAAACCGCATAGGATTTCACAACCGTCTGATAAGTCGCAGGATCTGCAAACAGCATCTGCTCTCTCATGAGGGCAAGTTTTTCAATGGTGACGGAATATTCTTCGGTAACAGCTTTATAAATCTTAGATTTGATTCTGCCAATAATGCCGCCCGCCTGCGCTTCTTTAAAGCTATAGAGCGTTTCTTCACCGGTGCTTCTGGCGGAAATCAAAACGCTGATGGCAAAAACAGCCTTGTCATAGTCCGCTTCTTTGTCGGCATAAACGCCTTTGGACCACTCAGACAGCGCTTTTTCAAAATAGAACAGCGTCATCATGGAATCCATCAGCACATACTGGTCGCCGGTGTTGAACAGGGTGTCGGCAATACCGGTCGCGCCATTGTAAACACTCATGATCGCAGCAGTGTAAACATTGGTAGAAGCCGCCAAACGAAGCAGGAACTCTACGGCGTTGCTGCCCATACCGGCGGCAGCATCGGCATAAAGACCGGAAAGCAAATCATCAAGTGTCGTCTCAATATCAGTGATGACATTGGCAGCAGCGGTTTTCAGCACATCGTATTCGGTATTATCACGAATATAGCTGAGCATTTCCAGATAATAAGCGTTTGCCGCCTGAACAGAAAGGACGCGGGCATACGCATCGATCAGCTCTGCTCTTTGCTCCTGCCAGGAACGGCCGATCTGGATCACAGCGGAAACGCCGGTCAAAGCCTGGCTCCACTCAACACTGTCAATAAAAGTATCTTTATTCAGATAGCCTTCTACTTTTTCCATAAAGTCGGCAACATCTTTAGCGGTCTGAAGGGTGTCAATGATACCGTCGGTAACGGAAGTGTCCACTTCGACCTGCGCGCGTTCAATTAAGCCAACCAAAATCTTTTCCGCGGTAGTCACCGATACGGAATTGTCAAACGCATTGCGCCATGCTTCATCGTAAAGACCAAAAGCGGTATAAATCTGCATATCGTGCGCGATGCTTTCGGTGTTCTGAGCCACATATTTCCAGTGCGTGAACTGGGTGTCATCAAAAAGCTGTGTCAACAGGAACTGATAATGCGTATCCCAGCCGCTGACACGGTCAGACGCGGCAATAGAAACCTCATCCGTCGTCTCATCCGCTGCAAATACTGCAACGGGAAGAACGCTGAAAGCCAGCAAAGCCGCCAGCAAAATCGCAAGAAGATTCTTTCCGGTTTTTTTCATGTGGTTTACCCTCTTTCAAGATTTTATGTGGGAATGAACTTACCTTAAACATTTTATTACATGAGACAGAGAACAAGCAATAAGCAAACTGCCCAAAAAAACGGGCGTGTTTTTGACATCACCATTTGTTCATAATTTTGTCATGATTTTCCCGGCATTTTCTCTCTTTTATTGTGTTTATAAATATATATTTGCTTTTTTATTTGTAATTTATATTTTAATAAAAAATTAAATTATTTACACAACGGCTGTTTGACTTTTTGAACAAGACATTCCACGAATATTTGTATAAAATTACATGAGAATCCAAACGGATGCAACATTCTTATGCGGAAAAATGAGCATTTTTCAACAAATTCTTATCAAAACGCTTGTTTTTCAAGGAAGAATGGCGAAAAAAATCTTCCCGCACAAAGCAAACGGCTCTGTGCGGGAAGACTTGCCGACGGTTAAAGCAGGGAGACCAACCGGCGTTTATAACGCAAAAAGGTTTCACTCAGGACAAAATCATCCGGACGCGGTTTCGGTTCTTTGATAACGATTTCCGCAGTAACGGTTCCGGGTCTGCCGCCGATCACATAAATTCGGTCAGACAGGACAATCGCTTCATCCATATCATGGGTGATGAAAAGCGTAGAAAGCTCGATACGGCGCATAACATCCAGATACCAGCGGTGCATGGCGCTTTTGGTCAGGGTATCCAGCGCGGAAAACGGCTCGTCCAAAAGCGCAACCCCACGGGAAGACAGATAGGTTCGCAGCAGTGCGGCGCGCTGACGCATACCGCCGGAAAGTTGGGAGGGATACTGCTTCTGGCAGCCCTCCAAACCGAAGTCGGCAAAATGGGATGAAGCCTCCGCTCTCGCTTCTTTTTTCTTTTTTCCGGCGATTATCAATGGCATGGCGGTATTGTCCAGAACGCTCATATACGGCAGCAGCAAATCCTTTTGCAGCATATAGCTGATCTTTCCGGGCTTACCGGTCACATCTTCGCCGTTTAACAGAACCCGTCCTTCATCCGGCTGATACAGTCCTGCCAACACATGAAACAGTGTGGTTTTTCCGACGCCGCTCTGTCCCAACAGGCAAACCAGCTCCCCACGGTTCAAATGCAGATTGACATTCTGCAAAATCATTTTTCCGTCAAAGGATTTGGCAACATTTTCACAGGACAGAACGACGGATTCACTGCAAGTACTCATTGGTAAATCCCGTTCCGTGCGGCAGTTCTGTTTCGATCAGATTGTTTTCATACAGCCAATCATAAAAGGCGTTCCAGCGGTTGGGGTCGATCACGCCCCAGCTTTCGGCATCGTCAATATACTGCGCGCTGATCCATTCCTGACTGCGGCGTACCAGCTCTTCCGAACCTTTCAGCGAACCGGTATTGTCGCTTTCAATCAGAATTTCTGCTGCCTGCGCCGGGTTTTGCGCGGCATATTCGTATCCTTTTTTCACCGCCGCCAAAAATGCGCGGGTTGTTTGCGGATGCTCGCTCATATACTCGTTGTTGCCGATAATGACCGGCGTATAATAATCGAAGACGGGATCCAGATCCTTAAAGAAGAAATAATCGAAATCAAAGCCCTGAATTTCCGCATTGATGCAGCCCCAGCCGTAAAAAACCCAGATGGCGTCGGTTTCGTGGTTTGCCAAAGCGCCGGGCTCGTCGGTAATGACATTGGGGATCAGGTTCACTTCGTCAAAATCCCCGCCGTCCTGCTCTACCAGTGAGCGCAGCATGGCAAGCTCGATGGGAGAATCCCATGTCGAATAGGTTTTGCCGACCAGACCGCCGGGATGATCCAATCCTTCGCCTTTCCGGGAGATGATTCCGGAGGTGTTGTGCTGTAAAATCGCAGCGACGGCAGTGATTCCCAGCGGTTCATCCCCGGTCAGGGCGGCAGCCATAGTATCCTGCGCTTCAACAGCAAATTCCGCCGTGCCGGCTGCGCAAAGCTGAGCGGAACTGTCGCCTTCCACAAAGACGATATCTACATCCAGACCGGCGTCTTCAAAATAGCCGAGTGCCTTTGCGACATACAGGCCGGTATGATTGGTATTCGGCGTCCAGTCCAGCGCAAAGGTGATCTTTTCCAGTTCTCCGGCGGGGGCGTCCTGAGAAGTTGACCCCGCTTCGGCGGAAGTTCCCTCCTGATCGCCGGCAGGCGTTCCGTTGCCGCAGGCAGTGAGAGAAAAAAGCAAAACTGCTGCGACCAAAAGACTGATTATTTTTTTCATGATTCTTTCGCTCCTTTCCGCTCCCACGGCATAACGGCACGCTTTATCAGCGCAACCAATCCCATCAGAAGCAGACTGATGATAACGATCAAAAGAATGACCGCAAACATTTTATCAAAGGAATAGGCCTTTTTGACACGCGTCATATATACGCCCAACCCCTCAAAACCACCAAGCCATTCGGCAATGACCGCGCCGACAATGGCATAAGACGCGGAGATTTTCAGACCGGAGAAAAAATAGCTCAAAGAGGATGGCAGTTTGATTCGCGTGAAGATCAAACCGTTTTTTGCACCCATACTGCGGTAAAGGGAAATCGCGTCCGGATCGACGCTTTTATACCCATCCAAAAGACCAACGGTAATCGGGAAAAAGGTGGTAAGAACCACCAAAGTGATTTTCGGCGCCATGCCAAATCCCATCCAGGAGATCAAAAGCGGCGCAATGGCAATGGTAGGAATGGTTTGCGAAACGACCAGAAGCGGATAAACCGCCCGATACAAAGGCGAAAACCGATCCATCAGCGATGCGGTAAAAAACGCCAGAAGGATTCCGATCCCCAACCCTGCAAACGCTTCGGTCAGCGTTGCGCCGGCGTGCTGCATCAAAAGCGGAAAATCCGATACAAAGGCCTTGACCACCGAGCCGGGAGACGGAAGCATATAAGACGGAATGGATCCGAATCCGCAAACTGCCGCCCAGACTGCGACCAGCACAACCAGCGCAATGACCGGCGGCAATTTATCAGTGATATTTCGCAACTTTCTGGTCAATGGTCAACACACCTGCCTCAGGCTTATATGAAATTTTCACATAAGCGGTCACGCCGGGGCATCCGGCTTGAATGGCGACCTTCTGGCATTCCTTGACAATGTCCAGAAGCTGATCGTAATCATCGCCCTCAATGGTTGTTTCAAAAGGACCGACATAATAATTCAGGCCGCTGCTTTTGATATAGGCGATCACTTCGTCTACGATCCGGCAGGTTTCCTGATCGTCCAGAGCTGCGGGCAGAACTTGAATGGCTACACTTGCTTGCATAAAAAAACCTCCAAAAATAAAATAAAAACTCCCGCGGGGCAACCCGCGGGAGTGTGATCTTATCGGCAATTGCTGCAAAGATAAAATTCCTACGGCGGCATGACCCGCATCAGGTTCGAGGGTCCCGCCGAAAAGGCGATCTCAGCCGAAAACCGGCACCCCTTTTTACTGCAAAACCATGGTATCACATTCTATCGCTGCTGTCAAGAGCGACAACAAAAATTGGAAGCAGCGCTTTTTCAGCGGCTGTCTTTTCACGAACCGAAGCCGTATCCGTAAAAATAGTACCCGTCATAAGCGGAAAAACCCAAAGCAGGGTCAAAGCCCCGGGTGGGATAATAGACCGAATCAACTATCTGGCTGCTGCGAAAAGAACCGATCAGCGCAATTCCGCCGTCCTCCAAATAGGAATATTCGAGGCTGACCTCATCCCCGTCGGACAGATACCTGCAAGTTGTGATTCTGCCCAGCTCGTCATAGGTAAACTGAATGTTTTCGGTAGAAATATCTGTTTTACCGCCCAGCTCCAACGCTTCTTTATCCACCGGGCGCTGATAGACCGCCTGTCCCAAAGAATCTGTTGCCAGAGGCGCGCCCGAAGCCGAATCGCCGGATGGCGGCAGATCGATATCATCTCGGTAAACGGACGGCTGCTCCCGGTCGACCGTTACGCCCTGCTTTTCCGTTGTGCCGTCCGACTGCCCGGGGGAGCCGCAGGATGACAAAAGCAAGAAAAGAAGAAAAAGACAGACAAAAAGAATTCCCGCTTTTTTCATTTACCCTTCCTCCAATAACATCGAGCGCAGCTCTTGCACGGTTTTCGCGATTTGATCCGCACCCGCATTTTTCAGTTCCTCTTCGGAACCGAACCCATAGCTGACGCCGATTGCAGAAACGCCGATCGCAACAGCTGCTTCCATATCAAAATGACGGTCGCCGATCATGGCGATTTCTTTTGACGCTTTTACGCCCAGCAAATCCATGGCCTTTTGCAAAAGCGGCGCCTTATCGGCGTTTTTATCGGCAAAGGTTACGGCAGAAATTGCGTCCAGCTCCGGCAAAATACCAAAGTTTTCAGAAATCTGCCGGACAAAGGTTTCCGGTTTACTGGAACAAACGGCGGTACGAATGCCCGCCTCCCGAAGGGCATGCAGCAGTTCGGGAATCCCCTCGTAAAGCCGGCTTTCCAGCATACCTTTTGTGCGGTAGCGCTCCCGATAAAAGGAAATCAACCGGTCGGCATCCGCATCGGACACATGATATAAATCCCGGAAGGAATCAAACAGCGGCGGGCCGATAAAATAGGTCAGCTTCTCCCTGTCCGTCTCTTCAATGCCGTATTTATGCAGCGCATAAAGAACGCAGTTGATGATTCCCTCTCCGGAATCCGCCAGCGTTCCGTCAAAATCAAAAATTGCAGCTTTGTATTTTTTCAAAAGTAACCATTCTTTCCTTTATATTATCATGTTCTGGGCTTTTCGCCGATAAAAACCCGGAACAGCGGGGCGCAGGCATGAAAAAAAGTGCGATACGCTTCGCAGTAATCGCCGCTTTGCCGAAGCCGCTTGCAGCCGCCTGCGCGGCACAGGGGAAAAACGGCGCATTTTTTGCATTTTTCCGGCACGACAAGGCTTTCACGAATAAAATCCAGTGCGACCGGCGATTTTGCCATAGCGAAAAAGTC
>CALWIU010000066.1 GCA_944380845.1 uncultured Clostridia bacterium | reverse complement strand
GCTATGCTGCCGTGCCGGCAAACAGCGCCCCCATGACCGAAGAATATGCCGCGCATGTCAAAACCTATTCCGCCGACGGCACCCCGGCCGTGGACAGCATTACGATTCTGTATATCAACGACAGCGCCTTCAACGCCATGCTGCCGCGCGGCACAGACAGTGCGCCATTCTATGATAAAGATGCCGATGTATATCTTTTGTGCAACCACACCGCCTTTACCATGGATGTGTTCGACGAGGAAACCCAGGAATACAAGCGGGTAACCGATTCGTTTGATTTTTATGATTCGTCATTGACAAATCTTCCGGTGTTCGCCGATATAGAGGATATCGAAGGGTATTATTCCTATGAGCTGACCGAACAAAACGGAACCTATTACCGCGTCTATGTGCCGGAGGACTACAGCGGCGAAACGGACGCCAACGGCGAGCCGGTCGGTGCGATCAAAAGGGAGGTATTGCCCACATCGTACACCATCGGCGCGGTGACCGATCAAATGCCCATGGGCTACAGCGGCACTGCGCAGCCGGTGCTTTTGCGCCCGATTTCCGCCGCCGACCCCGCTTCCCTCAGCTCGCTGCGACTGTTCCTGACCTCCGACGATGCGATAGCGCTGGAACCGGAGCTGGAAGATACGCTGCAATCGCTGGGAATCGGCTATTCCAATTTGCTAAACCTGGTGTCGGAAGAAGAAACCGTTCACGCGCTGCTGACGGTGGTGCAGACATTCTCTTACGGCTTTATCATCTTGATTTCCCTGTTGTCTGCTGCCAATGTGTTCAATACCATTTCCACCAATATTGCCCTCAGACGCCGGGATTACGCCATGCTTGGCAGCATTGGCATGGATCGAAAAGGGCTCATTCGCATGATGAACTACGAATGCCTGATTTATGGCCTGCATGCGCTGTTGGTCGGTTTGCCTCTGTCAGTGCTTGCCTCTATCGGCATTCGGTATGTCGTTTCGGATATGGTGGAAAGCGTCTTTGATTTGCCGTGGATTTACTTCGCCATTGCCGCCCTGTCGGTGTTCGTCGTGGTGTTCAGTTCCATGCTTTATTCCTATGCAAAATTGAAAAAAGACAGCCCGGTGGAAACACTGAAAAACGAAAATATTTAATCGTCTATTGCCTGACAAAATCATTTTGATTTCAGACAAAAAATGTCCCGCAGCCGGTGAGCCGGCTGCGGGACTGAAATATTATGGAATAACCAGATCTTTTAGCTGCGCAGTATAGCGCCCAGTTCGGCAAGCGCATCAATCGCTTTTTTCATTGCGTTGTCAGCTTCCTCATCGGTCAGGGTGCGTTCGGCGGAGCGCAGACGGATATTGAATGCAACGCTCTTTTTGTCAGCGGCAATCTGTTCGCCTGTGTAAATGTCAAACAGTTCGACCTTTTCCAAAATCTCGCCCGCCGCTTTGCTGATGGCTCTTTCCATGGTCAGCACCGGTGTTGCACGATCGCAGACCACTGCCAAATCGCGGGTAACCGCCGGGAATTTCGGCAGCGGATGATACATGCGAACGGTGTTTTTGACTTTGCAGAGCAGGTCAAAATCAATAACTGCGGCATAGGGTTTGGTTTTAAGGCCGTAGTTCTCTGCGACATCCGGATGCACCTCGCCGAAAATGGCAAGACGCTTGCCATCGACGGTAATTTCAGCGGTTCTGCCCGGATGGAAAGACGGGTCGTCCCGGACTGCTGCAACATCATAATCCGCGACACCGGAGATATCCAGCAGCTTTTCAACAATACCTTTTAAGGTGTAGTAGTCGATGTTTGCGCCGTACATACCAATGGCAATGCGGTTGTTTTCTTCCGGCAGCTTGTCTTTTTCAGTCGGGATATATTCTTTTGCTATTTCAAACAGCTTCGCTTCCATGTTGCGGTAGCTGTAGTTCCTCGCCAAAATATCCAGCATGGACGGAAGAATGGTGCAGCGCATGACGCCGGTGTCTTCGCCCAGCGGGTTGCTGATGACAACGCTTTGGCGTTTGTCTTCCGGCAAGCGGATTTTGTCATAGGCCTTGGGGCTGATGAAGGAAAAAGTGGCAATTTCTGAAAGTCCCATGGCAAGCAGGCTTTCGCTCATCTTTTTTTCAAAAGCCTGTTCATCGGTCAAAAAGCCTGCCGCTTCGCCGCTCAGCGCACGGTCTTCGATTTTTTCATAGCCGTAGAAGCGGGCGATTTCTTCAGAAATATCCGCCTGATGCTCAATGTCGATGCGGAAATACGGGGTGTGGATCCCCTCGTCGTCCACGACAAAGCCGATTTTTTCCAGAATCTTTTTCTGTTCATCTGCGGAAACATGGATGCCGATGAAGTTGTTGACCCATTCCGGATCAAAGGGAAGAACTATCTTTTTCTTCGGGGTCGGGAAAACATCTACTGTTCCGGAAACGACTTTGCCTGCGCCTAACAGCTCAACAAGTTCCAGTGCCCGTGCAAGGCACAGCCCGCAGCTTTCGGGATCCAGTTCTTTTTCATAGCGTGAAGAGGCTTCGGTGCGCAGTCCCAGACGCTTTGCAGTGGAGCGCACACTGTAGCCGTTAAAGCAGGCGGATTCAAAAACGATGGTTGTCGTGTCGTCCATGATACCGCTGTATTCGCCGCCCATAACGCCAGCCACAGCAACCGGCGCTTCCTGATCGGCAATGACGAGCATATCTTCACTTAAGGGATGCTCTGTTCCTTCCAGCGTGGTGATGCTTTCGCCCGCTTTTGCCATTCTGACAATAACCTGATTGCCTTTCAGATAGCGGAGGTCGAAGGCGTGCATCGGCTGTCCGTATTCCAGCATGACAAAGTTGGTGATATCGACAATATTGTTGATCGGGCGCACACCGGATGCACGAAGTCTCTCCCGCATCCAGCGGGGTGACGGCTCAATTTTAATGTCGGTGACGACGGCGCCGTTGTAACGATAACATTTATCCGGCGCGTCAATGCGGACTTTCAGATAGTCGTTGACATCGCCGCCGGCTTCACATTTGACTTCGGGTGTTTTTAAATGAAGCTCTTTGTTAAAGGTTGCCGCCGCTTCTCTGGCAAGACCTGTTACAGACAGACAGTCCGGGCGGTTGGATGTGATTTCAAATTCAGTGATGGTATCGTCCAGACCGATTGCCTGGTGAATATCGGTGCCGGTCACACGCTCGCAGTCTTCCCCCAGAACGAAAATGCCGTCTTCGATGGCGTAGGGAAAATCGTGTTTCGTCAGTCCCAATTCGGCAAGGGAGCAGAGCATACCGTTGCTTTCAACGCCTCTGAGCTTGCCTTTGACAATATGCTTTCCGCCCTGAATATAGGAATCGTCCAGCGCAACGGGGACAAAGTCGCCCACGCTCAGGTTCTGCGCGCCGGTAACAATCTGCAAATCTTCTCCCTGTCCGGCGTCAACCATGCAGATCCACATATGATCGGAATCCGGATGACGCGTCAACGAAAGAATTTTACCGACAACAATGTTTTTCAGATCTTCTCCTTCGTGGGTGATGCCCTCGACTTTTGACCCGCTCATGGTCATTTCATCGGCAAATTCCTTGTCGGAGACTGAAAGGTCCACATAATCCAGCAGCCATTTTTTTGATAAATTCATGTTGTACCCTCCCTTAGAACTGCTCGAGGAATCTCATGTCGTTGTCATACAGCAGGCGCATATCGTCGATATTGAAGCGGAACATGACCAGTCGTTCCAGTCCGATACCGAAAGCATAACCACTGTATTCGTCCGGATCGATGCCGCCGTTCTGCAAGACTTTCGGATGCACCATTCCCGCACCGAGAATTTCAATCCAGCCTTCGCCTTTGCACATGGGGCAGCCCTTGCCGCCGCAGCGGAAGCAGGATACATCGATTTCACAGGAAGGCTCAGTGAAAGGGAAGTGATGCGGACGAAGGCGGATGCGGGTCTGTTCGCCGTACAGGCGCTTGGCAAGCGCCAATAGATTGCCCTTTAAGTCAGACATGGTAATGCCTTTGTCAACCACCAAACCTTCAATCTGATGGAAAATGGGGGAGTGGGTCGCATCTACAGCGTCTGAACGATAAACTCTGCCGGGCGCAATCACGCGAATGGGGGGCTTTTGCTGTTCCATCACGCGGACCTGAACAGGACTGGTCTGGGTGCGCAGCAAAATATTATCGGTGATATAAAAGGTGTCCTGCGTATCTCTGGCGGGATGGCCTTTCGGGATGTTCAGTGCCTCAAAGTTGTAGTAGTCATACTCAACCTCGGGACCGGTCGCGATTTGGAATCCCATGCCCAGAAAAATATCCTTTACTTCATCCAAAACGATTGATAACGGGTGTTTATGCCCGATTTCAACAGGCTTGCCCGGCGCGGTAATATCCAGCGTTTCCGCCTGAAGGCGAAGTTCTTTTTCTTTTGCTTTCAGTTCGGTAGACTTTTTTTCCAAATGATTTTCAATGTCGCTTCTGACGGCGTTGGCAAGCTGCCCCATGACCGGGCGCTCTTCGGCAGAGAGCTTGCCCATCATTTTGAGAATAGAAGTCAGCTCGCCCTTTTTGCCGAGAAACCTGACGCGCAGTTCCTCCAGTGCAGCAGGCGTGTCCGCTTGCTCAATCAGCGCCAGAGCTGCGTTTTGAATCGCTTCCAGCTTTTCTTTCATTTTGATTCCTCCGTTTTTGGTTTTGCTTGTGTTTGGGGCAAAAAAAGTCCCTTGTCAAAAAAGACAAGGGACGAAAAAATTCCGCGGTACCACCCTAATTTTTGCACAGAGCAAACACTCATCGTATCGGATAACGGCGATCACCCGTTCTCGCTTACTGCCTGACGGTTTCGGCGAAACCGCTCCCGGGGGAACTTCACGCGCGCCGCCGCCTGCGATTTCTCAGCACATTCGCTCTCTGTAAGGCTTTTGGCGGGTTACTTTCCCCGTTCACTGCGTTTGCATCCTTTTCAGTTTACCATATTAAAAATGAAAATTCAATACTTTTTTTCATTTTGCCTCAAGAAGAGGGAAAAGTTTATAAATCATCCATTGTTCGGTAAAACATACAGAAAAATCAAAAAAATATAAAAAATTTTATAAAAAACCCTTGACAGGAAAAAGGATCCATGCTATAGTATAGATGCAAAGAGAAAGACAGACAAACCCCTTACCAAAAGAGAGGTTCTCTTTCAGAAGACGGCCCCTGAGTCGTAAAGAAGGCTCCGCTGGTTTTGTCTTTGTTTTCTGCAAAAGCATGAGCACGATCGATTGTCTCTGCTTTCTCTGCCGCGGTCGTAAAGAAGGCTTCGGTTCGCAGAAATGTCTGATCGAAAACACCGGTTCTGATCTCGATAAAAGCTCAGGAGAAGTAAAACCAATGTCGTAAAGAAGGCGGCGGTTCCCCTTTCTCAGATGAGTACTCCGGCTATCGGCTCTCTCATATGAGCTTTGGTGCTTCACCGAAAACCTGTCGAGTTGTTTGCTTGAGGAAAGTATTCTTCCGGTGAATCACTGTGCGGTTGTCGAATCTTTGTCCGGTCATCAAAAACAAAATAGCAGGAACGGCTTTTGATATGCTGAATTCCTTCATGTGTGCAAAAGCAGAACTCAACATTTGTTTTCGATCGACAGCGCAGGTATTTTTCGGCAATAGTCTGTTGTTATCTTTCTCTGAGCAAATCGAATGAAAGGAGTGAGTCCGATGTTCTGATTTGTGAGTGCGTCCGCTCATACAAAGGGCGAACCGTAGAATCGGAACAAATCCGTAAAGCGAGTTTGATATTTTCTTGCAGATCATACGGTTTAATAATTCGGAATTTCAGGTAGCTTCGTTTTTTCGGCAAGAATCTTTCGGCGATGATAAGTAACGATTACAAGATGATTGATCCATGCGTCATTGTCACCCTTGATATCCTAACAGTATAGTGATATAGAGATTGTAATAAGAAAAAAGAGTGAGATTTTTCTTATCGCCGATTCCCAGATCGCAGCTGCGCGCAAAACGCGGATAGCCCGGGAAAAGATACATCCGAAAACGGCGAACAGCTCCGCTACATGAAAAATTGCACAGCCTGATAATGGCGTGTCATGCGTAAGACTGCTTAGTCTAAAGGAACAACGGGTGTGCGGTTCTGCCGATAAGAAGTTTTTACCTCATACAACGGAAACTTTATGTATACAAATTGACAAAAATAACAACCGTAAAAATAAACTTTCCTTTGTAAATTCTGGAAAAAGAAAAGGATTTTAGTGAATGATTGAGTCTATGATGTAGACCGTCGATTCGAACTGGTTTCGTATCGACGGTCTACAACACTATATACCATATTTTACTGAAAGGCTGTCATATATGATTGGTTCCATAATTGGGGATGTCGCCGGTTCCGTTTATGAGTTTCAGAATATAAAAACAACAATGTTTCCTTTGTTTGCTTCAGATTGTCGCGTTACCGATGATTCGGTCATGACTGCTGCCATTGCAGAAGCAATCTTATCCCATCGGGAAATCGGTGAAGATCTGTCGCAGGCATCGATTCGCTGTATGCGAAAGTGGGGCAGTGCTTTTCCCGATAGCGGATATGGCGGCAGGTTTATCCTGTGGTTAACGCATCAGATCGACGGCCCCTATAACAGCTTTGGAAATGGCAGCGCCATGCGTGCGTCACCCTGTGCAGATCTGGCGGATAGTCTTGATCAGGCGCTTTCCTATGCTGAGATTACCGCGTCTGTTACGCATAATCATCCGGAAGGGGTCCGCGGGGCATATGCGACAGCCGGTGCGGGTTATTTGGCGCGAGCGGGGAATAGCAAAGAAGAAATTCGCCGCTTTGTCGAGGGGCTCGGGTATGATCTGTCCTTTTCATTGGATGATATCAGGGGAAGCTATTCTTTTGATGAAACTTGTCAGGGCAGTGTGCCGCAGGCCATACGGGCATTTTTGGAATCTGAAGATTATGAAAACGCCATTCGTCTGTCTGTCTCTATCGGCGGTGACAGCGATACCATCGCCGCTATCGCAGGCGGCATTGCCTGGCAGTATTATCAAAAAAACGATCCTCTGTTTTGGGAAAAGAGCGTTCCTCTCCTTCGTCAGGTTCAGCCGATTATCCCTGCGGCATTTTTTCCTCTGATACAAAAAGTTGACGGCTGTTTTTTGCCGGATAATTGAGCGGGGAAAAGGTTGCTCAGCCTTTTCGCCGGATCGCTTTAACAGGAATTTCGATTTGCCTGTTTTTTGTCCCGCTTTTTCTTTTCCGTTATGGAAAGTATATCGAGAAAAGAAAAGCAGAAAAGGGCTTGACATTGCGGTGAAATTGTGATATATTGTCAGGGACAATAAAGCAGACGCATCGTTCTCACCTGCGGAATCTCGTTTCCGGTGGTTTATATCGATCCCTTTCCGGGGCGTTTTTTCGAGAGAGTGCGGGCTTGGTCTGCGCTCTGTTTTTTTCGTCAAATCATTTTGGAGGTGCTTGAACATCGCTACTAAGGAATTGCAGCTCAACGATGATATCCGCGACAGAGAAGTTCGCGTCATTTCCGACAATGGAGAACAATTGGGTATCATGTCAATCGCTGACGCGCAAAAAATTGCCATGCAGAAAAATCTTGATCTCGTAAAAATTGCTCCTCATGCAAAGCCGCCGGTTTGTAAAATCATGGACTACGGCAAGTATCGCTTTGAACAGCAAAAACGGGAAAAAGAGGCACGGAAAAACCAGCGCATCATCGAGGTCAAAGAGGTTCAGCTTTCTTTGAATATCGATACGCATGATCTGGAAACCAAAGTCAACCATGCCAGAAAATTTTTAACGGCAGGCAATAAAGTCAAAGTTTCTATCCGTTTCCGTGGCCGTGAAATGGCGCATCCGGAACGCGGAATTGAAATTATGGAAAAGTTCGCGTCTTATCTGACCGATGTGGGTTCCATTGAGAAACCCGCCAAGATGGAGAGCCGCACCATGCTGATGTTCCTTGCCGCCAAAACGGCGAAATAAGCTGTATCAACAAACAGGAGGAAATTATTATGCCTAAGATCAAAACTCATTCGGGCGCAAAAAAGCGTTTTAAACTGTCCAAAAACGGCAAGCCCCTGCGTGCCCACGCCAATAAATCTCATATCCTTACCAAAAAGAACACCAAGCGTAAAAGAAATTTGCGTAAAGTCAGCGTTGCCGACACGACCAATGTAAAGCAGATCAAGCGTTTGGTTCCCTATAAATAATCTGAACGGTTTTTTATTAAATTTTAGGAGGATGTATTCTTATGGCACGAATTAAAGGTGCGCTGATGACTCGCAAGAGAAGAAATAAAGTACTCAAACTCGCAAAGGGCTATTATGGTTCCAAGAGCCGTTTGTTTAAGACCGCCAAACAGGCTGTTATGAAATCCGGTAATTATGCTTACATTGGCAGAAAACAGAAAAAGCGTGAATTCCGCCGTCTGTGGATCAGCCGTATTTCCGCAGCATGCAAGTTGAACGGCATGAATTATTCCACCTTTATGAACGGCTTGAAGAAAGCGGGCGTTACGCTGAACCGGAAAATGCTTTCCGAAATCGCTATTGCCGATCCTGCAGCTTTTACGGCGCTGACCGAGCAGGCCAAAGCCGCTCTGCAATAAGTTCTGATTGAAAGGGAGCACTTTTGTGTTCCCTTGTTTTCGTTTTTATTCCGCAAAGTTCCGTCTGATAAACAGGCAACGGACGAGCGGTGTTTTTGTCATTTTTGGGAGTCGTTTATGCAGTTTCTATCGTCGAAAAGCAATCCGAAAATCAAGCAAACGGCGCGCCTTGTGGCTTCATCCGCTGAGCGAAAAGCCTGCTCGGTGTTTGTCGCCGAAGGGGTTCGCCTTTGTTTGGATGCAGCAAAGAGCGGGATTGCCATTGTGGAAACCTTTGTTACTTCTTCGGCGCTGGAAAAATATGCTGCTGATCTGACTTTGCTTTTTGATTCTTCCGAGGCGGTATACGAAATTTCCGATTATTTGGCGGCTGCCATATCTGACACACAGCATCCGCAGGGTGTTTTTTCTGTCTGCCGGATGCCTTCTGAAAGTTTTTCTTCCTTTTCGGAAGAAGGTGTATATCTCGCTTTGGATCGGATCCAGACTCCCGATAACCTCGGCGCAATCAGCCGCACGGCCGAAGCACTCGGTCTGAACGGGCTTTTGGTTGGCGGCGGCTGTGATCCGTTTCATCCGAAAGCGCTACGCGCTTCCATGGGAGCTTTTTTCCGGCTGCCGCTGTATCGTTCAGAAGATTTGACCCAGCCGCTTCTTCACGCACAGTCTGACGGCTTATCGCTTCTTGCAAGCGTGCCTGATGAAACGGCGATCCCCCTTCCGTCGTTATCGCGCAAAAAAGGCGTGATTTGCGTCGTTGGAAACGAAGGAAACGGTATTTCCACACAAATTCTCTCAATTTGCGATCAAAAAGTTACCATTCCCATGCTCGGCAGAGCAGAATCTTTGAATGCTGCGGCTGCCGCGGCGATCATCATGTGGGAGCTGATGCGTCCGTGAAAAAAGTTGGCAGCGAATATTGGATCTGGCTGCAATCGGCACTTGGCCCCGGAGCAAATACGGCAGCGATTTTGGGTTTTTACAAAGAGCCGGAGTCGGTCTATAACGCACTTTGTTCGCGGGAATTGGATATGTTAATTCCCGCTGCGGTCAAAAAACGCATGACCCAGGTCAGTCCATCGCAATCGTATCCGGTGCAAAAGCGTTGCAGCGACAATGGCTGGCATATCATCACGCCGGATTGTGAAGCGTATCCGGATTCTTTTCGGATTCTGGATTCCATGCCGCTGGTTCTTTATGTAAACGGAGATCCGTCGCTTATTGGAAAATCACTGGCGATAGGTTTTGTCGGTACGCGCAATGCGTCCGCTTACGGGAAAGAGGTCGCCCGCAGATTGGCATATGCTGTTGCCGCAGCTGGTATGACGGTTGTCAGCGGCTGTGCAATTGGTATCGATAGCAACAGTCATTACGGTGCGCTTTGCGCCAAGGGCAAGACCGTTGCCTATCTTGGCACCGGACTTGACGCTGACTATCCCAAAAGCAATCGTTCCCTGCGCCGTGCCATTGCCCTGCATGGGGCGCTTGTCTCAGAATATCCGCCCGGTTATGCGGTCACCAAAGCGAATTTCCCGATCCGCAACCGATTGATTGCCGCTTCAACTTTAGGGGTCGTCGTTGTTGAGGCGAACCAGAAAAGCGGCGCGCTGATTACCGCGCGTTACGCCTCTCAGTACGGGAAAGATGTTTTTGCTGTGCCGGGAAATATCACCAATTCCGCGTTTACCGGCGGCAACCATTTGATTCACGACGGTGCGAAGCCCGTTTTTGATGCGATGGATATTTTGGAGGAATACGCATATATGTATGGCGGAGCGCTGGATTTAAAAAAAGCGCAAAAGGTTCCGCAGTCCCTTTCCCTGCATCGGGAAGAAGCGACAGCGCCGCCAAAAGAACAGCCGGTTCCGGCTGAAAATTCAGGTGGAGCTCCTGAGGAAAAACCAAAGAAGATCCCGCCTGCGCATCTATCTGTGAATGAGAAAAAAATCTGGGAGCTGCTGCAAACGGAAGACTCTTCTGATACCGATTATTTAGCGGCGAAAACGGGAATGGATATTCCGTCTCTGCTGTCTGCGCTGCTGTCCATGGAGCTCCAGGGCGTCATCTGCAAAGATGAAAACAACCGGTATCGTATCTGAATTTGAAAACTAAACCGAAAGGGTTCATAATATATGTCAAAACTTGTTATTGTTGAGTCGCCGGCAAAGGCGAAAACCATAAAAAAATATCTGGGCAGTGACTATGAGGTCAAGGCATCCATGGGGCATGTGCGCGACCTGTATCCGTCTAAGCTCAGTGTAGATATCAAAAAGGATTTTACGCCGAAATACGCGGTTATCAAAGGAAAAGAAAAATTGATTTCTGAATTGACCGCCGATGCCAAAAAAGCCGATGAAGTTTATCTTGCCACCGACCCGGATCGTGAAGGAGAGGCAATCTCATGGCATTTGGCAACACTGCTGGGGCTGGATATCGATAAAACGAAACGCGTTAAGTTTAATGAAATCAACAAAAAAAGCGTGCAAAACGGCATGGAGCATCCGTCTAAAATCGACATGGATATCGTGAACGCGCAACAGGCGCGCCGTATTTTGGATCGTTTGGTCGGTTATCGGTTAAGCCCCTTTATTTCCCAGAAAATCCGCCGGGGACTTTCTGCCGGCAGAGTGCAGAGCGTTGCGGTTCGTTTGATCGTTGACAGGGAAGAGGAGATTAACGCTTTTGTTCCGGAGGAATACTGGAGCATTGAAGCCTCTCTGACCGCTCCATCGTCTCGCAAAGCCTTTAAAGCAGCCTTTATCGGCGATGAAACCGGAAAAGTTGAGCTGAAAAACAAGGAACAGACCGATCGCTATCTGAAGCGGCTGGATCATGCTGTGTATACCGTTGCCGGCGTAAAAAAAGGCACTCGTAAAAAGCAGCCGCAGCCGCCGTTTATTACATCGACCTTACAGCAGGAGGCTTCCCGCCGGCTGGGATATACTGCGCAAAAAACCATGCGTATTGCCCAGGAATTGTATGAGGGCGTAGAAGTTCAGGATATTGGTTCAGTGGGCTTGATTACCTATATGAGAACCGACTCCCTTCGTATTTCCGAAGAATCCCGTGCGCAGGGAAATGATTTTATCCGCACGGCATACGGAGAAAAATACCTTCCTGAAAAACCGCGCTATTTTAAGATCCGTGCCGGCGCACAGGATGGTCATGAGGCGATCCGTCCGACGATGCCGAACTTAACGCCGGAGCGGGTGAAAAGTTCACTGACAAACGATCAATTTAAAATTTATTCTCTGATCTGGAAACGGTTTATTGCCAGCTTGATGGCCAATTGTGTGCAGGATACCGTGAAAGTGGATATCCATGCGGTCGGCGACGAAGACCGTGAAAAGAATGGGGAAAAGTATTGTCAATTTGCCGTCAGCGGCTATACGGTGCGTTTTGACGGGTATACGGTTCTTTATGACGACGGTATGGATTCGGAGGAGGATGCCGGCGCATTGCCCGCAATGGAAAAGGACCAGACGCTTAAGTGTAAGGATTTGAAAGGTCTTCAGCATTTTACCCAGCCGCCTGCGCGCTACACCGAAGCATCCTTGATTAAAAAACTGGAAGAAACCGGCGTCGGACGCCCCAGCACATATGCTTCCATTATTTCTACGATCGTTTCACGCCGTGGATATGTTGTCAGAGAAAACAAATCCCTGAAACCGACTGAACTCGGCACGGCGGTAACCAATCTTTTGAAAGCGAAATTCCCGAAAATTGTAAATACCAAATTTACCGCAGGAATGGAAAATAATCTGGACGAAGTAGAAAAAGGCGATCTGGATTATATTAAAATGCTGCATGATTTTTATGATGATTTTGATGTCACCCTGCAAAAAGCAAAAGAATCCATGCAGGGTGTGAAAATTGAACTGGAAGAAGATAAAACGGATATCCCGTGTGAAAAATGCGGCCGCATGATGGTTGTCAAAGTCGGGCGCTTCGGCAAGTTTTTGGCTTGCCCCGGTTACCCTGAGTGCAAAAATACAAAACCCTATGTGGAACAGACCGGCGCAAAATGTCCGCTGTGCGGCGGGGATGTCATTGCCAAAAAAACCAAAAAAGGGTATACCTTTTATGGCTGCTCCAATTATCCTGAATGTCACTTTATGACTTGGGATGTGCCGGTTAAGGACAGCCATTGCCCGAAATGCGGTTCGTCTTTGTTTAAAGCCCGCGGCGGCATCATCAAATGTCACAAAGAAGGCTGCGGTTACGAGGAAAAAGCACCTTCCCGGCGCAAGGGCGCGAAGGCGCAGAAGGAAGAGAATCAAGAAAGTGATGAATCCTGAAAAAAAAGTCATAGTGGTTGGCGGCGGTCTTGCAGGGTGTGAAGCCGCTGTACAAACGGCTCGCGCCGGTTTTGATACCACTCTGTATGAAATGAAGCCCCTGCGCTTTTCGGATGCGCATGAAAGCGAAAACTTAGCGGAGCTGGTGTGTTCCAATTCTCTAAAAGCAGAAAGGCTCGGCTCTGCCGCCGGACTTTTAAAAGAAGAAATGCTGCGTCTGGGCAGTGTGACGGTGCCCTGTGCAAAAGAAGTGAGGGTACCGGCAGGCGGTGCGCTGGCGGTCGATCGCCATGCTTTTTCCGCTCTGGTTACTTCTCGTGTGCTGGCGCAGCCAAATCTCCATCTTGTGCGCAGGGAAGTAACTGACATCCCGGAAGCCGACGCGGTGATTATTGCTGCCGGTCCGCTTGTCTCCCAGGCACTGAGTGATAAAATTTCTGAACAGACCGGTGGGTTTTTAAGTTTCTATGACGCTGCCGCACCGATCGTTTCGGCAGACAGTTTGGATATGTCCCACGCTTTTGTTCAGTCTCGATATGACCGCGGCGGGGATGATTATATCAATTGCCCCTTGAACAAAGAGGAATACGAGCTGTTTTATGACGCGCTGATTCATGCCGAAACGGCGCAGCTTCATTCCTTTGACCGCCGTAAAGGCGTTTATGAAGGCTGTATGCCCATTGAAGTGATGGCTGCTCGCGGCGCCGACACCATTCGTTTTGGTCCCATGAAGCCGGTCGGCCTTCGCGATCCAAATACCGGGCATCGTCCCTGGGCGGTTCTTCAGCTGCGGAAAGAAAATGCCGATGGCAGTATGTATAATTTGGTTGGCTTTCAGACCAATTTAAAATTCGGGGAGCAAAAACGCGTCTTTTCGCTGATCCCGGCGCTTGCCAACGCGGAGTTTGTGCGTTACGGCGTCATGCACCGCAATACCTTTATTCATTCACCTTCATTACTCGAAAAAACATATGCGCTTTGTAAAAAGCCGAATCTTTTTTTCGCCGGCCAGATTACCGGTGTCGAAGGATATATGGAATCCGCCATGTCCGGCATTTTGGCGGGGCGTAATGCGGTTCGCCTGCTGAAGGGACAGCCGCCTTTTGTCCTGCCGTCTGTCACAATGTGCGGCGCGCTGACCGATTATATCACCGACCGCAGCTTGAAAGATTTTCAGCCTATGGGTGCGAGCTTCGGGTTACTGCCGCCGCTTGATGAAAAAATCCGTGATAAAAAAATGCGCTATGAGGCGTTAGCGAAGCGTGCGCTGGCTGTATTAGATGAGATCATCGATCAGGAGTGATACTTATGAAAATAATCGTTGATGCTTTTGGCGGCGACAACGCGCCAAAAGCTATTTTAGACGGCGCGCTGCAAGCAAAAAAAGCTTACGGCGTTGATTTGTTATTTACCGGCGATGAAGAAAAAATTCGTTCCTGTGCTGCGGAAAACGGATTTGATTTGACAGGGTGCTCGATTGTTCATGCGCCCGGTGTCATTGCTATGGATGACGATCCCAAAGTGGTATAAAAACAAAAAGCGGATTCCTCCATGACCGCCGGTCTGACTCTTCTTGCCAAAGGGGAGGGCGACGCCTTTGTTTCTGCCGGCAGTACCGGTGCGCTGGTGATGGGCGGCACCTTTATTGTGAAGAGGATCCACGGCATTCGCCGCTGTGCCATAGCGTCGGTCATGCCTTCTGATAAAGATCCTTTTATGCTGATCGATTGCGGCGCCAATGTTACTTGCGAACCGAAATTCCTGTGTCAGTTTGCCGCCATGGGCAGTATATATATGCGTGAAATTTTAGGCGTTCGTGATCCTCGTGTCGGACTTGCCAATATCGGCGTTGAGGAAACAAAAGGCACGCCCTTCGTGCGTGAAAGCTATGAGGCGTTAAAACAGGAAAAATCGATTCATTTTATCGGCAATGCGGAAGTACGGGATATTCCGTTGGGTGTTTGCGATGTGGTGGTTGCCGATGGGTTTACCGGTAATGTTATTTTGAAAATGTATGAAGGTGTGGCAGGCACGCTTTCCAAGAACATCAAAGCAATGTTTAAAAAGAATGCCCTGACGATCATGGGCGCATTGTTTGTCAAAAAAGGTTTGGATGAATTCAAGAGCAAAATGGATTATAAACAGTACGGCGGCGCACCGCTGCTGGGGCTGCAGGCGCCGGTTATTAAGGCGCACGGCTCCTCGGATGCACGCGCCTTTATGAATGCCGTGCGTCAGGCAAAGGAATGCTGTGAAAAGAAGGTCGTCGGGCTGATCGCTGAAAATCTTGCCGTAGAAAGCGATCATGCGGCCGCAACAGAAAAGATAAAGGATGGGGAAAATTGATGAAAGATCTTCAGGATGTGATCGGGTATCATTTCCAGAATGAATCCCTTTTGCGCAACGCTTTGACGCACTCTTCCTACGCCAACGAAAAAGGCGGATGCGCGAGCAATGAACGCCTGGAATTTTTAGGTGATTCCGTGTTGGGCTTTGTGACCGCTGATTATTTATATCATCTGATGAAAGAGCAGCCGGAAGGGGATCTGACCAAACGCAGGGCAGCAGAGGTCTGTGAAAAATCTTTGTATCGCTTTGCAAAATCCATTTCTCTCGGTGATTATCTGCTGTTAGGCAAAGGCGAGGTGCATACCGGCGGCAGGGAGCGGCCGTCTATTTTGGCGGACGCCTTTGAGTCGTTGATTGCCGCCATTTATCTGGATGGCGGAATCGAACCTGCGCGTTCCTTTATTTTGCATTTTTTAACTGGTGAAGAAATTACGGCTGAGCCAATGAACGACTATAAAACCATGCTTCAGGAGATTATTCAGAAGAATCCGGAAGAACATCTGGATTATGTTTTGGTGGAGGAGTTCGGTCCCGCGCATGATCGCCGGTTTACAGTTGAAGTGCATTTGAACAGTAATGTAATCGGCAAGGGCACAGGGAAAAGCAAGAAAAAAGCAGAACAGCAGGCAGCGAAAGAAGCGTTGAAGCTGATGGGCTATCGGGAAGAAGAATCATGAGAAATCAAAATCCGACGCGCTTTAGCGGCAATCATTTTTCCTTTGTCAGAGGCCGGAAAACTTTTTTGATGGGGATTTTGAACCTTACGCCGGATTCTTTTTCCGACGGCGGAGATTTTTTTTCCGAGGAAAAAGCGATTGACCATGCGCTGGAAATGCAGCAGCAGGGCGCCGACCTGATCGATGTCGGTGCCATGTCCACCCGCCCCGGCAGTGAGCCCGTGTCGGCACAAGAGGAGATTCGCCGGCTGTCTTTTCTTGAAAAGATCTGCCACAGGCTGGTGATCCCCGTATCTGTCGATACGATTTATCCTGAAACGGCGCGCTATGCTGTCGCAGCAGGCGCTTCGATCATTAACGATGTCAGCGGCGCACCGAGCGATGAAATGGCGGAATTGGTACGCGAATCCGGCTGTGGCTATGTTCTTATGTACCGGCGAAGCGAGCAGGGAAAGTATCAGACGAAAGATGGCGGCGTTGTTGAGGATGCCGCTTTCTTTTTTCAGGAAAATCTTGCCCGTCTTTTATCCTTTGGTTTACGAAAAGAGCAGCTTTGCCTGGATCCCGGGTTTGGTTTTGCGAAAAATACAGAAGAGAATCTTGCCCTGCTTCGCGCTTCTGATCAGCTTCGCCGCAAAGATATTTTTTGGCTGTCTGCCTTTTCCCGCAAGCGTTTTCTTGGTGAGTTGACCGGTGTCGCTCAGGCAAAAGATCGTGATCCTGCAACGGCGGCGGTTTGCGTCACCGCCATTCAAAAAGGCGCGGATATCCTGCGTGTTCATAATATATCTCTTTGCAGGCAGGCGGCAGTTTTAGCAGATGCCGTTTATAAACAGCGAAACAGCAAAGAAGGGT
>CALWIU010000065.1 GCA_944380845.1 uncultured Clostridia bacterium | reverse complement strand
GATTTTGCGGTGCCTGCGTAAAAATATGGCAGCCTTCCCATCTTTTGGGGTTGATAGGGCTTTTTTTTGCTGATCGGTGCGTATTTTATTTACGCGCCGTTTTTTATCTGTAATACGAGCCTGTTTGTTTTGCAAGGTGCGGGATGCTCATTGCCCAGGTTTTTTTATCCGAATGGTAAGCGGATGAAGCAAAAAGGCAAGGAAATATGCTATAATCATGACGGAAGGTTTTGGAAACAGAATAAAAATAAAAATTTTTCGGAAAATGTGAGACGAACAGCGAAAAAACCGTACTGAATAGATGAAAGCGCTTTTCGTTGCAATAGGGAGGTAACCGATCTTGAATGATCATGAGATCATCGAATTGTATTTTTCACGAGATGAAGAAGCAATCAAACAGACGGATTTGAAATATGGAAGGCTCTGTCGTCAGATTTCTTATAACATTTTGAATAATCAGGAAGACGCGGAGGAGTGCGTGCACGATGCTTATATCGGCGTCTGGAATGCCATTCCGCCTACCCGACCGAATCACTTACTGTCGTTTATCTGCAAGATCACAAGAAATCAATCGCTTAAACGGCTTGAATCAATGACAAGGCAAAAGCGATCCCAGGGAATCCTTGTTTCGCTTGATGAACTGGCGGAAATATTGCCCGATGAAAGCGTTGCCGATGGGGCAAATGACGAAGAGATCGGCAAGTTGATCAGCGACTTTCTGCGAAGCGAAAAAGAGGATGTCCGCAATGTGTTTATCCGAAAATATTTTTTCTTTGACTCGATTGGCGAGATTGCAAAGCGATATGATTTTACCGAAAGCAAGGTCAAAAATATGTTGTATCGTACCCGAATGAAATTAAAAGATTTTTTAATCAGGCAGGGGATTGCATTATGAAAACATCAAGAATCGCAAGTGCCGTCAGTTCTATTGATGATGATTTGATCGCTGGCGCCTGTCAAACCAGAACCATAAAGAGGAAGTCCTGGCACAAGGGGGGCTTTCTTGCGGCTTGCTTTGCCGTTCTGCTTGTATCGGTAGTTGCAGCTGTTTCACTGCTGTTTAGCGACAGCACGGTTTCCTTTCTTCCCGGTGGCAGTGAAGAAACCTATGAAAAAGGATATTTTTACAGTATCGATCAAGGTCCTTTTTCCTCCTATGTTGGCGGCAAGGTAATTGCAGAAGATAAAATCGGGAATAAAATCTCAGATGTCCTTGTCACGGCGGGTTGGAAGAATGCGGCCGGCGAATGGATTCACGAAACGGAAAAGCTTCGCGGCGAAGTTTATACAATCAACGGTGTTTCCAATGATGTTGCCGTCGCCCTGAAATTCCTTGACAAGGGGGAGGCAGTAACAACGACTCACTTTTATGTGCTTCTGAATCCGGCAGCCGATCTCACCCCTGTTGAAGCGTATCGGATTCCACCCGTTTCCTCCGATGAAACGGATGATGTGAAGCTCATCGCAGAGCATACGGACGGAATCGCTTCCACTTCTCTCGTGGAGGCAACAACGGAAGAGTGATCGATGCCGAAACCTCTTTCCCCGGCATCCAAATTGCGGTTCTTCTTTCCGTCCTCAAGCCCGGCGGTCACTTCCTCGCGGTTTTTCTTTCTTGTTCCGTCATGGGCGGTCGCTCCTTCCTGTCCGCATGCATGAAAAAAAAGGCAGTCGATTTTCTCGGCTGCCTTTTTGTGTTGGGTTTCAAGAAATTGTGACTACGCTTCTTCACGATCAGGACTTTCAAGCATTGTCTCAATGTAATCTTCGATTTCAGCAAGGGTTGTTGCATTCGCTATGCTGCTATACGCCTCTTTGGAAAAAATAAGGCCATTTTCAGTTTCAAGAAACGCGAATCGCTCGCCGTCCGCAAAGCCATAGCCTGCGAGATCCCTTTTATCTAACTTGGCTCCATTTTGTTCCCAAAAAGAGTTTTCATCGTCATATATCATCGGCATGAATATGCCAGTAGTGCCTGCTTCCATAGCTGAAACCGTGCTTGTATCTGTCGCCCAAAATCCCTTGATAAGCGGACACGGAAGCAGGACGGAAAGCGTATCGCCTGCGCTGCAAGGACCACGGTAAACCTGTTCAACTGTAATTTCTGCGATGGCACGATAAGCCTTATCTCCGTTGAAATTCAAAATAATATTTCTGATTTCTGATACAGTTCCCTTAAAAATTGCCGTGTTGAAGGTGGTGAATAGTTCTTCTTCGGTCAGAAAAACGAGACTGTCGCTGCTGTTCGCAACAAGAAACGGATTGTTGGTATAGTAGGCGGTTACATTGGTAGAATTACTGGATAATGAAATTTGATTTCTTTGTTGCTTGACAGAAAAAACACCAACAATCAATACGGTAAGGCACGCTGCCAGCACGCCCCATTTTATCCAGCCGGGCTTCTTTGCTTTTTTCTTGTAGTTGAGAGCTTCATCAACATATTTTGGGTCAAGTTCGCTCATGGCGTCGGAAAACTTCTTTGCGTTCATATGAATACCTCTCTTTCTTTCAAATACTGCTTTAATTTTTCGCGGATACGGGTCAGACGGACGGAAATGTTTTTTTCCGAAAGTCCCATAAGCTCGGCTATGTCTTTGTAGCTGTCGGCAAACCAATAGCGGCGCATGAAGATAACGCGATTTTCGAGGGTCAGCGTGTCCAAAAATTTTTCCAGAACACGAGCGAATTCTCTGACTTCGATTGCATCTTCCACGGTTTTCTGGTCTGCGATACAGCCTTCGATTTCTTCCAAGGCAATTGTATAGTGTCCGTTTCGTTTGGCGGCTTTCTTTGTCCAATAGTTTTTGAGTGAGACATTCCGAACGATTTTCACGATATAGCTGAGCAGCGGGTTAGGGTGTGCCGGAGGAATGGTGTTCCATGCGCCTAAATATGCGTCATTGACACATTCTTCCGCGTCCTGCCTGTTGTTCACAATGTTGAATGAGAGGTTGTGACAGATCTTTCCGTATTTCATGTCCAGCTCTCGTATGCCTTGCTCCGATCGATCAAAGAACATTTCTATAATTTTTTCATCGTCTATCATCACACTGCCTCCTTTCCGGCTTCACCTATATACTACGGTTTCAGCGGCGAATACTACAGCAAATCCGAAACTTTTTCAAGAAAATTATACCATACTTTTTGTCAAGTTGCTGGCAGTCTTTGCCACTTTTTGGAATCTCCCTGTGTCCTTTCCGTTTTATGGCTCGCCCCCTTTGTTCTTTTATGGTGGGGGCTCCTTTTGTTTGTAGATAGAAAAAAGTACAGTTGTTTTCCGTGTCCGCTGTGGCTTGCAGGTATATTTTTCCTGTTTTTTACAGTTTTATAAAACAGACGCATTTTGCCTTTCAAATTTTAAGAAAGTGGAAAACGGCAGCAGCCAAATGCCGAAAACAAACCG
>CALWIU010000064.1 GCA_944380845.1 uncultured Clostridia bacterium | reverse complement strand
ATATCATAGCATATCTCTTATGCTCCGGCAAGCAACGGGTGTTCACCACGGCGCAACGCCGGCAGGCGTGGAAACTGTTTTTTGGTTTAGCTTTATAAAATTTTATAAAACTATGGACTTTTTTTTTTTTTTTTGTTAAAATCTTCAATAGCAATCGATGGAAACGGAGGTAGATTTTATGCGAAAATACGGAAAACGGCTGCTTTCCCTGCTGCTTTCGCTGGTATTGGCCTTTGGCATGATGACCAGTGCTTTGGCGGCGGAAGGGGACGATACGGTATTAAAATTCAACAATGGGCAGCTGAAGATTTTGCTGCTTGCCGATTGTCAGGACGGCGCTGTACCGGACGGTCGTATGATTCAAATGATTAACGACGCGCTGGACGCCGAGCAGCCGGATCTGGTTGTTTTTCTGGGCGATAATGTGGTGCAGGTCGGCAAGGCGCTGAACGAAGCGGCCATTCGCCAGATTGTAGAGCCGGTCACCTCGCGCGGGATTCCTTTTTCCTTTGTGTTTGGTAATCATGACGGCGAAGCCCGTTCCGAGGACGAAATGCTCGCCTTTTATCAATCCTTCCCCGGCTGCCTGACCTATGACGCGGATCCCGAAATTTTCGGTACTGCCAACTGCAATGTGCCGGTCTATTCTTCGGACGGCAGCGAGATTGTTTATAATCTCTGGTTCCTGGATGCCAATAACTACGACGAGGAAGTCGGCGCGTACTATGACCATGTCCACGAGGATCAGCTGAACTGGTACCGGGAAACCAGCATTGCGCTGGAAGAACAGGTGGGGCATAAAGTGCCTTCCATGATGTTCCAGCATATTCCGCTGCCGCAAATCTATGACTTTGTACAGGAAGCCACCCCCGAAGATACCGTTACCTGGGAATATATGGGCAAGCTATATACGAACAGGCTGATTGAGGGCGCGGATGTGGAAGGCTTTGCCGGCGGCGTTCCCGGCGCACCGGCGCAGGACGGCGGTCAGTTTGCGGTGCTGCAGGAGCGCGGTGATGTGGTTGCGGTGGTAAACGGTCACGACCATGTCAATGCGATGGTTGCCCATCATGAGGGCGGCATCGATCTGATCTCCTGCCCAACGGCGAATGCGGCTTTGGACAGCTACGGGGATGTACACGGCTATGGTGTGATTACACTGGATGAATCCGACCTTTCAGCCTATTCGTATGATACGGTGTCGTATGCATCGATGTATCCCGATGAAAATGTATTTACCGGCTTCATCAAAAGGCTGAGCGGGCTGTTCTCCAGCTTGATGATTATTTTTGAACAGCTTTTTTGATCAAATTACTGTAAATACAAATAAATGATACAGACAGGTGGAGATTAGATATGAAAAAAATGAGCAAAAAAATTCTTGCCCTGCTGCTTTCTCTGGTAATGGCGCTGAGCTGCATGGTTTTTGCTTCGGCGGAAACCGGCGCTGCCGAAACGCCGCAGCTGCAATTTAACAACGGTCAACTGAAAATCGTTGTCTTTGCGGATTGTCAGGATGATGTCTTTGCGGATGGCAGAATGGTGGAAATGATGAATAAGGCGCTTGACAATGAGCAGCCGGATCTGGTCGTTTTTACCGGTGATAATGTCGTACAGGGTCTAAAGCCGCTGAACGAAGCGGCGATCGATCAGATCATTGAGCCTGTGGTTTCCCGCGGAATTCCTTTTGCCGTAACTTTCGGCAACCATGACGGCGAGCATTTTTCAAAAGAGAGTATGCTTGCGTATTACCAGTCTTATCCCGGATGCCTGAGTTATGATGCCGACCCTGCCCTTACAGGCACTGGCAACTGCAACATTCCGGTTTATTCTTCCGATGGCAGCGAGATCGTCTATAATATCTGGATGATCGATTCCAATATGTATGACGAGGTCAACGGCGGTTACGATTATGTCCATCAGGATCAGCTTGACTGGTATGTCCGGACCAGTGAAGCGCTCGAAGCCCAGGTCGGCCACAAGGTTCCTTCTCTGGTATTCCAGCACATCGTGGTGCCTGAGGTTTATGAGTGCCTGCGCGAAGCCGAGGCGGGAGATACGAATACCCGCGAGTATATGGGCAAAACCTATGCGTTGGAATTGAACGATTCCGCTGAAGGTTATTTGGGCGAGTTCCCCTGCCCGCCGACAGTAAACGGCGGTCAGTTTGATACCTTCCTGTCCCGCGGTGATGTGGTCGGCATTGTTACCGGTCATGACCATGTCAACAGCTTTGTCGGCTCTTATCAGGGAATCGATTTTATCCAGATGCCCGGCATTACCTTTTCTTCTTACGGTGACGACGCCATTCGCGGATACGGTGTGATCGAACTTTCCGAAAGCGATCTTTCAGAATATGAGGCCTATTCCGTGCAGTACCCCGACTTCGGTTTTGCGGAGGACGCGGCGCTGGTTTTATCCGGTTTCCTGACCAGCCTGAAATATATGTTTGAGCGTATTGTTGCTTCTTTGCAGGATCTGCTGTCCATGCTGGCGGCAGCCTAACAGGAAACATCCTTTCTATCCCGCTTTTCGGGAACAACGGCAGCCTATGCGGCAGGCTGCCGTTTTTTTATGCGGTACGCCAGGGCACGCGTGTAAAAGTGGCTGTTCACCTATTTTATTTCTTGACTTTTTTTCCGGGGGAGAGTAAAATAAACAGGAATATAGCCATTGGAGGATGCAGTATGCAAAACAGCGAAAAAACCATGGAAAAAATCGTCGCCCTTTGCAAAGGCAGGGGCTTTGTATATGCTGGAAGTGAAATTTACGGCGGTCTTTCCAATACATGGGACTATGGTCCTTTGGGTGTCGAGTTTAAGAATAATGTAAAAAAGGCATGGTGGGAAAAATTTGTCCGTGAGTCGCCCCATAATGTCGGACTGGACTGCGCGATCCTGATGAATCCGCAGGTCTGGGTCGCTTCGGGTCATGTGGGCGGTTTTTCCGATCCGTTGATGGACTGCAAATCCTGCAAAACCCGCCATCGTGCCGATCAGTTGATCGAAAGCACCGGCGTAAATCCGGCGGGCTGGAGCTTTGAGCAGATGAGCGCCTATATCAAGGAGCATAATATTGTTTGTCCGAATTGCGGCAAATGTGATTTTACCGATATTCGCAAATTTAATTTGATGTTCAAGACCTTTCAGGGGGTTACCGAAGAGGCAAAGAATGAAATTTATCTGCGCCCGGAAACCGCTCAGGGTATTTTTGTCAATTTCCTGAATGTGCAGCGTACGACCCGCAAAAAAGTTCCTTTCGGCATTGCACAGATCGGAAAATCCTTCCGCAATGAAATCACTCCGGGTAACTTTACTTTCCGTACCCGTGAGTTTGAGCAGATGGAACTGGAATTTTTCTGCAAACCCGGCACAGAGCTGGAATGGTTTTCTTATTGGAAAGATACCTGCAAAAACTGGCTTCTGTCTTTGGGCATGAAGGAAGAAAACATGCGCCTTCGCGACCATGAAAAAGAGGAGCTTTCTCACTATTCCAATGCCACAACGGATATTGAATATCTGTTCCCCTTTGGCTGGGGTGAGTTGTGGGGCGTGGCGTCCCGCACGGATTTTGACCTGACCCGCCATCAGCAGACTTCCGGCAAAAGCATGGAATACTTCGATCAGGAAGCCAATGAACGCTATATTCCCTATGTGGTCGAGCCTTCTCTGGGTGCTGACCGCGTAGCTCTGGCCTTTTTGTGCGAAGCCTATGACGAACAGGTCGTAGATGAAGCGAAAGGCGACACGCGTGTGGTTTTGCATTTCCATCCTGCTTTGGCGCCGGTCAAATGTGCGGTGCTGCCTCTGTCTAAAAAGCTCGCCGCACCGGCGCAGGAGCTGTATGCAAAACTGGCAAAGCATTTTAATACCGACTATGACGACGCCGGTTCCATTGGTAAGCGTTACCGCCGTCAGGATGAAATCGGCACGCCGTTCTGTGTGACCTATGATTTTGACAGCGCGGAGGATGGCTGCGTTACGATCCGTGATCGTGATTCGATGGAGCAGGTACGCCTTCCGATGGATCAGCTTGTCTCTTACATTGAGGAAAAACTGGTCTTTTAACGAAAAGCAGGGGAGCGCGGCACTGCCGGGTTCCCTCTTTTTTTGCCGATTTAAGCAGTGTCCCTGCACAACGATACAGGAACATTTTCTGTCATCTTTTGAAAAAGCGATTCTGTGAACGGAGGTACTTTATGCTCAGCGTATTGATGCCCATCTACAATGTAGAAAACTATCTGGAAAAAACGCTGCAATCGGTAGCCTGTCAGACCTGCCGGGAATTTGAAGTCATTATGGTAGATGACGGTTCGACCGATCGCAGTCCGGCAATCGCCGATGCGTTCTGTGAAAAGGACAGCCGTTTCCGCGTGATTCATACTCCCAACGGCGGGGTTTCCGCTGCACGCAATCGTCTGTTAGCGGAAGCGAAAGGCGAATATCTTTATTTCATGGATAGTGACGATTTGATCCTGCCGGAAACTTTTTCGGAAATGATGGCCATTCTTGTGGAAAATAATGCCGATATGGTGGTTGGTAATATATTCTATGTCGACCATGAGGGCGTTCCCATAGATAAGCTCAACCTGACTTCTCCGGTAAAAAATGAAACGCTGACAAATATTCAATATTTAAAAAAACTGACCGAACCCAACGCAAATTATTACTGCACGGTCACCAATAAGATTTTTAAAACCGCTCTGTTTGACGGCATTCTTTTTCCGTTAGGCAGAATCAATGAGGATGAATCCCGCATTCATGAGGTTGTGTATCGTTGTCAGAAGATCGTATCCACAACAAAACATTACTATACCTACATCAAGCATAAAGCAAGTATCACCGGCAGCCGGTTCAGTTTGAAAAATCTGGATCGGGAAACGGCTTTTTATGACCGCGTGGTATTTTTTGAGGAAAAGGGTCTGGACGAATTGGCATCCCGCGCTTCAATGTGTGCGTTGGATGCGTCGTTGATGACTTTTTCCAAATGTGTGACAAGCGGGATGTATTATGGTAAGGTGAAAAACCGTCTTGCGGATCATTTTGCCTTCTTTTACAAACGAGCCGTAAAAAAGCCCGGCTTGCGTTTGCATGAACGGAAGATTTTGACAGTCAGCTGGTTTGCCCTCCGTTTTCCTGAATTGTACGAAAAGTATGTGCATATACGCGGTCAGATCGGCGAAATCGGCTTCGGCGCGGCGTTCAGGGACGAAGTTTATGAATGGATTATGCGCTGTTTCGCCTGTCTGCCGACTCGGGATCGGATCGTTTTTGAAAGCCATCCGGAGATGTCCTGCAATGCTTATCCGGTTTACCGGTATTTACTGGAAAAGGGTTTGCAGGAAAAATATCAGTTCATCTGGCTGACAGAAGAGAAAAGCCGCTGCCCTGATTTGTCGGGAGAAAATGTCCGCTTTTTGACTTATTCCAAAGACGCCAAAAGTGTGATTGATAAACTGAAATATATGTATACCATCGCAACAGCCAAAGCGCTGGTTTACAGCAACCAGCTGTTGGGCTCGTATGGTCATGGGCGCATTTCACTTTGCTTGCAGCATGGAATGCCGCTGAAGCGATCTTCTGGCACATATTGCATCAATGATCGCTGCACCGCCTGTGTCTGCGTTTCGGATTTCTTTACCGAAAAGTATTGTGAAGATTTCCATGTGTCGCCGGAAAAGCTGATCTATACCGGGTTCCCGCGTAATGATTTGCTGCTTCACAGCAGCGATGCCAAAGGGCGTATGGGGCTGGCTGGATTTGACAAGGTGATCTTCTGGCTGCCGACTTTCCGTCAGCGGGAGACAGCTGCACAGCAAAAGACCGCGCGCAGTTTTGAGATGGAGGCGCACGGCACCGGATTTCCGGCATTGGAGACCGGGGCGGATTTAGAGCAAGTCAACCAGTTCTTACAGGAAAATAATTGCCTGCTTTTGATGAAACCGCATCCGTCGCAGGATCTTTCCGTTCTGGCGAATTTGTCCCTTCCCAATCTGCGGGTTATTACCGATGAAACTTTGCGGGAAAAAGGCGTCCAGCTTTATTCTCTTTTGGGGGAATGTGACGGGCTGGTGACCGATTATTCCTCTGTTTATTATGATTATCTGCTTTGTCATAAACCCATCGGGCTGACCATTGCCGATTTGGATGCGTACAAGGCAAAGCGCGGCTTTGTTTATCCTGATCCGCTGACGATTTTAAAAGGCGAATATATCCAAAACGCCGATGATTTTCTTTTGTTCCTCACGCACATCAAAAACGGAGAAGATCCCAAAAAAGAGGAACGCGAGCAAATCGCCGAACGGGTTCATTCCGTTACCGACGGGTCATCCGCGCAGCGTGTCGGCGACGAGCTGCTGCGGCTTTTGGGAGAAATGTAAAAAAATTCAGCGCAAATCGAAAATTTTGCGTGACATTGATCGACAAATGCTGTATAATAGCCTTGTAAACGATTGACGGATGGATATTCGTCCGAAAAAGAATCAGGAGGCATGTTATGAAAAAGAATCGTATTCTTGCTTTTCTGCTTTCGGCGCTGCTGCTGTTCAGCGCGCTGCCGCTGAGTGCATGCGCCGCCGGAGAAACCGCTCTGCCGCTTTCCGCAGGCCTTGAGGCGCTGCAGGGACAGTTCGTCAAAGGCGTGGGTCCTGAAACCAACGGCTACACTTTGGATTACCGCTATTATTCCCCGGTTGAAAATGGAAAAAGCGGGAAGTATCCGCTGGTGATCTGGCTGCACGGTATGAGCGAAGGCGCCTATGAAGGCAAGCAGGTCATCAACAACAACATCGCCTATTGGACCAGCGCTGAATTCCAGGCGCGCTTTTCCCCGGAGGGCGGCGCATACATCCTTGCGCCCCGTTCTCTGGAAGAGAAGATGATTTTCTGGGATGACAGCATGGTCGAGCCGCTTCGTGCAACGATCGATGATTTTATCGCCAAAAACCGTGACACCATCGATGTGACCCGTATTTATATCGGCGGTTTTTCCATGGGCGGTAAAATGACGCTGAAAATGAGCGCAGCCTATCCGGAAATGTTTGCCGCAGCGTTCCCCATCTGCCCGGCGTGGAACATAGACGAAGAGAATGCCGCCAATTTGCATGGCTTGCCGATTTGGCTGACATCCGGCGTTTTGGATCCGCTGGTCAATTATTATACTTCTGTTACGCCGACCTGGAAAAAGATCATCGCGCAAAGCGACGATCCGGCAGCCTGCCGTTTTTCCACGCTGTCGAAGGTCTGCTATCCGGACGGAAGCCGTACTTCCAGTTCGCATCACGCGTGGTTCGCGGTAAATTATGATATGTTCTCCATCGATAACGGCGACTATCCCTATATGTCCACGGTGGACGGAACCGGCAAAACGGTCAAGCTGACTTATCCCAATGGCATGATTTCGTGGTTGTCACAGTTTACTTCGGATTATGACGGCACGCCGATTGCGGGTACCGGCTCTTTGGTGCTTCCGGACGATGTGCATAATGTGTTTTCGTTTGAAACGATCCTTGATTTTTTTGATACGGTCATGGATATTCTGAATGAAATCATTCTTACGCTGCGCGAGGCATTCGCCGCCTTTTAATTGTATTACTACCGCCGAAGGGCATTCCTTCGGCGGTTTTTTTGTTTGTTCCGAATAAGGGGATGTGTCTGCCTGCATAGTGAGCGGTTTGGCTGCATCACTTTTGGGAAAAGCTGTTCTTTTTGGCTTTTGTCTCTTGCGTAAAACGGAAAAAAAAGGTATAATAATTATGAGTATACTATTTTATCCTGAAGACGGGGGGCATATCATGGATCGGAAAAAGAGCGCTGCCTTTTTGAAAGGCTTTGTCGTGGTTTTTCTGGTTATCGTGCTGACGCTGGCGTATTTTCTGATCCGCCGCATCGGTTCTGAAACGGCGCCCTCCGAGCCTTCGCAGACCGAAGCCCCTTCTACGGATGCGTTCGGCTCTGTTGTTCAAACCACCCAGCCGCCGGTTCTGTCCGGCTCGTGCGATCTGCTTTTCGGCTGCGGGGAAGGGGATCGCGTCGACTTTCTGATCCGGACTGTTGTTGATTTGGATGAAAAAACCGTCCGTGTTTTTGCGATCCCCACCGATTTGACATTGTCGTACGCCGGCGCGCAGGCATCGGTTCATACGGTGTTTGCCGAAGGCGGCGCGTCTGCGCTGGCGTCTGCGCTGGGCGGCTATTATTCCGATTCGTTTGATCGGTATTATTTTTGTTCGCCGAATGATTTTGCGGATGTGACGAAGCTGCTGGGCAACGCTGAGATCCATGTCAAAAAAGAAGTGACTTATGTGCGGGAGGATGTCTCCCTGCATTTGCAGGCGGGAAAGCACAGCCTCTCCGGCGAAGAACTCTACGATTATCTGGTATATGCTGATACCGGCGATGCTCTGCTTTCGGCGCAAAGCGAAGCGTTTGCCGCCATGCTGCGCGCTTACTGCGTTCCGGCGACCGTCGGAGAAGGGGAAACGCTTTTTTCCCGGATCATAAACAAGGCGCAGAGCAATATCACCGCTTTTGATTTTGCCGAGGTACAGCCCCTGCTGGAGCAAATGGCGCAAAATACAGATATGCAGTATCTGTCCTGCGGCATTGCCCCGCTTGCCGGAGGTGAGGACGCGTGAAACGATGGCGCGCCCTGCTGATGACGCTGCTTGTGCTGGTTTCCGCCGCTGTTTTTTTCTACTTTGAGGGTGCGACGCTGAAAGAGCTGTATGTTGAATATTTCGTTCTGTCTGATGAAGTGCAGCCCGAGCAAATGGCGCAGCACCAGGAAAAGTATTATTATTCTCATCTGAACGAAACACAGCAGGAAGCCTACACGCTGATTTATCAGCAGCTTTTTGATTTTCCCGAAAAAATCAAGGTGCCGGTTTTGCAGGAAGACGAATTTCAGTCGGTGCATGAGGCGTTGGTTTATGATAACCCGGATCTGTTCTTTCTGAGCGCTTCCTGTTCCATGGTTTTTAAGGCAGCCTATTGCCTGTATCGGCCGACCTATGTGTGTACGGCGGAGGAATACCAAAAAATGCGATCTCAAGTCGAAAGCACACGCGATGAAATCTATGCGCTTTTTGCGGACGGCTCCAACGAGTATTCCCGTGAAAAGGTCATTCACGATCAGCTGATTTCCCGCTGTGCTTACAAGGAGAGCAAGTGGGATTCCGGCATTTACGGGGCTTTGGTCGAGGGAAACGCGGTTTGTTCCGGCTACGCGCGTGCGGCGCAGTACCTGTTAAGCGGCGCGGGTATTTCCAATTATCTGGTCACCGGAACATCGGAAAGCGGCGGCAAAACCGAAAATCATATGTGGAATACCGTTTTCATCGGCGGCAAGCCATATTATTTGGATGTAACCTGGGATGACGGCGATTACGAAGGCGGGTTGGCAGGATACGCCTATTTTAATGTAACAGAAGAGCAGCTCAAGCCGACCCATCGCCCCGAAAACCCGACGGAAAACGGCTGTGTTTATACCGATGCGAATTATTTTGTCCGTGAGAATCTGTATTTTACCGGGGTGGATGAGGCGTTTTATGCCGCATTGACCGAACGGCTCAGCGAACGGCTGCAAGCTGGCGGCAAGGTGTTTGAAATCGCGTTTTCTTCGCAGGATGTATATCAGACGGCGCTGGACTCGCTCATTGAGGATCAGCGTATTTACGGGATTTTGCGTGCGGCAAGCCGACAGGCGGGCATCACAATGGACACGAATTATATTAACTATTTTTTGAACGATACACGGTGGATCCTGCATCTGGATCTTGCCGAAAATTTGCAAACGGGATCGTGAGTGATTATGGATAAAGAAAAAATACAGCACGCGGTGCGGGAGATTCTGGAAGCCATCGGTGAAGATCCGGATCGTGAAGGGCTTGCAGAAACGCCGCGCCGGGTAGCGGATATGTATGCGGAAATTTTTTCCGGTCTCAGCCAGGACCCAAAGGACTGTCTGAAATTTTTTCATGAGGAAGGCAGCGATGAAATTGTCCTGGTCAAGGATATCCCGCTGTACTCCATGTGTGAACACCATCTTTTACCCTTTGTGGGCAAGGCACACATCGCCTATATTCCCAAAAACGGAAAGGTGATCGGCTTGTCCAAACTGGCGCGGATCGTCAAAAACTTTGCCTCCCGTCCCCAGCTTCAGGAGCGGCTGACCGCCGATATCGCGGATTTTATTAACCGCGAAATGGAGCCGCAGGGCGTGGCAGTTTTGGTCGAAGCAGAGCATCTTTGCATGACCATGCGCGGCATTCGCGCTGCCGGAGCAAAAACGCAGACTTCTGCGCTGCGCGGCTGTTTCCGCAGTGACGCCAGAAGCCGCGCCGAGGTGATGTCACTTTTAAAATAATGCGCATTTTGGCGCATACCTTCCCCATCCGGGGATGGAAAGGTTGAGGATATGTACTTAAAGGCATTGGAAATGCAGGGCTTCAAGTCTTTTCCCGACAAGACGGTTCTGCGCTTTGACAAGGGGATGACTGCGGTCGTCGGCCCGAACGGCTCAGGAAAAAGCAATATTTCCGACGCGGTGCTGTGGGTGCTGGGCGAACAGTCTGTTAAGAGCCTGCGCAGTTCAAAGATGGAAGATGTTATTTTCAGCGGCACGGCGACCCGCCGCCCGATGGGCTTTGCCGAAGTGACGCTGCTTCTGGATAACCACGACCGGAAAGCGCATTTTGACGCTGATGAAATCGCGGTTACCCGGCGGTATTACCGCAGCGGTGAAAGTGAATACCAACTCAACGGCAAAACAGCCCGGCTGAAAGATATTCATGAATTGTTTATGGATACCGGCCTTGGCAGAGACGGGTATTCCATGGTCGGTCAGGGCAGAATTGAAAGCATTGTTTCCGCCAAATCGACAGACCGCCGCGAGATATTTGAGGAAGCGGCGGGCATTTCGCATTATCGCTATCGCCGTGCCGATGCGCTGAAACGCCTGGAGCAGGCGGAAGATAATCTTTTGCGGCTGCGGGATATTGCATCCGAACTGGAAAATCGTCTTGGCCCGTTGGGAAAACAGAGTGAAAAAGCGCAGCAGCTTTTAGCGCTTGCCGCCGAGCGGAAGGATGTGCAGATCGGTGTCTGGCTGTACCGCTACGATCAGTCGGCAGAGATGCTGCGCCGTCAGGCGGAAAAAACGGATATCGCAAAAAATCAGTACGATGAAACGCTGCAACAGGCGGAAGCGCTGTTTGCCCGCTCCCGCGAAGGGGAAGAACGGGCGCGCGCCATCACGGTCGAGATCGAATCCATCCGCCGGGCAGCCGCCGACAGCGAGCAGAAGGCGCGCGACGCGGAAAATGAGGCGAAACTTTTTTCAGAGCGCATCAAGCACAATGAAGAGGTGCTTTCGCGTATCGCCCGCGAGACAGGCGACGAAGAAAATACCGACCGCGCCCTGCGTGAAAATCAGCAGAAAGCCAAAGCGGAATTGGATATTCTGGAAAATGAGATTTCCGAAATTGAAAAAAATATAGATCAGACGGACGGTAAGCGCCGGCAGATTCTGGAGCAGATCCGGCTTTTGCAGTCACAGCTTTTGGAAAGCGGCAGCCGTGCTTCTGCGTTGGAAAAGCAGCTTGCCGAACATCGCATCGCTTCCACCTCAGCCGCATCGGCGATTCGGGAAATCAATACCCGTCTTGCCGCCCTGCGCGATCAGGAAGAAGAAAAACGCGCGCAGGCTGCCGAAGCGGAAAAGCAGGAATCGGAGTGCCGCAGAAAATTGGAAGAGACACAGAAAGCGCTTGCCGATCAGGAAAACGCCGCCAAGGGCAGTGAAATGAAAATCAGCCTGCGCAAAGAAAAAGCCGACCAATTGCAGCGGCAGCTTCAGGAGCAAAGCGCACAGCTTGCCCTTTTGCGTTCGCGTAAAAAAATGCTGGAAGAAACCGAACGAAATATGGACGGGTATCAGGGCAGCGTAAAGGCGGTCGTCCGAGAAGCGGCAGCGGGAAGGCTTTCGGGCATCGTGGGGCCTGTCAGCCGTCTGCTGCGTGTGGAGAGCCGCTATGCGCAAGCCATTGAAACCGCGCTCGGTGCGGCGGCGCAAAACATCGTTACCGAAACCGATCATGACGCAAAGGACGCCATGACCTTTTTAAAGAACACCAACAGCGGCAGGGCGACCTTTTTGCCGTTGTCCGCGATAAAACCGCGCCTGTTGGAGGAAAGCGGGTTGGATCGTTGTCAGGGCTATGTTTCCGTGGCGTCAAAGATCGTGTCCTTTGATTCGCGGTACCGCTCGGTCGTGGATTATCTGCTGGCGCGGACGGTGATCGTTGATACGCTGGATCACGCTGTTCTCATGGCGCGGAAATACAGCCACCGGTTTAAAATCGTCACATTAGACGGACAGGTCATCAACGCGGGCGGCTCGATGACCGGCGGTTCCGGTGTGCGTACATCCGGGTTTATTACCCGCCGGGGGGAAATAGAAAAACTGTCTGACCGCGAAGCGCAAATGAGCGAGGAAAATGAGCGTCTGAAAGCGCAGGCGGCTGCGAAAACGGAAGAGTACGAGCGCGCGCGGGCGCAGCTGGAAGGCCTGCACGCCGAAAGTTACCGGATCCGTGAAGAGATCGTCCGCCTGCAATCGGCATTACAGGTGGCGCAAAGCGCGAAAGAAAGCGCAAAACAATCGCTTTCGGCTTTTGAGAAAGAGCGAACGGACGCGGCGGAAAGACTTGCCAATTTTGACAGCGATACCGACAGGGTCGCTTCCTCTATCGCCCGGCTGGAAGGAGACGCACAGACGCTGGCTGCCGAAACGGCACAACTGGAAAACAGCCGGACAGAGCTGCAAAAGCAGGAAGAACAGCAAACCGCCGTTCTGGAAGAAATGCGCGTGTCTTTGGCACAGAAACGCACCGAAAAACAGGCGAAAACAGAAACGGTTCAAAGTTATGAGCGCCGCAAGGAAGGCCACCGGGAAAAGATGAGCGCTCTTTTGGCGGAAAAGGAACAGCTTCTTGCCGAAAATGAGCAGTGGAGCTCGCAAAAAGAGCAGAAAGAGGCGCAGGCTCAGCAGATCCGGAGCGAAGCGGAACAGTATGCTTCGCAGATCCGGCAAAAGGTTGCAGACCGGGAGCAGGAGGAAGCAGGCGTCACCAAACTGCGTGAAGAGGAACGGCAGAAAAACAGCGAAAAAGAAAAGCTGGCAGCCGAACTGGTGCGTCTGGAAGAAAAAACCAACGCCATGCAGCGGGATCGGGAGGATACGGAAGCGAAATTATATGAGGAATATAATTTGACCATCCACGAGGCAAAAGCACTTGGTATTGAAATTGCCGGCATCACCGAAGCGGAGAGCCGCCTTGCGGAGCTGAAACGGAAAATCAAGGCGCTGGGACAGGTAAATGTCGGCGCGGTTGAAGAGTTTCGGGAAGTCAGCGAGCGATATTCCTTTTTATCGTCTCAAATGGAAGATGTGCAGCGTTCCAAAGAGGAGCTGCTTAAGCTGATACAGGATTTGACCGACCAGATGTCCCGCCGGTTCCGTCAGCGGTTTGCCGAAATTCAGCGCGCGTTTTCCGATACCTTCGCGGAGCTGTTCGGCGGCGGCAAAGGGGAACTGATTGCTGACGACGAGCAGAATATTCTGGAATGCGGCATTGAAATCAAAGCCCAGCCGCCCGGGAAAAATGTCAAAAGCATCAGCCTGCTTTCCGGCGGTGAAAAGGGACTTTGCGCCATCGCGCTGCTGTTTGCGATTTTAAAGGTAAATCCCGCGCCCTTCTGCATTTTTGACGAGGTCGAAGCGGCGCTGGATGATGTGAATGTGGCGCGTTTTGCCGAGTATGTCGGAACCATGACCGACTCGACGCAGTTTATCCTGATTACGCACCGCCGCGGATCGATGGAGGCGGCGGATGTCATGTACGGCGTCACCATGCAGGAACACGGCGTATCCAAATTATTAGAGCTTCATACCGCCGAGATGGTAAAACAGCTCGGTCTGGAATCATAAGAGAACAAAACCGCCACGGCGGGAAAGGAACAAACCATGGGTATTTTTTCCAAGTTCAGTTTCGGGCTGAAAAAAACAAGAGACAAGATGAACGGCGCGTTAGACGATATGTTCGAGTCCTATGAGAATTTCGAGGATGATTTATACACCGAATTGGAAGAAATTCTTGTTATGGGCGATGTGGGGATCCAGACCGCCGTTGAAATTACCGAAGAGCTGAAAAAACGGGTCGCGAAACAGAAAATCAAAAGCCCGTCTGAAGCGAAACAGGAAATCAAGGAAATCGTCGCAGAAATGCTGGATGGCGGCGAGGATATGGGGCTGATTACCATCCCCTCCATCATTCTGGTGATCGGCGTCAACGGCGTAGGCAAAACCACCACCATCGGCAAAATGGCGGCAATGTATAAAGCGCAGGGGAAAAAAGTCATTTTGGGCGCTGCGGATACCTTCCGTGCCGCTGCGATCGATCAGCTGGACGAATGGGCAAAGCGCGCCGGGGTGGATATTGTCAAGCATAAAGAAGGGGCGGACCCTGCCGCCGTCATTTTTGACACCATTGCCGCCGGAAAAGCCCGTGAAGCGGATATCATTATCTGCGATACGGCGGGCAGACTGCACAATAAGAAAAACTTGATGGATGAGCTGTCCAAAATTTACCGGGTCATTGACCGGGAACTGCCGTATTCCGACCGGGAAGTGCTGTTGGTTCTGGACGCCACCACGGGGCAGAATGCGGTCAATCAGGCACGGGATTTCAAAGAGGTTGCCGACATTACGGGCATTGTGCTGACCAAACTGGACGGTACAGCCCGGGGCGGCGTTGTGCTTGCGATCAAGAACGAATTAAAAATCCCAGTTAAGTTTGTCGGCGTTGGTGAAAAACTGGACGATTTGCAGCCCTTCAACCCGCGTGCCTTTGCAGAAGGACTGTTTGAAGCAAATACGGAAAATTACGATGAGGAGATCGAAAAAAATGAACAGCTTGCGTTTAGCCGAAATCCTGATGACAGCGTACAATCTGACGGGCGTGATCTGGAAGAACAGGAGCTTGCTTCACTCGTTCGAGGTTTCACGGCAGCGCTCATACCGGACGCACCCGATGCCGAGGAAGGTGAACGGCAGGAAGCTGACGGTGAAACAGCAGATGCTGCGGGAACTGATGAACACGAACCGCTCCCGGCCGAAAGCGTAAGCGAGCCGGAAGAAACCGAACCGGAAGAAGTTCAGCCGGAGGAAACGGCACCGGAAGCAACTCAACCGGAGGAAAGCAAGCCGGAGGAAACCGCACTGGCAGCAACCCAATCGGAAGAAACCGAGCCGGAGGAAACCGCACCGGAAGAAACCCAGCCAGAAGAGGCGCAGCCGGAGGAAACCAAACCGGAAGAAACAAAAAAGAAAAGGAGAGGTCTTTTTGGATTTTTTAATCGCCACGCATAATCCGGGAAAGCGTGAAGAAATGCAGCGTATGCTGGAGCATTTAGGCATACGGGTGCTTTTGGCGTCTGAAGCCGGCGTCACGCTTTCCGAACCGGAGGAAAACGGCAAGACCTTTGAAGAAAACGCCATGATAAAGGCGAAAGCGGGGGTTGCCGACAGCGGCTTGCCCTGCATTGCGGATGATTCCGGTCTGGTGGTAGATGCTTTGGACGGCAGACCCGGTATTTATACGGCGCGGTACGGCGGCGAAGAAATGCCGTATCCCGACAAAATACAAATGCTGGTGCGCGAAATGGCTTCCGTCCCCGCAGAAAAGCGCACGGCTCGTTTTGTCAGCTGTATTGCCTGTGCGTTCCCCGACGGCAGGAACTGTCTTGCCCGCGGCGAGTGTGAAGGCACGATCGGTTTTACCCCCTACGGTAAGGGCGGTTTCGGCTTTGATCCGATTTTTTATGTCGGTCAGGACAGCTTCGCGTCTCTTTCGCCTGAGGCAAAGGACGCCATCAGCCACCGCGGAAACGCAATACGCAAATTTGCGCTTTTGCTGCCGTCGTTTTTGAAAGGGGAATCGGAATGACCGGAAAAGAACGGGCGCAAAAACGCGCCGAAGCCAACTCGTTGCAGCCCCTGTTCCAGATTGGGAAAGAGGGCGTCAGCGATGCTGTTTTTTCACAGCTCGAACAGGTGTTGAACACCCATGAGCTGGTCAAGCTGAAACTGCATTTGGACACCTGTCCTCAGACCGCGCGCGAAGCCGCCGACCTTTTGTCACAGCAAAGCGGCGCCGAGGTGATCCAGGTCATCGGCGGCGTGATCGTGCTGTATCGATATAACCCCCGTTTGCACGAGGAAAAGAAAAAACCGAAAAAAAAGCTGCCCCCGCCGTCCAAACGCCGCAGCATTACTGAGAGAACCCGGCGCTTTGGCAGAAAAGAGAGGTAAACCGGTTGCGCTTTGCCGCCGGATATGGTACAATAACCAACCGTAAACTTGAAACAAGAAGGGATCGTATGAAATTAGACAAGCTCGTCGGAGAGCGTTTTAAGGAAAAACCCTCTGACTGCGTCGTGGACAGTCATGCTTTGATGGTTCGCGGCGGGTATATCAAATTTGTTGCCAATGGTATTTATTCTTCCTTTATGCCCCTGCGCCGGATCACCAAAAAGATCGAAGCGATTATCCGCGAGGAAATGGATCGGATCGACGGCCAGGAAGTGCAGTTCCCCGTTGTGATGCCCGCGTCCCTTTGGCGCGAATCGGGCAGATATGATTCGGTCGATAATTCCCTTTGCCGTTTTCAGGACCGCAACGGTTCGCCGATGGTACTGGGAATGACCCATGAGGAAGCCGCCGTTCATCTGGTACGCGAATACGGCAATACTTATACGCGCTATCCCTTTATGATTTATCAGATCCAAACCAAATTCCGTGACGAGGCAAGACCCAGAGCGGGTCTGATCCGCGTGCGCGAATTCACCATGAAAGACGCCTATTCCTTCCATACCTCTCAGGAGGATCTGGAAAAATACTATGCGCGCTGTTACCATGCCTACGAGCGCATTTTTGCCCGCACCGGCATCCCCGAAACGATTGTCGTTCAGTCCGATTCCGGCATGATGGGCGGCAAGATTTCGCATGAATATATGCTTTTGACGCCGATCGGTGAAGATTCCATTGCCATTTGTCCTTCGTGCGGGTACCGTGCCAATATGGAAGCGGCGCAAAGCATCATTGAAAATACCCGCGATGCGGTCAGCGAAGAACTGACCAAGGTGTCAACCCCCGGTATGCACACCATTGAAGAGGTTTGCGACTTTTTGCACGCGCCGGCGGAAAAAAGCCTGAAAGCCGTGGTCTATCAGAAAAACGCCGACGACGGGTATGTGATCGTCTTTATCCGCGGTGATCTGGATGTCAACGAAACCAAACTGACCAACTACTTAGGCGAAAACATCCATCCGGCAGTCATTACCGAGGAAAGCGGCATTGCCGCCGGTTTCATCGGCCCCGTACAGATGAACGCGCCCTGCAAACCGCTGATTTTGTTTGATGAATCGGTTCGCGGCTGCAACAATATGGTCTGCGGCGCCAACGAAACGGATTATCATTTTACCGGTTTGGATATGCAGCGCGATCTGCCGGACGCCGAGTATCATGACTTTGCCAAAATCATTGACGGCGGCATCTGCCCGAATTGCAAAAAGCATTCAATCACGGTTTCCCGCGGCATTGAGGTCGGAAATATTTTCCAGCTGGGAACAAAATATACCGAATCCATGGGTATGACCTATCTGGACGAAAAGGGCGAAAGCCATTACCCGATCATGGGCTGCTACGGAATCGGAGTCGGCAGACTTGCCGCATCGGTCTGTGAAGCGCATCATGACGAATACGGGCCCATTTGGCCGATGTCTATTGCGCCGTGGCAGGTGCATCTGTGCTGTGTCAAGGCCGCAGACGAGCAGGCGCATTCGACCGCCGACCGTCTGTATGACGAGCTGCAAAACGCCGGGCTGGAAGTCCTGTATGACGACCGCAAGGTCAGCGCCGGTTTTATGTTCTCCGACGCCGATTTGCTGGGCGTACCGGTGCGCGTGATTGTAAGCCCGCGCAACCTCAAGGAGAATGTCTGCGAAGTGGTGACAAGGGACAAAACCTACAGCGAAAAGATCCCGGTCGAAAACACCGTTCAGGCGGTAAAAGAACTGGTGGAAAAATTGCTGAAAGCCTGCGAGGTGCAGGAATAAAAGCGTGCCGCTCCCGATTTTTCGGGGGCGGCGATTTTTTTTGAAAAAAACTTTTGAATTTGGGTGAGGATTTTCTTTCGTTCGGTTGTTTCAGATAATGAAAGCGGTCAACAGACCGTGGGGAAGAGAGTCTGTCAATAAATAGCCGGGCGACCGGTACTTCTGCCTGACGGGGAAAAGAGGCAGAAAAAGCAAAGCCGATGGTTGTCGCTTGCCATCGGCTTGGTTTTTTGTGTGCGCAAAAAAAAGGAAAATTTTTTCTGTTTTAGGTGAGGATTTTTCAGGATTCGATTGTTTTAGTAGTTGAACCGGTTCAAAACCGGACAGCTTTGGGAAGAGCTTGATTCTATACATGCCGGGCAACCGGCGCAGTGTTTCGGCCGAAAACGGAACACGAAAAAGACCGACGGGTGATGGCTGCCGTCGGTTTTTTGTTTTTTTGCCAAAGGATGGAGATAGATTCAGATCGTAAGGAAAAAGGTATTTCGGCAGAAATAAAATGGAGGACAATGGAATCCTCTTCAACTGTCCGCGTGTGAAACAAAGCGCTTGAACGCGCAAAACCTCTTTTGTTTGCAGCTGAATCATGAAAAAACAGGAACAGCCCCGCACAGCTTGCTGTGCGGGGCTGTTGTCATCAGGAATGGGAATCTAATGCGGCGATTCCGCGCGACTTTTTGCAGCCGGCGAAAGACAGAAATTCGGCTGCGCAAAAAACAAAAATACAGATCACGCGTGCGCCGCCGTTATTTCGACGGATCTAGGTCAGAGTAAACGACGATTTCTTCCGTATAATAGCGAGCCACGGTTCGGTTGTTTTCGTGAATGAGCCAGACAGCGGTCGCCAGCACGACAGCACAGATAAATAGGATGGCAATCAAAACCGTGCGTTTAATGAATTTTGTCTTCCTTACTTTTTTGTGGATTTCCTCTTCTTCCAGCGAAGAGAGCGACTCTTTTGCGAAATCAGCCGGTTTTCCGAAATGCTCGATCATATCCTGTTCGGTGGCGTCGGGAAAGCGTTCAAAAAATCCTCGATGTCGCATTGCAGCGCGTGCAGAATTTTTTGTTTGCTTTGCCTGGAGCAAAATAAATTTTTTCTGACATCTTTACAATAACGATCCCACAGATTATTTTTTTTCATATTCGAGACCCTCCAAGGAATCAATACCCAAAATTTTCAAGGTGCCTTTTGTCAGAGACAGGTAATTTTCCCGTAACTGAAGCAGATATTCCGAGCCGGCTGGTTCGATATGATAATACACCCTGTTCCTACCGTTGACCAACTGGTCGCGGCTGGTGATCAGCCCTTTGCCCAGCATCCGGTACAGCGGCGGATACAG
>CALWIU010000063.1 GCA_944380845.1 uncultured Clostridia bacterium | reverse complement strand
ATCTTTTCAAATTTGCAAACTGAACGATCACCGCAACTACTTTATCGATAAAGATAATAAAAAAAACCGTGTAGTCAAAAAACTACACGGTTTTTTGGCGCGCTGAAAGGGACTCGAACCCCCGACCTACTGGTTCGTAGCCAGTCACTCTATCCAGCTGAGCTATCAGCGCTTACAGGGAAACTGCTGTTCCCGAGAAATTATACTATCACATTCCGGCGGGAAAGTCAAGGAAAATTTCAAAAAATCCCGCCTTTGCCAAAAAAACGGCGCGGAGCTGCTGGTAATGAACCGGCTGCCCCGCGCCTGATCTTTTGTAAAGGATGGTTTTTTAATCGTGCAACTGCTGCATCAGCTGTTTTCTTCCCACAAGCAAATAGACAATACTCAGTAGAAGATCCATTGCAAAAGCTGCCCAAAACCAATATCGCCCGGGCAAAATTTGCAGCAGCAACAAATACAGGAACAGCCAGACAAGGCTGAGTACAAGCAGGGAGCGCCTGCCCGCAAGGCGATAAAACGCACCGCCGGCAGCAACCAGCACAACACCAGCCAAAGGCTGCGCCACAATCAGCCAGGCGACAAATACATGATGAAGATCAGAATCCAGCAACAGCACAATGCTCTCCAAAATGATGCAAAGGCACGCACATACCGCAGAATAAAAAAATCTTTTCAAAAGCACATTGTTCTTTTGCGCCATATCCACTCTCCCTTTCTTTTTTTCTTTAAACACGCTTACCATAACAAGGTAAAACCGCAATCCTATGCGAATCCATATAAACTACCTGCTGTGCGCCTTGTGGAATATGGATGGGATATTTGCTAAAATCGCCTCAGTATCATTAGAACAAAATTCCTCGAATGTATCATGTGCCAGGATAAAAACGCCGGCGGTATAATGAGGAACCGTCACATCCTGTGCATCATGCCATGCACAACCGAAATGCTGATAAGCCGTTTCTTATGCTTCTCTTCCATTGCAGCAAAATCTTCTCATATGAACTCCGGGAAGTGTTCTTCTGCGGCATAGACAGGAAAAACGAAATTTAACATGAAAATAACGACAAAAACCTTTTCGTATCAGTATTATGCAGCATTGCAATCACCTTCCCCTTAACGATTATCAATGCTTTTTACCGGCGCCGAATCCTTTTTCCTTAAAACACCGGAATCACCTCCTCATTTATTCTGTGTTTATTATACTATGATTATATTTTTCTCACAATATGTAAAAAAAACAAAAACATTCATGTATTATTGTTTATTATGCTTATTTTCGCAAATTACGCGGTAAATCCTTTGACAACTGCCTCCGTAAAACAGCAGAAAGCGGCAGAGACGCAATATGGTCTCTGCCGCTTTGTTGATAGGATGCGTGAGGGTGCTTAATATTTTTTTCTTGCAATATAGCCGGTGTGCAGGATCTCATGGGCGATATGACTGCCCGGTTTTTCAAGATACTCTGCATAAATCTGCTTAATATCCGGATTCTCGTGGGATTTTCTGACCGGCAGACTCTTATCGTCGCGATAGAGAGCCGCCGCGCGGACCGCACGGATATCCACATTGTTGCGCACGGAAGCGGGCTGAATGGGCTGACCGCCGCCGTTGACACAGCCGCCGGGGCACGCCATGATCTCAATAAAATCATAGTGCTTTTCGCCGTTTTTCACCATCTTCAAAACCTTTTCGGCGTTGGCAAGGCCGGAAGCAACTGCCACATGGATTTCGTTGCCTGCGATGTTATAGGTCGCTTCCTTCACGCCCTCGGTACCTCTGACATCATTGAAATCAATATGCAAATCGTCCAGATTCTCTTTTGTCAGCGTTTCATACGCCGTGCGAAGGGCAGCTTCCATTACGCCGCCGGTAGCGCCAAAAATCGTACCTGCGCCGCTGCCCAGTCCAAAGGGCGCGTCAAAGGTATCATCGGGCAGCAAATTGAACAGAATGCCCTCTTTTTTAATCATACGCGCCAGCTCACGGGTCGTCAGAACTGCATCGATATCCGCAAGCCCCTTCACAGCCGTATGATCCAGCCGCTCAGCCTCAAACTTTTTCGCCGTACAGGGCATAATGGCAACCACATAAATATCTTTGGGGTCGATCCCCATCTTTTGCGCATAATATGTTTTTGCAACAGAACCAAACATTCCCTGCGGAGATTTGCAGGTGGACAGATTCGGAATCATCTCAGGGAAATAATATTCGCAGTATTTGATCCATCCGGGAGAACAGGATGTAATAATCGGCAAATTTTCCTTTTTGGTGTAGCGCTGAATAAATTCATTCGCTTCTTCCATAATGGTCAGGTCGGCGGAAAAATTGGTATCAAAAACCTTGTCAAAGCCCAGACGGCGCAAAGCGGCAACCATCTTGCCGGTGACAATCGAGCCCATTTCACAGCCGAATTCCTCACCCAACGCCACGCGAATCGAAGGAGCGGTCTGCACCACGACATGCTTGGTCGGGTCGTTCAGCGCCTCAAAAACCTTTGCGGTATCATCGCGCTCACTCAGCGCACCGGTCGGGCAGGCTACGATGCACTGGCCGCACGAAACACAGGAAGTCTCCGCCAGCGGTTTTTCAAAAGCGCTGCTGATATGCGTGTCAAAGCCACGGTCGTTTGCGCCGATAACCGAAACAGCCTGTACATTGGAACAGGCGGCGACACAACGGCGGCAGAGGATACATTTTTCGTTGTCGCGGTACATATGAGAAGCCGAACGGTCGATCGCATAATGCGTCATGGCGCCGCTGTATTTATGGGCGTCTTCAATGCCGTAGTCGGTGCAGAGCTTCTGCAATTCACAATTGCCGGAACGCACACAGGACAAGCATTCCTTTTTATGGTTGGAAAGCAGCAATTCCAGCGTTGTTTTTCTGGACTCGATTACTTTCGGGGTGTTGGTGGAAATCTCCATTCCTTCGTTCACCGGGTACACGCAGGAAGCAACCAGACTTCTTGCGCCCTTGACCTCCGCCACACAGATGCGGCAGGCGCCGATTTCATTGATCTCTTTTAAATAGCACAGGGTGGGGATCTCCACGCCTGCGGCTCTGGCAGCCTGTAAAACCGTGCTGCCCGCAGGAACGGAAACCTCGATCCCGTTGACTTTTACATTTACATTGCTCATTGTTCCGTTCCTCCTTATTTCTTGGAAATCGCGCCGAAGCGGCATTTTTCCACACAGGCGCCGCACTTGATGCACTTGCTCTGGTCAATCACATGCGCCTGCTTGACCGAACCGGAAATCGCGCCGACCGGGCAAACACGGGCACAGGCGGTGCAGCCCTTGCAGACAGCGGGATCAATGGTGATCTTCATCAGCTTTTTGCACACGCCGGCAGGGCAGGTCTTATCTTTCACATGGGCGATGTACTCGTCGCGGAAACGATTATAGGTTGAAAGAACGGGGTTGGGCGCCGTCTGTCCCAAACCGCAAAGAGAGTTTTCCTTAATGTAATAGCAAAGCGCTTCCATGGTATCCAGATCCTCCATGGTGCCGTTGCCGGAAGTGATTTTTTCCAAAATCTCCAAAAGGCGTCTCGTGCCCACACGGCAGGGCGTACACTTGCCGCACGACTCATCCACGGTAAAATTCAGGAAGAATTTGGCGATATCGACCATGCAGTCCGAATCGTCCATGATAATCAGACCACCGGAACCGACCATCGCGCCGATGGAAGTCAGGTTGTCATAATCCATGGGAATGTCCAGATATTCAGCCGGGATGCAGCCGCCGGACGGGCCGCCGATCTGAGCAGCCTTAAACTTTCTGCCATTGGGAACACCGCCGCCGATATCCTCTACGATTTCACGAAGGGTTGTTCCCATCGGGATTTCCACCAGACCGGTATTGGTGATTTTGCCGCCCAGGGCGAAAACCTTTGTGCCTTTTGCGGTTTCGGTACCAATGGAATTAAAGAACGCCGGACCGTTCAAAATAATCTGCGGGACATTGGCGAAAGTCTCAACATTGTTTTCGGTTGTGGGCTTGCCAAACAATCCCTTGACTGCCGGATAAGGCGGACGGGGACGGGGCTCACCGCGGTTGCCTTCAATGGAAGTCATCAATGCGGTTTCTTCACCGCAGACAAACGCGCCGGCGCCCAGACGAACAAACAAATCAAAATCGAAACCGGTACCCAGAATATTTTTCCCCAGCAGGCCGTATTCGCGCGCATCAGCAATCGCTTTCTGCAAACGGGCAACGGCAATGGGATACTCGGCGCGAACATAAATATATCCTTCGCTCGCTCCGGTGGCATAACCGCAGATCGCCATAGCTTCCACGACGCAATGCGGATCGCCTTCCAGCACGGAACGATCCATAAACGCGCCGGGGTCGCCCTCGTCCGCATTACAAACCACATATTTCTGGTCAGCTTCGTTTTTCGCCGTAAAGCTCCATTTCAGTCCGGTCGGGAATCCGCCGCCGCCTCTGCCGCGCAGACCGGAATCCTTCACGATCTGAATGACCTGCTCCGGCGTCAGCTCGGTCAGGCATTTCGCCAATGCCTGATATCCGTCCATGGCGATATACTCTTCAATGTTTTCCGGATCGATTACACCGCAGTTGCGCAGCGCGACACGGTGCTGTTTTTTATAGAAATTGGTTTCCTTCAGCGGTTTGATATCCGCCGCTTTGACGGTTTCGCTGTATAAAAGACGCTTAACGATACGCCCCTTGAGCAGATGCTCTTCAACGGTCTCAGTCACATCTTCTACCTTGACTTCGCTGTATAAGCAGCCTTCCGGATAAACGATCATAATGGGTCCCAGCGCGCAAAGACCGAAGCAGCCGGTTCTTACGACCTGCACTTCATTCTGAAGGCCTTTGGCGGCAATCTCCTTTTCCAGCGCCTCAATGATTTTGGGGCTGTCGGAAGAGGTGCAGCCGGTACCGCCGCATACAAGCACATGAGCTCGATACATAATTGCTTTTCCTCCCTCTTACTTCGTGGCTTCGCCGATGGTAAATTCGGCGACAGGCTGACCGTTGACGATATGGTCGGTCACAACGCGGACGGCTTTTTCCGGGGTCATTTTGCAATAAGTCACCTTTTCCTGCCCGGGAACCATCACCTCGACGATCGGCTCAAACTGGCACAAACCGATGCAGCCCGTCTGGGCAACAAACACATTATGCAAGCCGCGCTTGGCAATTTCATCAACAAAAGCGTTCAAAACAGGACGGGCGCCCGCAGCAATGCCGCAAGTCGCCATGCCGACCACGACACGGATGTTCCCGTCCTCATTTTCTTCACGGATATTCATTTGCGCTCTCGCTTTATCGCGAATGGCTTTCAATTCTTCAATGCTCTTCATGCTTCTGACTGTCCTCCTTGATTTTCCGGCGATGCTGTGAGACGAAGCGATTCGGCGTGTTCCGTAAGATACTCGCCGATCCATTTGGCTACGGACGGTTCATTCAGCGGAACGCCGTCCAACACTTCTTTGATCTCGTCAGAAGAAAAAACAAACTCGTTTTCATCCAATCGCCGTCTATACACAAAATTGATGTTTTCATTCATCGTAACCAGGGCGCAAACGGAAGATTCCGCGTCCCCCAAAGGCGTAAAATCAATGCTGTCCGTGCGGAAAAGCGCAGTAACAACCGTGCCTTTCCCGACTTCTGAAGCAATGGAAAACGACCCGCCGGTCATTTCCGCCGCCATTTTAAAAAGGGGAATGCCCATGCCGACTTTACGGGTGGTACGGGTGGTATAAAATGGATCCTGAACCCGGCGCAGCGTTTCTTCGCTCATGCCGCAGCCGTTATCCGAAATGCGGATCAAAAGGGTTCGCTCCGCCGTATCCTCCCTGACCTCGATCTCAACGCGCGATGCGCCCGCCGCGACAGAGTTCTGAGCGATGTCCAGAATATTTAACGATAATTCGCGCATCAGCCGTTTCTGTACTTGGCAAGAATGCCCGGTATTTCTTCAGGCGTCACTTTGCCGTAAACCTCATCGTTCACAGTAAAGACAGGCGCCAGACCGCAGGCGCCGATGCAGCGGCAGGCTTCTACTGAAAACATTCCGTCAGAAGAGCATTCGCCGGGCTGCACGCCCAGTTCCTCACAGACCTTATCCAGGATTTTCTGCGAGCCTTTTACATAACAAGCGGTTCCCAGGCACACCGAAATGTTATAGGCGCCTTTGGGAGAAAGCGAAAACTGTGCGTAAAATGTCGAAACGCCGTACACCTTCTCCAGCGGCACATCCATGCCCTCGGCGATCATAACCTGCACCTCATAGGGCAGATACCCGTAAATCCCCTGCGCCTGCTGCATGACATGCATCAGTTTGGATTTATCGCCTTTGCATTCGGCAATAACCGCCTTCAGCTTTTCCTCCTGTTCGGCAGTGCCCTTAAAAGGGATCTTGCTGATCTTTTTCTGCATTTAGATTTTCCTCCGTTCATCATCGCGCGGCTCGAAAGCCGCACCCCAGATACTCCATAAAACCACTCTGCTCGGTCGGTTCTATACAGCTTAGAATTATAACATACTGTCAGCGATAAATCTATGCTTTTTCAAAAATAAGTGAAAAAAAACGAAGGAAATTCCGTCATCTTTTTGATGTTTTGGAAAAAATTTTTTCAAAAAAAGCCTTTTTCACGACAGTAAGACCCGCGTTGCGTCAAAAGAAACCGCTCTTTTCTCCATTTTTTCGCGTAAAAATTCTCTTTCGTTTTCGATATACCATATCGATAAAATATATCGATATGATGTATCGATATGACATATCGATATCTTTTATCGATTGAACGCCCACAGCAGACCTTTGCACCGCTAAAAGGGAAATCACCAAAAACAGCGTTTCGTCTAAACAATAAAAAAAGACCAATGCTGTCAAAGCATTGATCTTTTCAAAACAAACCGGATTATAACTGATCGGCAATGGAGTAAATCAGATTGCGGGATTTTTCCCAGCCCAAACAGGGGTCGGTAATGGATTTGCCGTATGTACCTTCGCCGATCTTCTGTGCGCCGTCCTCGATATAGCTTTCAATCATAAAGCCTTTCACCAGCTTTTCAATGTCGGGGTTGTGGCGCATGGAGTGCAGCACTTCATTGCAAATACGGATTTGCTCCAAATACTGTTTATTGGAATTGGAATGATTCGCATCCACGATGCAGGCAGGGTTTTTCAGATTTTTTTCGCCATACATTTTGCACAGGCGCAGCAAGTCTTCATAGTGATAATTGGGCTTGGAAGTGCCGTACTTATTCACACTGCCGCGCAGAATGGCGTGCGAAAGCGGATTTCCGGATGTCTCAACTTCCCAGCCGCGATAAATGAAGGTATGATGCCCCTGAGCCGCTACAATGGAATTCAGCATGACCGAATAATCGCCGCTGGTGGGGTTCTTCATTCCTACGGGCACCGCGATGCCGCTGGAAGTCAGACGATGATCCTGATTTTCCACCGAACGGGCGCCGACGGCAACATAAGAAAGGATATCATCCAGATACCGGTAGTTATCGGTATACAGCATTTCATCGGCGCAGGTGATTCCCAGCAATTCCACGGCTTTGGCATGGAGAGAACGAATCGCAATAATGCCCTCGAGCATATCGGGCTTTTTGCTGGGGTCCGGCTGATGAAGCATTCCCTTATACCCTTCGCCCGTTGTACGGGGCTTATTGGTATAAATACGGGGAATGATGATGATTTTGTCTTTGACTTCTTCCTGCACGCGAACCAGACGCTCGGTATAATCCATGACCGCGTCCTCACGGTCGGCGCTGCACGGACCGATAATCAAAAGAAACTTATTGCTCTCGCCGGTAAAAACAGCGGCGATTTCGCGGTCGCGCGCCTCTTTTACAGCGGCAGCTTTTTCAGAAAGAGGGAACTGCGCTTTGATCTCCTTGGGGATCGGCAGTTTGCGGTGAAAAATCATGTTCATCGTTTTCACATCCTTGCTTTCGCGCTCAGTGAATGCGCGGATTGTTTTTCGCTTTGGTGGTATGCCAGATATTGGCGGCATATTCGTTGATCGAGCGGTCGGCGGCAAAAATACCGGCATTGGCAATGTTCACCAGCGCCATCCGGTTCCACGCCTCTTTGTCCTGATACATCCGCTCGGCTTTCTGCTGTGTTGCACGATAATCGGCAAAATCCGCCAGCACCATATACGGGTCGTTGCGCAAAAGCGCTCCGGAAATGTCGGCAAAACTCTTTCCGGCGATGGTGGAAGTATTCATGAAATCCAGTACCTGCTTCAGCTCGGGGTTGTTGAGATAGTAATTCATCGGCACATACCCCTGCGCGGTCAGGTTGGCAACCTCCGGCGTGGTCATGCCGAAGATAATAATATTGTCCTTGCCCACCGCTTCGGCAATTTCCACATTCGCGCCGTCCATGGTGCCCAGCGTTATCGCACCGTTGAGCATAAATTTCATATTGCTGGTACCGCTGGCTTCCGTGCCGGCAAGGGAGATCTGCTCGCTGATTTCCGCCGCGGGGATCAGCAGTTCCGCCGCTGTTACGCAGTAATCCTCAAAGAAGAAAACCTTCATATACTGGTTGACCGCCGGATCGCTGTTTACCATATCTGCCAGCGCGCAGATAAAGCTGATGATCTTTTTCGCAAAGTAATAACCGGGCGCCGCCTTTGCACCGAAAATATAAGTGTGCGGCTGATAATGTCCGTTCGGATTGTTTTTGATTTCCAGATATCTTGCCAGAATTTGCAGCGCGTTCATATGCTGGCGTTTATATTCATGCAGGCGTTTGACCTGAATGTCAAACACAGAAGACGGGTCAAGAAGAACGCCGGTCTTTTTCTTAATAAACTTCGCCAGACGCTCTTTGTTTTGCAGCTTGATTTTTTCCAGCTGCGCAAGCACTTCCCCATCGTCGGCAAAAGCCTCGAATTTTTTCAGGGTCGATGCGTCATAGATAAAATCGTCGCCGATTTTTTCCGTCAAAAGCGCCGTCAAGCCCTCGTTCGCCTGGCAGAGCCAGCGGCGGTGCGCAATGCCGTTGGTCACATTGGTAAACTTGTCGGGCGTCAAACGATAGAAATCCTGGAAAACCGTTTTCTTCAAAATATCACTGTGCAAAGCGGAAACGCCGTTGACGCTGTGGCAGGTGGCAACGCACAGATTCGCCATTTTCACCATACCGCTGGAAATAATCGCCGTGCGTTCCACATAATCGGCGTCGCCGGTGCAGCTCCACACATAAGCGCGGAAGCGGTTGTCGATTTCCTTGATGATCTGATAAATACGCGGCAGCAAGCGGGAAACCTGCTCCTCGCTCCAGCATTCCAACGCCTCTTTCATGACGGTGTGGTTGGTATACGCCACCGTTTTCGTCACAATGTTCCATGCGTCGTCCCAGCCGTAACCGCACTCATCCAGCATGATGCGCATAAGCTCCGGGATACATAAGGTAGGATGCGTATCGTTGATATGAATCGCAATTTTTTCAGAAAGATTATCCAGCGTTCCAAACAGATGCAGATGATGACGGATAATATCCTGAATCGATGCAGAAACCAGGAAATACTGCTGTTTCAGCCGCAGGCTTTTTCCTTCGGGATGATTGTCAGCCGGGTACAGCACCTTGCTGATCACTTCCGCCATGGCGTTCTGCTCGACCGCCTGCAAATAATTGCCGCGGTTGAACGCCGCCATATCCAGTCCGGGGGCTTTGGCAGACCACAAGCGCAGCAGGCTGACACCTTTGCCATCCTTGCCCGCGACATACATATCATAAGGTACGGCTTTGATGACCGTAGCGTCCCTGAGCTGTACATGATGGAAATTACCGTCCCAGCTTTCATCGACATGACCGCCGATCGAAACATCCACGCTGCTCTCTTCTTTTTCTACCAGCCAGACATCGCCGCCGGGCAGCCAGAAATCAGGCAGCTCCGTTTGCCAGCCATCGACGATGCGCTGTTTGAAGATGCCGTATTCATACAAAATCGAATACCCTCTGCCGTGAACGCCCTGCGTTGCCATCGCGTCCAGATAGCAGGCGGCAAGCCGTCCCAGACCGCCGTTGCCAAGACCGGCGTCCGGCTCGCAATCGTACAATTTCTCCAAATTGATGCCGTAATCCTTCAGCGCGGCGCCCACCGGCTCGATCAGGTTCAGATTGTACAGCGTATTTTTCAGCGAACGCCCCATCAGGAATTCCATTGAAAGATAGTAGATGCGTTTCGCACCCGCCTTGTCGGCAGCCTCAGAAAAGGAACGGCGCCCTTCCGCCATCATATCCCGCAAAATCATGGCAACGGCGCGGTAATAATGATCGAAGGTCGCGTTCTCCGGGGAAACGCCGAAGAAATGGCTCAGCTTTGCTTCGATCAGTTCTTTTGCTTTTTTCTTAGTAAGATTATAGTTCATAATGCCCTCCACATTGGACTATTTGTTACAAAAAAATATCAGCTGTTTTTTGTTGGGGTTCACCAAAAAATTCCCGTTTTCTTCCAGCTATTCCTATACAATTATACTTATTATACCATAGTTTTGCGCATTTTTCAAGGTTTTTACAATATTATTAAAAAAACCTGCACAAACCGTGTGACAAATCCCGCTGTTTTTTTGCTTTTCCTAAAAAGGATACCCCGATTTATTCAAAAACCACTCATATTTTGCCTGTTGACCCTATCCGCAAAAAAGAATATAATAGAAAAGAAATCAACAGGAAAAACCGTATTTTTTCGCCCTTCGGGAGTGTTTTCATGAAACCTGTCAAAAAAATTCTTTCGCTGTTTCTCAGTCTGCTTTTGGCTTTTGCCGGCATTTTGCCGCTGATCAGCATTACGGCTAACGCGGGCAGTTTCCTTTTGTACTGGCCGGTGCCGGACTCTGCCAAGGTCAGCGCCGGCATCGATGACGGAAGAGATCACGGCGCCATAGATATTGCCGCCCCCAAAGGCACACCGGTCATCGCTGCGGGCCCCGGCACCGTCACATCGACCTTTACCGGCTGCACGCACAATTTCGGCAAAAACTACAACTGCTGTTATTCTCTGGGCAATCATGTGCGCATTCTTCATTCCGGTTCCATCGGCGGCAGTTCCTATTCCACCCGATACGGCCATTTAACAGAAGTATATGTAAAAGAGGGCGACACGGTGCAGGCCGGACAAATCATCGGCACCGTCGGATCGACCGGTTATTCAACAGGCAACCATCTGGATTTTAAATTTTACATAGGCGATTCGGTTGCTGATCCCGCGCCTTATCTCCAGGTGCCCTCCAATCTGAGCTATATCGGCAGCGACTGGGCCAACAACAGCAGCTTTATCCAGTCTCTGCGCGCATATGGCAGCGTCAACACCACCTACGGCGGCCCCGTATCGACCGTAACGCCTCCCAACCAGAACACCGGCGGCTCCACCAACACCGGCGGCAGCGTGATTACCTCCGGTGCGCTGTATATTTCCAACTATACCTATCCTGCGCTGATGAAACGAGGCGCGGCGGATGCCGGCGTGACAGGAACGATCGTTTCCGACTCGCCGATTCTTGCCGTCACCGCACAGATCATCACGCCCGATAACCGCGCGGTATCTTCCGTATCCCGCACGCCGAACACCACGAGCTTTGACTTGTCCACCATCTCGAAAAACCTCAATTTTGCCGGTTTAGCGGCAGGTGATTATATCTATGAGGTATTTGCCACCAACCGAAACGGCGAATTGCGGCTGATTTCTCAAAGCTTTATCGTTACGGCGGGCAGTGGAATCATCATCGTTGAAAACAGCCTGCCAAACGCGCTGAAGCCCGGGCAGTCCTTTACCGTAAAAGGCGAGATCATCAGCATCAACCCGCTGACCGGCGTCACCGCCGCCGTATTGGATGAAAACGGCAAAGCCGTCCTTTCCCGCAGCGTCGCGCCCAGCGGAAACCGTTATGACCTGTCCAAACTCGACGCCGATTTGAAGTTCAACACCCTGGCGGACGGCATTTACACCTATCGCGTCACGGCCAGCGACAACGCGGGCAACAACGAAACGCTGATTGAAAAAACCTTTTATGTCTCTGACAAAACGCTGATCAGCGGCGAAGTCACCATTTCCGGTCTTGGCTGGCTGGGGTCTTCCTCCGCCGTTCTTTCTTCTCCCTATACCTATGCCACCCTGACGGCGGAAGCATTGATCGATCCGGCAGGCGCGCCGCTGTCCTATCAGTGGTACGCTGACGGCGTTGCCATTTCCGGCGCTACGGGGAAAACCTATACCGTTACTTCCTCCATGATCGGGAAACGCCTTCATGTCAAAGTCACTGCCGGCGGCAAATATTTCGGCGAACTGGAAAGCGAACCGACGCAGCCGGTACTGGATAAAAACAGCCTGATCGGCGACATTATAACCGACATTACCGGCAGACCGACGGAATATCTCATCGATTTGGGCGACAAGACCGTTTCCCCCGCCCTGCCCGGCACCACCTGCAATGAAATACTGGAGAAAATCGTCTTTTCCACCACCTTTACCGGCGTGTTTGATAAAGATCTGAAGGAGAAAAACGGCATGGAAACGCTCTGTACAGGAGATTCCGTCCGCTCCGCGATCGGCCAGATCACCATTTCCCGATACTACATTGTTGTCGTGGGGGATGTCAACGGGGACGGTGAAGTAACCACCGCCGACGCCCGAAGCATTTTGCGCCATGCCGTCAGCATCGAATCCCTGCCAACCGCCTGGCAGAAAAACGCAGCGGATGCCGACCATATCAACGGCGTTACCACAGCAGACGCCCGTCTGGTTCTGCGCGCCGCCCTTTCTCTGGAAGCGCTCAGCGCCAAATAAACCGCGAACGCTCCCCGCACGAAAAGTCAACATGGAAATAGAAAAGAGGAGGAAAACCAATTGGTTTTCCTCCTCTTGAACTACCCACAGAAAAAACCCACAAAACAGGGAAAGCCACAAGAGCAGCTTCTCCCCACACCCTAAAAGCGGCGAAGGCACCTCCCTGCCAGCAAACAGATAGCGGAAAGTTCTTAACCGATCCTTTTACACATTGAAGAGTGGTTTTTAGGAAACGGTGTGAACGATTACAAAAATAACGGTTTGCGTTCCGCAACACCATTTTACAAAATTTTATGGAAAACAAATGTGGCGTCGGCATAAACTGACACCATATCTCCGCTTACATATATTTTCTCTTGCTCTTTCTTATTGCCATCACCATACACAGAAACAAAACACCTATCAACATTAACGGAATATTGTTATAAAGAATGATGCGGACATTAGCGATGTCTGTATTATAATAAAGGAACAAGGAGTTGATATGATTTCCAAAAATAGAAAATATTGTATACAGGAACAAGATAGAAAAGGTCAGAGCCAAACTATTCGTTAAAACAACAGCTGACATCGCTACGCTGCAAAAAAAGATTATGAACAGTATCAGTCTGATACATTCAAGCATCATGTTTTTAAATAAAATGGAATAAACAGCAAATAATGGGAGCAAACAAATTACATTTATGGCGGCAGAAATCAAAAAAACCCATAAATCAGGGTTTTTATTGTTGATATACAGTACTTCTCTTCCATCTCCCTCGATATAGTCTTTGATATTTATCATTCCGTTCCATGTTGAAAACAATGGAATAAAAATTTGCGCAAAAGTGACGATATTATTATACAACTCATATCCCATTCCGTACTTTTGATATTCCATATAATTTAAAATCGGCAACAAAATATAATATATGACAAGAGGGATACAAGCAGGTAATTTTTGTGAATTTGCGATAATCAGTGTTTGTTTTACATGTTTTTTAAACAACATATATATCCGTCCTCAAGTGTTGGGGGTACCGCTTCAAATGTTTGTTTTTCGGAAGATAAAATCTTTAAAAAGATCCTGTGATTGTTTTCGATTCTTGATTGAACAATATATGTACCTGTTATCTGTTCTTTTTCATTTTCAGAAACCATATACACCTTTTTATCTGCCATTTTCTTTAAATCCTCTGAAGAGCCGTTAAAGAGCAAAGAGCCGTCGTTCATTACGAAAACATGACTGCAAATATCGTCAACATCAGTAACAATATGCGTCGACAGTATGACCGTTGCACCCTTTAATTCTGATATGATGTTTTTAAATTTAATTCGTTCTTCCGGATCCAATCCTACCGTTGGTTCATCCAACAATATTACATCAGGTGTACCCATTATTGCCTGAGCAATACCCAATCTCCGCACCATGCCACCAGAGAGGGAGGAGATTTTCTGCTTGCTTTTATTTGATAATCCGACGATATCTAAAACCGGTTCAATTTCTTTTTCTGAAAGGTTCTTTTCGATGGCAAAATACTTCATCATTTCGTAAACAGTCAGATGAGGGAACATACCAAATTTCTGCGGTAAATATCCGATGTTACAGCATGAATTCTTTTTGTTTTTGTTTCCTGTTTCGCCAAATGATATTTTACCCGAATCAAAATTATAAAGATTTGCAATGCACCTTATTAATGTCGTTTTACCGGCGCCGTTTGGTCCCAATATCCCGTAAATACCGGTATCGAAAACGCAACTGAAATTGTCAACCGCTTTTGTTTTTTTAAATGACTTGGTTAAACTATCGATTATTATCATTGGCGATTGCTCCTTCATCATTTTTGATCTCATCATCAATGATCCCCAAAGACCCATGTGCAACAATATGATCGTCTGCAAAAATGTAATGTGAATTTTGATTAACATTCGGTGTGACAATTATTGTTTTATTTTTTATAGCATCCTGGTCAATAACTTCATTCAGAATAACCCTTATTGATTCCTCCTTATAATCACCGCATAAATACGGATAAACAACAATCGTATCATTGACAGATACTGATTTATAAAAACCACTTATCAATGACAACCCGTTGCTTTCTCCTGCAAAACTGTTTTTTGTGGTTTCGCCAAAGTTTGAAAATACATCACCTATATAAGATACCTTAACATGATAATCGGCTGATGTATTTGGTAAACAGGAAATAAAACACTGTTCATCGACATTGTACAAATCCACATATCCTGCAATAGGGTAAAAAGCAAACCCTGCCGGTAAGCATATTCCTTGGATGTTGGAATAGTATTGAGGGCTATATCCTTTATATGTAAACAGCAATTCCGGGGGGCTGTCAGAAATATCCACATATATATGATCGTCTGATCTCTTGTATTTTATTTCCTCGCCATAACAGTTGTAAATATGCGAAATTTTATATCCGTGATATAAAGTAAATATATATTTACCGCTTTCATTCTTGGTAAACTTAACTTTAACATCCGCAATAAGCTCGTTAACAATTTTTAAATTCATATCATAAGTTAAGATATTAAATTCTTCGCAAGTATCCTCATTCTCTGTATTCAAAAAAGAATAATACCGATAATCGTGAAAGTTCGATTCACCGGGATCATTGTTTCTTATTACTTTGGAAGAAGGCATATAGAAAGCAAAAAGCATACTGAAACAAACGACAATAGACACTACTGAAGAAAATATGGTTTTACCATTTTTATTCCTTTCTTTTACTTTCATCAACACAATGAAAAAAGAAATCCAAAAAGCAATTAAAAAAACTCTGTAGGGCAATACCGACAATCCAAATGAAAAATTAAAAATTGTATTTAAATTTGGAGGGAAAATATCAAACAATTTAGCAATTGGATAAATATTGATTTCCGCTGAAAAGAGAAAAACATCTGCAATTTTCTGCACAATCCCACTAAAAAGGATAGCTGAAAGTAACAGTACTACATATCCGTATATTTTTTTATGAAGAGTACTTGCAAATATACCGATAAACATAGCCATGACCGAACAACTGAAATAATTGATGAAACAGCTGAAGACGATATTTAATATAAATTGTGCTGTTCCTATTCCAAAATAAAGCGCAACCAAACAATTAAAAATGATGCAAATAAAAGTAAAAACCAATATGTATGCACAAGTAATGAATACTTTTGTCAGCATTGGTTTTCTTATTCCGTGACAGGTTGCTTTCAATGTTTCACGAATGTTGCATTTTTGAGGTAAATAAAAATACTCATAAGATACAAACAATACACCGAAAAACAAATAAAGCGAACATTTTTGGCTTTGAGAAAATACAACCGTGTATGAATCAAACGCAAACAATTGATTGGCATAGTCAAAAACTTGAATAAAATAATAAATCCAATCACATAGAAAAAATGTGAATAAACCGCCCAAAACGATCAGTGCAGCTCTGTTTCTTATCAGATTTTTAGCCTCAAGCTTTAAAATACCACTCATTTTATTCCTCCCCATTCGAGCTGTCGTCGCATCTTTCAATTCGTCGATAATACTTTCAAGAACTTGATAGGATTCATGTGTTTTTGAATATATGAATCAAAATCCAAGGCAAATTCATTGCTGTTATTTTTATCCTTGATCAGTTCATGCGCATTTCCATATTTCAGTCCGAGCATCACAATCACCGGATTCCTTTCCTATGCGTTAGCCATTTCTCCGGGATTCAATTTCGCACATTTCCATAAAAATGCAGTTTCATTTGTACCTTAATCATAAATTTTGCTTCCTAAAAAAGCAAGCGATATGTCAAACTGCAAGAAAAAACGCACTTTTTGCAAGAAATTGTCAATTACCCGTGAATATCCGTTTTATCTTACCGTTGCCCGCAGAACCGCCCGCGTTGCGGACGATCACCGTTTGCTCTCCACACAGAGGTGTTTACTCGGTTTTTCCTCCGACAATTTTCCGAAGCGTCAGGAGGAAATCCCTCCCCCGCATCTGCTTTTCCCAACCGCCTCTTCGCCATAGACAACCAACCGCGTTTTTCCAAACCATATAAAAAAAGCGGACAGCTTAACGCTGTCCGCTCTTTGGCGCCCCCTGCGGGAATCGAACCCACAACGAACCCTTAGGAATACGGCGTACCATTTCGTAAATGGTTCATATCCTATCTTCCTGTGTTCTTTCTTCGCAAATTGTGCTGCCTGGAGGCAGATGAATTTGCACAAATTTCCCTGAAATATACTGCCTTACAACGGCTTTTCAAATGTCGTATTAGCAAGGTATTAGCAAGAACCCCTTGTGACAGAGGGCTTCTAGGGGCTATTTCAAAATGATATTAGCAAGGGAGATAGTTTTATGAGCAGCGATGAAAAAGAGACGCCACAAAGTAGAACATACACCGAGAATGACATCGCAGCCATTCTCGGTATCGGCCGCGCTTCGGCCTATAAACTCGCCAACTCCGGAGCGTTTAAGACGATCCGCATCGGCAACATGATCCGAATCTCCAGAAAGTCATTTGAGGATTGGCTGAAGATAAAAGGCTTAGACGACGAAACCGAAATAGAATAAGTGTTAGGAGCACCGTAGGTTGGAAACTTTTACGGCGCTCCTATTTAATTATTCGGCATCGAGATCAATGCAATTATCTCTTCCGAAAAGACTGACTGCGCCTTCTAGAACTTCGTCACTTGGAGAGGGATAGTATACCACTAAATTATCTTTGGCTCTGGTACAGCAAACATAAAAAAGTTTTTGGGTTCGACGCAATATATTGGGATAGCTTCTTTTTTGAGCAGGAGTCAGCATGGCACCTACATTGCGATTAAAAAGATATTCAAAATTGTAATTGTTCCAGCCGCCATTGTGCAATACAATTAACACATTTTTAAATTCAAGCCCTTTTATTTTGTGCTGGGTAGAAAACGGCATATACCCTTCAATATATTTGTAGAGATTCTGGACTTCCACAAATGCAATATCCGAAACACGCCAATACAAATATTCATTATTATCAATAAATTCCTGAAGTTTGTCATCAATAATACAAAGACCTTCTTTATGTGCATAACTGATGACGGTTGCAATCGAAGCTCCATTTTTCGCTTTTAAATGCTCAATAGCTGTTTTAAGCTTTACTTTATCAGCAACTGACTGAACGCGGAATGAGGTCATTCGAATTAATTCATTGTATTGCTTTGACTCATATAAAGAGATGAGTTCTTGAATCTTAAACAAGTGCTGTATTAAACGATCTCGCTTTGGTTCTTTTATAGTAACACCATCAATTACAACTTTGTCATCAATCAGACTATCTTTGTCCAAATAAATTTTCTGAACTTTCTCATATGGCCATCTCTTAATGTGCTCAAAAAGCATTTTATTTGAGGGAACTTCCAAAAGAACATCCAAGTGAGATTTCCCTTTATTGGGGCCTCTTTTATAGGTCCAATTCAATAAACCTACGGCATCTTCAAAAGGAACATCATTCGGTATTTGGATACCCTGCTTTCTTGCTTCCTCTTTGAATGCTTTTTTAAATGCAGCAATTGGATCATTGTCGTAAATCTCCATAAGTTGCGAAAAACCAGCTTCATTTGCAATCAGATTGTGGGTTAGCCGTAGTTCTTTGGTTTCTTTAGCGTTTGTAAAATCCCACCCCTGTACCAATATGGATGATTTTACTTTCTTTAAATCAAAACTCTTTGAATATGCAAATTTTACAGTTCCTTGTTTAACGACGCCATTTTCCATATTCGGTGCCGAAATATCGTCTGAAGGTTGTTGAATCAGTCCATCTGTTCTTAAAGCATTTGCTATATCAATAACAGACTGCGGATTCCTGCGGTTTTGCTCTTTTATCACTTTAACGACGATGCCCTGCTCTATGTACCCATCAATGTCTCCGACACCTGTCTCATATATTGATTGCATAGAGTCTCCAAAAAAGCCAATAATGTTTTTCTTTTTTCTGGCCTGGAGAAAATTCAATAATATTTCTATGACCAAAGGAGAAGTATCTTGATATTCATCAACAAAAATAAATTGAAATTTGTCCAACAGCAAATCACAGAGACGAGGATACTTTTTGAACATTCTGTGAGCCAAAAGCAGCACTTCATCATGCGAAATTTCTCCATTACTAATTCGTACGTATTCTTTATACTGAATCCCGTTTTCGAATTCGTTGGAATAAATTTCTCCTGGTGTGGGACTTTTTATTACATTGTCCGGCTCATTGATCAATTCCAATAACGTTACTTTTAATTCTTTCTGAAATTGAGCAATTGAATCCCATAAAAAGTCATGAATTGTCGAAACTCTCAGGTTTTTAACGCTTGCACGATTTTTAATCTCTATAGCTGCGGCATTTGTATAAGTGATACACGCAATATGGGCTGATGGAACTAATGAGGAGATGGATTGTAATACCTCTACTAATGAAAAAGTTTTCCCGCTTCCGGCTCCACCGCTTAATAAAAAATGATGCCCCATTTTTATTTGCTGGAGAATTTGATTTAATTCTTTCTGATTTTTTAATTCTGTCGCAGCCAAAGTAACCCCTCCTCAATATAAGGTGGTATTTTCCAATTTGAAAAAGTGTGTTTTCCATCATTAATGCTATTAAGGAGAATATCAAGAGCAAATGAAGCTTTGCTTCCAATACAGTTATTGGCCAAATCATAAGAATCGTAAATAAAGTGACCATCTGCATCTTTTTCGTCCAGTTGTTCTTTGCACTTCAAACTTGGGAATAATTTTTTATTTTGAATAACAAGCTCTCTGTTAATCTGAAAGAAAGCATCCTCAAAACTACGAGGATAGTAACCACCAGTTTCTTTTGTTTGGTATGCTATCATTAGGTTGCCGTTTGGGTTGGTTTCCCATAATCCGTTGTTTTTTTGAAGAATCTTATTCTCCGGTGCCAAAGTCATAAAAAATGCTATAGGCTCTTTTGCGCCACTCTTGCTTAATGGAGTCTCGAAATAGTGCAATAGCGCACCATTTGTCGTATGTGTGGCTTCTTCTATTGAACATGCTACTATCTTCTTTGTATCCCTACCGTTCTTGTCTTTAGATATACTTTCTTTGCCTGAATCAATATCTGTAATGATCAAAGTTTTAATTCCGATAAAAGACAGAAATTCGTCGAAGATTTGTGAATATGCTCCACTTGCAATGAGCGAAATGTTTTGAGAAAGAAGCGGCAAATCGTTTTCCGACGGGTGTTCTTCATCAACTTTTTTGAGCATTGCCGGTAACAATATACCCTCAGTTTCGCCTTCAAACAAAATTGCCTTATCAGCAAAAAAGATTTCAGAGTAGTTAAGAGTTAGATATTGTTTTAAGAATTTAAAATGGTTCCGTTCAGGATCTTTTTCAGCTTTATATCTGGTTTCAAGTTCCTTAAGATTCTGAGAAACAACCTCTGTATTAGAACTCCTTTTAAAATATTTAATATCGTCAAAATCGCATTCGGAAACAATGTGAGAAGAATGAGATGTGATAATTGTTTGGAGATTAATCAATCTATTTCCTTGTTCATCGGAGATACCATCTATAAGCAAACTTTTAATATTCTTGATAAATACATACTGTAATTGCGGATGAGTATGGGCTTCCGGTTCTTCAATAAAAAGAAGATTAATGTCCGCTGGCTTTTCTGTTTCATTAGATTTCTTTAAGAAATCTTCCAGGTATATTTCAACCTCCATGATTATGCTAATAAGATTCAAGTATCCAAGGCCATTATAACTTTCTGGCAACTGATGATTATTGCTTTCATAAACGACTGTCGTATTACCCTTTAGTAATTGTTGCTGACTAAGCGTTGAAATGATTTTAACTACAGTTTCATTTTCACGAATTCCGCCAAACTTCTTGACTTTTTTTATGACTTTCTCAAATAGTCCATCATATACTCCCGATAGCGCTTTGTCGGTTGAGTGCAAAGTATCTTCAAAATTAGCAACTGTAGGATTACTTTCATCGTCTTTAGTCTTTTCATAATAACGATTTGAAAGACTTGATAGTGTATTATCGCCCTCTTTGTTTTCCGTATCTCGTCTTGCACTAATACAACGAAAACATATTAACTTATTAAGATCAAGATCAGAAGAATCAAGAACTGTAGAAATCGTTTGAGATGCACTTTTAGAGTCGACATCGAATAAAATTGCCTTTTTCAGCATTTCAAAATATTTTCGATGCTTAGCTCTCATAAATATATCAAACACTTCACTCTTAGAGTAATCAGGTTCTTTTTCGAATTTTTTGCAATATGTATTAAAATCGCTAATTAGCTTAATAAACTTTTGCTCGGATATTGTGTACTCAAATTTTAAAATAACAATATTATTGTCCGGGTTCAAATCCAGCATAAGAGGCTGAATGTTTGAAAGGTTATCAGTTTCATCATATTCGATAAAGAGGTATAATTCGATCCCCTTTATATTTAGTTTTTCCCAAGATGGCTGATCATCATTAATAGCGTCAAACAAAGAATCTTGGAAATCGCTATTAAAATCATTGTATGTGAAATTATTGGTCGAACTTTGGGAGCCAATAAATTTATTTAATATAGAAAGAAAAGAGGTCTTGCCACAGTTGTTTTTTCCTATGATTAAAGATAGATTTTCTTCAAGATCAATATCTATCCTTTTTAACATTCGATAATTTTCAATATGAATTTTTTTAACTTTCATACTTTATTCCCCCATGTTGTTTGACAAAAAATTAGGGCAGGGTATTTATTGTAACAAACGCTAATACAACTAATCAAAATTATACCATTGTTTGCCACTTTCGACAATTGGACAATTTTTTTATCAACTAAAACTCTATCTTCCCAGCACGCCATAGGTTCAACTCTATGGCGTTTTTTATACCAAAAATCGCACCGAAAGGAGTCGAAAATCCAATGTTTCTTCCCCCCAATCAACCGCAAAGCCACCGCCCATAGGTTTTCCCCTCTGGGGTATCCGGGCGGCATAGAGGCCGTCTTTTCCCCAAAAATGAACACTTTTCCGAACCGCCGAAAAGAGGTGATGCCATGGCGGTATTTCGCATTGAGAAAACCTGCGATTACACGGTGATGTCCAACCACCACCTGCGCAATGCGGGGCT
>CALWIU010000062.1 GCA_944380845.1 uncultured Clostridia bacterium | reverse complement strand
ATCAGACGGAATTCGACAGAATCGAAGCGATAAAGAATTGTAAATGTCTGTGCCACAGCGATAATGCTTTCGTACAGTTCTTCTGGAATATTATAAATCAGATCCTGAGAATCCTGAACCAGCTGTTCGGTTATGAAAGTGTTTGCGACTGCGGTATCGTCCATGGCTTGGATGCTGCTTAACTTTGATTTCTTTCTTATTATCATTGTTGTTTTCTGATTCTCTCAACATATCCTGAGCACGGCGCATCTGCTTTTGCAGGTGCGCCGTGGCTCTTTTTGCTGCGCGAATAAAAGCGGGGGGCAGCAGCTGCACGCCGAACAAAAGCGCTCCCTTCCGTTCCTGCAATATCACCGGCTCTTGAAGCGGAAGAGAGGACGAAAAACTTCCATCTGATAGAGCCGTTTCCCATAAGAGAAACGGCTCTTTTATCATGCCCGCTTGCAACGAAGTCCCAATCCTGCCGTCTTTCTGCCCATGCTTTCTGCACGCATGGCGGTCAGATGTTTTATGAATTTATTTATTCCAGGAAATGCTTTTTTCAAGCAGTACGCTGCCGTTGTTGTCTTGGCACTTCAGGCGGATTCCGTCGGAAGTAAGGCTCATCATTGCGCCTGCAAAGGATCCGCTCCCGGCCGAATCCACGCCGCCGTCGATAAAAACAGGGAAGGATTTGCTTTCGTCAAGTGCAACACGGTGCAAATGACCGCTTGCCAGAAGGCTGGTACCCATGGATTCGAGCTTATCAAAGGAACGCGCGGCTAATTCAGGCTCAAGACATAGATCCGGCGAATGGCATAGGGCAATGGTATTTCTGCCGGTGCTTTCAAGCGAGCAGAGCCAATCTGTCATTTTGCTTCTGTAGGCGGTATAGTCAGCCATGCCGCCATATTCCGGGTGGGTGTCTTCCTTGTCTTCGCAACTGTCGAGCACAACAAAATCATAGCTGCCGATCGATGTCGTGTAGTAAAAACTGTCATACCCCAGATAATCGGCAAGATAGGACGCCGCCCGGCCGCGTGTTTCATGATTACCACGCACATAGAGAACCGGCATAGTGCCGCCGGTTAGCTCCGCGGCAAAATCAAGGATATAGTCGCAGATATCCTCGCGGCTCATCAGCCCCGGTGCGCAATCACCAAGAAGGATAACCGCCTGATAGCTGCCAAGACTTTCACTGACAGACAGCGCTTTTTTGTTTTTTGTGTGCCAGTCAGACACCGTCAGGATATTTACATCATCTGCAAAATCGTCATGAAAGAAAATGCCATCGCTTTCTATTGTTTTACCGGTTCTTCCGCCGTAACTGAGTTCATCTATGATTCTGGTTGCGCCAACCCGGTACTCTTTGCCGGAAAGTTCATCTTTTTGCAGGGTAACAGTATGGATGCGATCCTTCTTTTTTCTGCCGTCATTTACATCGTAAACGCGAATCCATTCACCGTTGCTTTCATATGCAACATAGCCGGTGCTGTCACTGCTTGTTGAAAAGACAATCGAATATTCACTGCCGTTGTCAAACACAACGGGGCTGCTGCTGAATGTAAATGGCTGTATCGGAAATACAGAAACCACGCCCGCTGCGATCAAAATCAAGGCCGTAACACAGCGCACGATGCGGCTGACAACTTTATTTTTAATCAGTGGAAACGCAAAAGCAAAAAAGGCAACTCCTGTTATAAATGCCCATACAGGCAGGGCGGATTTGAAAAGGGCATAAGCAGTCGAAAGGCTCATGCCCTTATCGACGATAATTGTGATAATAGAGTAAAGAAAAGTAATTACGGCAAGGACTTCGCAAAGAAAGGCAACGGCATTTGTTGCACCCTCACAGATAAAATATTTTCCCTGTGCTTTTCTATTAAGAATGGCTAAAAGGCACGCTGCACCGATTGCTGTAAACACAAAAAGCCCCAGCGAAAAGCCGGTATACAGGACATCATCAACAAATACAAAACCATATCTTACGGAATAAAACAGCAGCGCAGATATTGCTGATAAAACCGTAAAAAACGCGATTGCCGCCTTGCTGAAAAACATTGCTTTTAGTCGTTTTTTCATGTTGTCACCCCTTAGAAGGATTATAAAAGGATTATAATATGAATGGGTATCTCTGTCAATTGAAAGGTACAAATGATGATAGAAGGGTAAACAGCCCTTGCGTTTGAATATGAATGCAAGCTTTTGTTTTTGCGGATGGGCAGATCATTAGCGGACAACTCCGTCTTCTTTTATGTGATCGTTCTTTTCGATCATTTCCTGTGCTGTCTTTTGCTGTTCGATGGCTCCTATCATAAAAAAGTATATTGCTGGGAGCCTGCGGTTTGATGCAGCGGTTTTTCTGTATGGAGAAGGGTGCTTTATCCATTCAATATACCTTTCCGGGGCGCTTTGCATCGGTCGGTTTCGCTTGCCGCTGTTTTGCGGCAAGACTTCCGGAAAAGTTTTTTTCAAATCTCTTGACTTTTGTTTATTTCGGGATATAATTAAGTTTGTAAACGGAAAACGAAGACGGAGACGGTCTTCGGTTGCCCTTCTCAGAGAGCGTTTCCTTCTGGTGTGAGAAACGCGTTGCGGCGCCGAGTGACTACCCCTCCTGAGCGGTGCTGAAAACGCGTTGTCGAGTAAGGTACCCGCAGGGCTGCGTTAAAGCCAACTCGAGTGGCGGAGCAATCCGCAAATTGGGTGGAACCGTGGAGCATTGTTCGCTTCATCCCAAACAGGGATGGGGCTTTTCTTTTTTTAGAAAGGATGATTTTTATGATTAAGCTGACCTTGAAAGATGGTTCCCTTTTAGAGGTAGAACAGGGAACCACCGCTATTGAAGCCGCTGCAAAAATCAGTGAAGGTTTGGCGCGTGCTGCCTGTGTTTGCAAAATCAACGATCAGGTTCGGGATTTGCGTACCGTGCTGGATCAGGATTGTGCGCTGGAGATCCTGACTTTTGATTCCGACGAAGGCAAACGAGCCTTCCGTCATACTGCGTCGCATATTTTGGCGCAGGCGGTCAAGCGTTTGTATCCCAACGCAAAGCTCGCCATCGGTCCGGCCATTGACGATGGTTTTTATTACGATTTTGATGTGGAAAAATCCTTTACGCCGGAAGATTTGCAGGCGATCGAAGAGGAAATGAAGAAAATCGTTAAGGAAAATTTGCCTCTGGAGCGCTTTGAGCTGCCGGCAGAGGAAGCAGTTGCCATGATGCAGGAAAAGAATGAGCCGTACAAAGTGGAACTGATCCGGGAACACGCTGCTTCCGGCGAGGCGATTTCTTTTTACCGTCAGGGCGAGTTCACAGAGCTTTGCGCAGGCCCGCATTTGATGCGCACCGGAGCGGTCAAGGCTTTCCGCCTGCAACAGGCGACGGGCGCTTATTGGCGCGGTGATTCCAACAAAGCGATGCTTCAGCGTGTATATGGCACAGCTTTCCCGAAGAAGAGTGAAATGGAAGCGCATTTGGCAGCGCTGGAAGAGGCGAAAAAGCGCGATCACAACAAATTGGGCAGAGAGCTGGAATTCTTTACAACCTCCGAGGTAATCGGACAGGGACTGCCGATCCTGCTGCCGAAGGGAGCGCGGGTCATTCAGATTTTGCAGCGTTTTGTTGAGGATGAAGAACAGAAGCGCGGCTGGCTTTTGACCAAAACACCCTATATGGCGAAGAGTGACCTTTATAAAATCTCCGGACATTGGGATCATTATAAAGATGGTATGTTCGTTTTGGGCGACGAGGAAAAGGACAAAGAGGTTTTCGCCCTGCGTCCGATGACTTGCCCCTTCCAGTATCAGGCGTATTTGAATCGCGCCCGTTCTTATCGTGATCTGCCGCTGCGGTATAACGAAACATCGACCCTGTTCCGCAATGAGGCGAGCGGCGAGATGCACGGCTTGATCCGTGTCCGTCAGTTTACGATTTCCGAAGGGCATTTGATGTGTACGCCCGAACAGCTGGAGCAGGAGTTTAAAAGCTGCCTGGAACTGGCGATTTTCATGCTTAAAACGGTCGGGCTGTACGAAGATGTATCGTACCGCTTTTCCAAGTGGGATCCCAATGACCGCGACAAATATATCGGAACGGAAGAACAATGGGATGAAGCGCAGGACAAGATGGAGCGTATCCTGAAGCATCTTGAAATCCCGTATAAAGTCGGTATCGGTGAAGCGGCTTTTTATGGTCCGAAGCTGGACATCCAGATTAAAAATGTCTACGGTAAAGAAGATACGCTGATTACGATTCAGATCGATCAAATGCTTGCAAAAAATTTCGACATGGAGTATACCGATCGGGACGGCACCAAAAAGAACCCCTATATCATTCACCGTACCTCCATCGGCTGCTATGAGAGAACCCTTGCGCTTTTGATCGAAAAATATGCGGGCGCCTTCCCGATGTGGCTTGCCCCCGAGCAGGTGCGCGTACTGCCGATCGCTGACCGTCATCATGAAGTGGCGCGTCAGGTGGGTGAAAAACTGAAAGAAGCCGGTTTGCGTGCCGAGGTCGATGACCGCAGCGAAAAATTAGGATATAAACTGCGGGAAGCACGGATGCAGAAGGTGCCGTATATGCTGGTAATCGGCGACAAGGAAGCCGAGGAAGGCACCGTCGCTGTGCGCAAGAGAGGCAGCGAGGAAAGCAAGACCATGACGGTAGATGAATACATTGCCCTTGCCCTTCAGGAAGTGCGCGACAAGGTCCTCAACTGATTATAGATAGAACTGAAAAAGGATGCCGATCCATTTCGGCATCCTTTTTTGATAGAAAAACCGCGCCGTTCCAAAGGAGGAACCGGCGCGGTTTTGCCTTTCGTTGTTGCTGGATCGCTCAGCCCTGTGCCAATGGTACGGGCATTTTCCCGATGGCTTGCAGATATTCTTCCAGACAAAGCCCGGAAGCTTTTATCGCTTTCGCGTGTTCGACGCCGACATAACGCCAGTGCCAGGGTTCATACTCAACGCGGGTGATATACTGCTTTTCTTTGGGATAGCGAAGGATAAAGCCATAATCAGCGGCATTTTCCATCAGCCAGGCGTATTCTTTTGTGGTGTAAAAATTATCCGCCGTGTCGATAATATCCATTGCCAGTCCCAGATTGTGTTCGCTGCACCCCGGCGGTTTGATGACCATCGCGGCAAGGGCGCGCGCTTCCGTTTCGTTATACCCCTGACTGAGGTAAAGCTGGGTCTTATTTTCGTAGTTGATTTCCTGTCGGGAGTAGGAACGCAACCCGGAATAGGGCGTCAGATACAACCCGTCTGCCGCAGCGGCATTGTACATGGCGGTATAGGCTTCCGCCACACGGTAGTCCAACTTGACATCGCTGCCCGGCGCGGCGTTCGCAGAGACGACCTCATAGTCGGCGGGCATTTTATACCAGTCGTTGACCAGCGTCAGGTACCATTCGTTTTCGTTAATTGAAATGGTTACGGCTTCCGGCAGGGGAACGATATCGTCATTTTCAAGGATGTTGACCGAAGTCGAATTGGCAGGCACCTGCGCATTGCCGGAAACAAGGGGACTTGTTGTCAAAACCGGGGCTGTTGCCGTCGGCGCTTCCGTTGTGCCGTTTTCCGCCGCGGGCGGCATAATGTGATCGCTGTTTGAGGTGCGTTCAGAAAAGAAAAAACCAATAAAGAAACACAGAACGGCAAGCACGAGGATAAAAGCCAATCCAAGCCAAACAGTTCGCATATTGAGCTTTTTCATGTAGCAACCTCCTTTGATAAAATTGCAACAATATTATACTATGAAGTGTTTGAACTGTCAAACCATTTCATGTAAAGAAAGGAAGTGTTTATTTTTATGCAACGGCTGCCTTTCCTGTTGGATATTACTGAATAAGAAAGAAAAAATTGTATAAGTATTCCTTTTTTTCTGCATTCTTATAGACAAAATGGCAGAAGTGTGGTAAACTAAACGCATCTTTGTTTCAAGGAGGAGCAATATGAAGGCTTCAGAGTCACACCCACAATTTGCTTCCAAGGTGCGGGAATACACGAACTTTGCCGTTCGTGGTATCACCAAAATTTGCAAGGAAATCGGCCCGCGTCCCTGCGGAAGCGAGGCAGAGCGCAAAGCACAGGAGTATATGCTCAAAGAGTTCCAAACCTGTGCGGATGAATCCCGTATCGAAGAGTTTGAAACCCATCCCGGCGCGTTTATGGGCTGGTTCAAGGTCGACGCTGTGCTGGTGCTGATTGCGATCATTTTATTTGCGTGCGGGCTTCCGCAGTTCGCACTGATTCCTCTGGTGATCGCAACGGTGATCCTCGGCGGAGAATTCCTGTTCTATCGCGAATTGACGGATGTTTTTTATCCGAAAAAGAAATCTTGTAATACCATCGCGGTTCGAAAGGCTGCGGGTGAAACGAAAAGACGCATTATCTTCGGCGGTCATATCGATTCCTCTTTTGAATGGCGTCCGACCTATTACGGCGGCAATGTTTTGATGTTTGCCGTCTTCGGTTACGCCGGCGGCGGATTGATCTATATGCTGATCAGCTGTATCGTCGGAACAATCCTTGGCGCGGATCATTCCGTGACGCAGGTTTTGTCGTACATCGGGCTGGCGTTTATTCCCGCCTATTTCCTGTTTTTCTTCTTTTTATCCGGCAAAACCGTTTCGCAGGGCGCCAACGACAACCTGACCGGTGTTTTTGCTTCGGCTGCTGTGATGAAGTATATGGCGGACAATGACTTGCGTTTTGAAAATACCGAGCTGGTCTGCATTGCCACCGGCGGTGAGGAATCCGGTTTGCGCGGCGCTAAGGCCTTTATGAAGGCGCACGCACAGGAAATGAAAGATTCAGGCATTGAGACGGCCTTTATTGCTGTGGATACGCTGCGTGACTATGATACGCAGGCGGTTTATGCAAAAGATATGTCCGGTATTACCAAACACGACAAGCGTGTTTGCAATCTTTTGAAAAAGGGCGGCGAAATGTGCGGGCTGAAAATGGAATTTTCCAGTGTTTATGCCGGCGCATCTGACGCGGCAGCGGTTACGCAGGCGGGCATTCCCGCTACCTGCTATGCTGCCATGGATCCGGGCCCACCGAGATATTATCATACCCGGTTGGATACTTGGGACAATATCGACCGCAAGACCATTGAAAAGGGCGTAGAGGTGCTGATTATCACTGCGTATCTGTTTGATGAAAAGGGTCTTTGCGAGTCCTACGACGAGTAAACGAATGGCAAGACATCGGGATGGCTTGATCGGAGCATCCCGATGTCTTTTTTTTCGTTTCTGCAAAGAGGGGGATTCTTTTGAAACTTTTATTTTTAATTGGAAACGCGGCTGTCGGTAAAATGACCGTTGGTCAGGAACTGATGAAGCGATGTGACCTGCGGTTGTTTCACAATCATATGATTATCGAGCCGGTTTTGGAAACCTTCGGCTATTTTCACAGCGAAGCCATCCGGCGGATGCGGCGGGTGCTTTTTGAGGAATTTGCCAGAACGGATGCTTACGGAATGATTTTTACATATATGTGGGCGTTCGATCAGCCTTCCGACTGGGCATATATTGAGCAGGTGAAGGAAATTTTTGCGCCTTACAATACAACCTTTTATTATGTGGAACTTGTTGCGTCGCAGCAGGTACGGCTGGAACGGAACGCGACCGAAAACCGGCTGAAAAACAAGGCTTCCAAACGCGATCTGGAAAGCTCGAACCGCCGGCTTTTGGCAGATGACGCCGCTTACCGGCTGGAAAGCTTGCCGGGGGAGATCCCCTTTGAAAATTATTTGCGAATTGACAATACAAATTTGTCACCGGAAGAAACGGCAAAGAGAATTTGCGAGCGGTTTTCGCTGGCGTAAGGAATTTCGCGGGACTGCAAAAAAAGAACTTGTCAGCGCGTAGGCGTTGTGTTATACTGTCTTTGTTAAACAAGTTGTGTAGTTTTTTCCCTGATAAAGCGCAGAAAATGTATTTTTTATTCGCTTTTTTCTGGGAGAGAGGAGTTTATTTCTTATGAAAAAAATCATTGCGGCTTCCGTCGCCGTCCTTTTGGCGGTTGTTACGGTTTTTTTCTCCGGGTGTGACGCGCTGATCAGTACAATCCAGGCGGAGGAGGCGACAACCTTGCCGTTCTCCACCAGCCGCACCGAGGATCTGGATTCCAAACAAAAGATAGCGGCCTATTATGCGCAGCTGCTTACTTTGGCCAAAGAAGGCCATGCCGGCGTTTCCCGCGAGACACGGTATGAGATCAACGATTTGAATATCGTACCCCGTGCGCTGGAAGGGGTAACCGATGAAAACGGCAACCAGCAGTCCGATCCGGCGCTGGATGTTTTGAACGCCGCCGCCGAAGAGGTTCGTTCTTTTATTGCCCGTGCGGTGGAGTCCTCTACCGAGTCTGTCGCCTTTGGCGAGGATTGGGGCGATGTTGCGCCGAATACCATTCCGGATCCCGAAAGTGTTCTGGATGCAAGTCTGGTTATGGGCGAAGAGACCACGGAAGAAGAGGGACAGCCGGTGGTCTATACCAATTTTTATTACGGCGACATTTCTTTCCGTCCGGAAAATTATCCGCTGGCATCCAACAGCGTAATCGCGCAGGTTTTCCCGTTCCCTGATGAAACGGTTATCAGCGAAGAAATGGCAAAAATGGACGATTATTTTGTTTTTGATTCCTACAGCGCTGTTTTTGAAGAAAACACCATCAGCTTTTCCTCTGAGCGGATTCTGGATCAGATCGACTATGCCAATTATACTTCTGTCATTCGGGTGACCGCGCATGCCAGAGGCGTTGGCAAACTGGCGGATTATGGCGATCTGACGGTGTATTTTACACTGCGCTGCGCCAATAACTACACCTTTGATTGGGTCGATCCGTCCGTCCCCGTGGATGAATAAAAAAGCATTCCTTTCCCGGCAGAGAACCGTTCTCTGCCGGTTGTTTTTTTATGGAAAGGTTGCATTTCCCTGTTTATCATGCTAAAATAAAAAGGTATGATAAGATAAACGATGAGGTGTCGCTATGGATGTCAGAATTTTAAATACGCCGGAACAGATTGCCGTTGCGGCGGGAGAGCTGTTTGTTCATTTGGTCAAAAACAATCCCAAAGCAAAGCTGGGATTGGCTACGGGCGCATCGCCCGTTGCGATGTATCAATATTTGATTTCGCAGTATGAAAACGGGTATCTGGATTTTTCCCAGGTCACGACTTATAATCTGGACGAGTATTGCGATTTGCCCAGATCGGATAAAAACAGTTATTATACCTTCATGCATGAAAATCTTTTTTCTCACATCAATATCAAAGAGGAAAATGTTCATTTGCCCGACGGCAATGCAGCCGATATGCCGGCAGAATGTGAAAAGTATGACCGGCTGCTTGCTGAGGCCGGCGGTGTGGATATTCAGCTGCTTGGCATTGGTACCAACGGGCACATTGGCTTTAATGAACCGGGGGAAACTTTTACAAAAGGTACTTATAAGGTCAAGCTGACGGACAGCACCATTCATTCCAACAGTATTTATTTTGAGGAAGGAAAAATGCCGCGGTATGCGGTGACCATGGGCGTCGGCACGATCATGACGGCGAAAAAAATCGTTTTGATTGCCACCGGCGAAAGCAAAGCGGATGCCATGCACGCGATGATCCGCGGAGAAGTTACGCCCCATTGCCCCGCATCGATTTTGCAGACGCATCCGGATGCTGTTATTTTTATGGATCGGGCTGCCGCGTCTAAATTATAATTCAGCATTTGCAAGCCGTTCCTGCTTTCGGAACGGCTTCTTTTTTTCAGGAGGTAACGGATATGCGAGTCGAAGTGGCTGCCGCGCTGGTTTTTCGCAACGGCAGATTCCTGATCGGACAGCGTCCGCCGGAAAAAGCAAGGGGCGGATTGTGGGAATTTGTCGGAGGGAAAAAAGAGCCGGGGGAATCTTTGCCGGAAGCACTGGTACGGGAATGCCGGGAGGAACTGGACGCCCCGGTGCGGGTCGGCAGGATTTTTTGTGAAGTGGAACACGCCTATGAGGACATAACGGTACACCTGACCTTGTTCCATACCGAACTTGACGGGGAGGCGGTTCAAAAAGAACACACGGCTTTGCGCTGGATCACGCCGGAAGAGATCCCGGATTTTGCTTTTTGTCCTGCCGATGTGGAAATTTTGGAGAAAATACAGAAGGAATACGGTGCGCCTGCCTCTGTCGGTGCGATCCGCCGGCATTTGCTGACGCTGCGGGATGCCTCTTATCAGGTGTTTCAGTCCCGCCTGCTGCCGGATCTGGATGACAGTCTGGTAATCGGCGTGAGAACACCGCTTCTGAGAAGCTACGCCCGGGAAATTTTCAAAAACGGACAGGCGGAGGCGTTTTTACAGGCGCTTCCCCATGTTTACTTTGAAGAAAACAACCTGCACGCTTTCCTGCTGGAAAAAGAACGGGATTTTGCGCGTGCCTTGTCACAGGTGGATGCGTTTTTGCCTTATGTAGATAACTGGGCGACCTGTGACCAGATGAATCCCCGGGTGTTCAGACGGAATTTGCCGGTTCTGCATCAAAAAGCAGTAGAATGGATCGGGTCTTTGCACCCATATACGGTGCGTTACGGCATCGGCGTTCTGATGCGGTATTTTTTAGAGGATGCGTTTTCTTATGATGATTTTGCCCTTGCCGCGTCGGCGCAGGGCGATGCGTATTATGTCAATATGATGATTGCCTGGTATTTTGCGACGGCGCTTGCGAAGCGGCCGGAGGAAACGCGGGCTTTTCTGGCTGAGGATCGGCTTTCGGACTGGGTCAAAAGAAAAACGGTGCAAAAGGCGTGTGAAAGCAGGCGGATATCCGATGCGCAAAAAGAAGAGCTGCGCGCCTGGCTGAAAGGGAGGAACGACGGATGAAAAAGGAATACAACGAGCTGAAAGAATGGATCGGGCAAAAAAATAAAATTGTGTTCCTGACCGGAGCGGGTATTTCCACGGCGAGCGGGCTGGCGGATTTTCGAGGGAAAGAAGGATTGGAAAAACGGAAATCCCCGATCCCTTATGAAACGCTGTTGTCTATTGATTTTTTTATGGCGCATCCGGCGGAATTTTACCGGTATTATAAGCAATTTCTGATCGTTGGGAACACCAGACCGAATATTGCGCACAAAAAAATAGCAGCGTTGGGTGAGAAAGTGCGCGCGGTCATCACCCAGAATATTGATGGTCTGCATACGGCGGCGGGCAGCAAAAATGTAATCGAAATTCATGGCACGACGCTGAAATATTCCTGCTTGCGCTGCAAAAAAGCGTATCCGGAAGAATATGTACAGGCGGCGGATGGAATCCCGTACTGCGACTGCGGCGGAATCCTGCGGCCGGATATTGTATTTTACGGCGAAAATCTGGATCAGACGAAATGGCAAAAAGCCGTTCAGGCGCTTGCGTCCTGCGATCTGCTGGTGGTTGTCGGCAGTTCGCTGGTCGTTTATCCGGCGGCGGGGCTGGTGCGCATGCGGAGCCGTGCGGCGAATCTGATCATTATCAACAAAGATCCGACGCCGTATGACCGGGACGCCGATCTTGTGCTGCATGAAGATATTTCCGAGGTTTTTTCGGCATTATAAGGCATAGACAAAAAGAGAGAACCGCCCTGTTCAGATGAACAAAGCGGTTCTCTCTTTGGGGAAAAGAAATAGAATTTTCAAAGGAAAGCTTTTTACTTTCCGGAGTCGGTGAATTCTTCGGGATGACGATCCCGGTAATACTCGGTATGCGTCTTTTTGTGGGGGTAAGTGTTCCAGATTTCTTCCGCAACAGGCGCCCATTCCAGCGCGAACTGATCGCAGCGGCCGCAAAGGGTGTCAACATCCTCTTCCACCAGAAGGTCGGTGGATTTGGCGCCGGTTTCCTTGACCATTTTGCGCAGGATCTGAGGATTTTCCAGCATCGGACAGGGGCGCAGATGATTATCATTAAAGGGCTGCCCCTTGTTATATGCCATAAACAGGGGGCGGCGCAGCGCCTCCAGAATGGTGTGGGTACGGATGTTGGAGTCGGAATAATGGATGAAAACGCAGGGCTCCATATCGCCTGCGGAGTTGATGTGGAAATACCGCCGTCCGCCGGCAATGCAGCCGCCGACATATTCGCCGTCATCCTGAAAATCAAAAATGAACATACGCTTGCCGGTTTTGCTGTTGCGAACCCGGCGAATCCACTCATACATATATTTACGCTGCTGCGGGGTGGGAATGAAGTCTTTATCCGCATCGTGGCCGACAGGCATATAATTAAAGTACAGCCCGTATTTGGCACCTTTTTCCACCATCAGATCCAAAAATTCATCGCTGGTGACATACGCGTCGTTCTGACGGGTATAACAGACGGAAATACCAAAAAGGCATTTGTTTTTGTGCAGCAGATCCATTGCCGCCAGGGTTTTGCTGTAAGCGCCGCCGCCACGGCGTAGGTCGTTGCTTTCTTCCGTGCCCTCAACGCTGAGCGCCAATGCGAAGTTGCCGACCCGCAGCATATCGTCGCAAAGTTTCTGATCGACCAGCGTGCCGTTGGTAAACGCCATGAAGGCACAGTCCGGGTTTTCTTCACACAGGCGAATGATGTCGTCTTTGCGGATCAGCGGTTCGCCGCCGGTCATCATATAAAAATGTGTGCCCAGCGCTTTGCCCTGCGATACAATGCTTTTCATTTCCTCATAGGTGAGGTTCTGCTTGTAGCCGTATTCCGCTGCCCAGCAGCCTTTGCATTTCATGTTGCAGGCGCTTGTCGGATCAAAAAGAATCAGCCACGGAATGTTGCAGTCGTATTTCTCGCGGTTTTCGCGGACGGTTTTGGTGCCGTACAGCGCAGCTTCGATGCCCATGGACAGGATCATATTTTTGATGATCCGCTTATCGATATCTCGAATAATATCCAGCGCAAACTGCCGGTAGACATTGTCAGGATCGCGCAGACCGGCTTTGATTTTTTCAAAATTTTCGGGCGGAAACATTCCCTTGATCATGCCAGAGGCACGGTCAACGAGCTTGATAATGTTTTCTTCCGGGTTTTTATCGACATATTTCAGGGTCTTGTCAAGAATCGCGCCAGCCGCCGCTCTTGTCAGTTTATGTGTATCTGCCATGAATCGTTCCTCCGCCGGTTCTTAAACCATTTTTATACAAGTATAGTCCCTCGACCGGAAAAACAAACAGTTATGTGAAAATTGACCGGGGAAATGTAACAATCAGTCACAGTCGTCAAAATGGTTTCTACTTTATCATATCATATCGGCGGGGAAAAGGGAAATGATTTTTATCAAAAAACATGGAAAACTTCCGGGGCGGAAACGGCTAAAATTTGTGAGGATTGATAAATGCCGCCGAAGCGTCAGAAGGGGGCGGCTCCGGCGGCGATATGGTTTCAGGTGTTTTTTTGCAGTTTCTTTTCGATCCAACTGCGGTTGTTTGTCAGCCGCTGATTTTCCGGCTCTTTTTCAATCGCCCGGTCGATGGCTTCCTGCGCTTTCCGGTAATTGCCGGTTCTGTAATAACCGACGGCTGCCAGATCGTCCGGCAGTGCGCTCCACGCCGCGCTCTCGCTGATGTATGTATCCGGCCGCTCCCGGATCTTCAGCGCCTGCTCGCAGCAGAAAACCATGGCGTACCAATCTTCCCGGCGGTAAAAGAACTGCGCCGCATCTGTCCATGGTTCGCGCAGATAGGGGGCTTCCGCGACGGCTTTCAAATGCCAGAAAAAGGCCTGATCCGGATCGCCGAGATTTTCATAACAGCGGGCGATATAGCGCATGGAGGCGCATCGCTCATCCTGCCAGCGCGCCCGGGGAAGCGACAGATGCCTTTGCAGCATTCGGATGGCCTTTTCATATTGTTTGTGAAACATATATTCGCGCCCCAGATAGTGGGTGTTTCGGTCATCATCCGGATCCTCCCGCACCGCCAGTTCCAAAAGCGGCAGATATTGGGCGCGGGAGGCTTTGGCGTTGGCATGGTGATCCAGCTGGATGCCCGGAATGGTTATGATCGGGTGATCGCCGCCTTCATATTGCAAGACTTCATGAACGGGGTGTACCCAGCGGAACCCCCTGCGCGCGTGGATTTTGTCGGTATAAAAAACAACCCCTTCGCTTCCGTCCGGATTAAAATTCCATGTGTAGCGGTACCTCGCGCGCAGGGTGCCGGGCCGCCAGGCTTTTTCCAGCGCCTCTCGCCAGCCGGGATGAAACACTTCGTCTAAATCCGTACATACGCAGATGTCGCAGTCTTCCGGCAGCAGATCCATGGAACGGTTCCGCGCCGTGTCAAAACGCCACGGGGAAATTTCTGCCCGCTGTACAATGGCGCCTTCCTTTTGCAAAAGCGCAACGGATCGGTCGGTTGAGCCGGTGTCGAGCACATAGACTTCGTCCGCCTCTCTCATTGAATCCATCCAGCGTTTGACACAGGCTTCTTCGTCTTTGCAGATGGCATATACACAGATGTGATAATTCCCCATGGCGTGTTCCTCCGATTCAGCGATTGTTTACAGAATATTCAGTTGTTTCATGGTCAGCGATACTGAGGAGAAGGCGGCATCGGTGCTGCCTGCGTTCAGCGTAACGGTACCCGGTTCATTCAGATCCGTAATGATCGAGTTGGACAGCGCGGCGATGGGGTTGGCATCTGAAATCGATGCGCTGCTGCGCGATCCGGGAATCAGCGTTCCGTTAAACTGTAAGAATAGCGACGGGGTGGCGGTGCCGGATCCCGAAGCGGCGGTTGCCGTTGCCGCATAACTGATTTCATAAGTGCCGGGGGTCTGAACCGTGAAATCAGCGGTGTTGACGGTGTAATTGATGGCCGTGCCGCGATTGGCGTTAAGTGCCGCAAAGGAAAGGGGCTCTCCGGATGTGGTCGGAGTTTGCGCGTCTTCGTTGGCGGCGGCAACAGCGGAAAGTACGCCTGCACCCGCAGGTCCCGTAGGACCGGTAGGACCGGTGGGGCCGGTAGGACCTTCTGCGCCCGTTGCGCCTGCTGCACCTTCCGGACCGGTGGGACCGGTAGGGCCTTCAGCGCCTGTGGCACCGGCTGCGCCTTCCGGACCGGCAGGACCGGTGGGGCCTGTGGGACCTTCCGCACCAGTTGCACCTGTGGCACCGGCTGCACCTTCCGGGCCGGTGGGTCCGGTGGGACCTTCTGCTCCGGTAGCGCCGGTAGGACCGGTTGGCCCGGTGGGGCCGGTTGCCCCTGTACCAGTGCCGGCAGGACCCTGCGGTCCGGTGGGACCAGTTGGTCCGATTAAACCCTGTGCACCGGTTGCGCCGGTTGCTCCGGTGGGGCCTGTGGGGCCGATGGCACCCTGTGCGCCGGTTGCGCCGGTAGCGCCGACTGGCCCGGTGGGACCGGTCGGTCCGGTGGCACCTTGCGGTCCGGTCGGACCCGTGGGACCGGTGTCGCCGATTCTTCCGGTGGCTCCGTTGGGTCCGGGAATGCCCTGTGGCCCTGTGGGGCCGGTAGCGCCGTCAGGTCCGGGAATGCCCTGCGGTCCTGTCGGACCTTGTGCCCCCGGGAAGCCCTGAAGTCCCTGGATGCCCTGTATCCCCTGCGGACCGGTAGGTCCGAAGGGGCCGGTGGGTCCGGTGGGACCGGTTGGTCCCGGTGGGCAGCAGCAGGTGATGGGCTGTTGGCAGGATCCGCCGCAGGCGCATCCTGTGTTTGATGCAGCAGGCTGCTGACAGTACGCCCGGCTGACTGCCTGCATGGCGTTTTGCGCAGCGCGGATCGCTTGTTCGGCTGCCATGCGCGGCTGCATCGACTCCCCCTGGTCGCAGTCGCAGTTGCCGAATATATTCCTGTATTTATTCATAAACAGCCTCCTTTTTTATGGGTGGGAACCTTTTCTGTCCCGTAACAGTATATACGGCTTTCCGAAAGCTGTTCCGACGCAGAAAAAATTTTACTGTGCGCGCAATTTGTCGGATCCGGCTGAGAAGGCGGGCTGACAGAAAACCGGTTTTATCGATCGAAAGAAGGAATCAGGCGCAAGCGAACACTTCTTTTTGTTTGTCGTTTTTTCTTTTCCCGGTTTTCGTGCTTGCCCGGAGAATCTTGTGATTTTTGCTGTGTTGATTTGGGAATATCTCTTGCTTTTTGTAAAAAATTCTTGTATCATAGGGATATTATAAGGGGGCTTAGCGTGAAAACCTTTTTTCTTCTGTTTTTTATTCTGTTGCTTGTTATTGCGGCGTTGGTCGCGCTCTGCGTGCTGCCTGTCCTTGCGTTGGTGCGCAGAAAACCTCTTAAGATCCCTCCGTTTTTATCCGGCTTGATTCAGGGGAACCGCGTCCCCGATCAGTATGAAAAAGAGGCGCCCGAACGGGAAAAATTTTTTGATTCCCTGCCTTGTGAAACCGTTGAACTGACAGCGCCTGACGGGGCGAGGCTGTTCGGCAGACTGCTGGTTCCGTCTCACCCGAACGGGATTTTGATTCTTGCCTGTCATGGCGCACGCAGCAGCGGCAGGGGGGAATTTTGCTTTTTTGCGCCGGATTTTTTTCAGAAAGGCTATACGCTGCTGATGCCGGATCACCGCGGCTGCGGCAAAAGCGACGGCGATCATCTGGGATACGGTACGCACGAAAAAAACGACACCTTTTTGTGGCTTGATTTTGCAGAAAAGCGCTTTGCGCAATGGAACATATATTTGTTGGGCGTGTCCATGGGCGCTGCCACCGTCTTGATGATGAGCCGGGAAGAGCGGGTCAGAAAAGAAATCTGCGGCGTGATTGCCGATTGCTCGTATACCTCCATGTGGGATGAAATTTCTTATCAGATGAAAGCATCCTTTCATCTGCCGGAATTCCCGCTTTTGCCGATTTGGGATCTGATAAACCGGAAATGGTACGGATATTCTTTCCGCGACGCTTCCCCGATACGGGACATTGCCTTTGCCAAGTGTCCGGTTTTGCTGATCCACGGCGGACGGGACGATTTTGTACCGACCTATATGCAGGGGCTTTTGTATGAAGCCTGCGGTTCAGACAAGTACAGTCTGACGATTCCCGGCGCGCCTCACGCGAGAAGTTATTATACCGATCCCATTCGTTACGCAAGAGCGGTTGAGGCTTTTATACGCCAAACGCTCCCCGGTAAAAGCGCACGGCGGGAGAAGGGGAATATCCATGGATAAAGTATTTGACAGGACGCTGTCTTTCACAAGAGAGGACAACAAGAAAAACATTCCGATCCCTTTTTTTGTGCCGGAAGGCGTGCAGGCGCTTCGGATTTGTTTTTCGTATTCTCCCAAACTGCCGGATGACCGGGAGGAACAGCTTCGTCTGGCAGAAGAGAATATACGCCGGGATGCGCCGGGACACTGGGGCGATGAATATGAGGCGCAGTCCTATCTGCCGTTGAAAAATCTTTTGACTTTATCGCTGGACGATCCTTTCGGCTATCGCGGAGCGGCGCACCGGCAGGATCCGGAACAGGAGCACTGGATTCGGGAGGACAGCGCGTCGCCCGGTTTTTTGCCGGGAAAACTGCCGGAAGGCTCTTACCGGCTGACGGTCAGCGTGCACGCACTGGTAACAGAAACCTGCGAGGCACAGCTCCTTGTGGAAGCGATGAAAAGAGGTGAGGACGATGTGTAAACGCTGGTTTGCCTGCGAATTGCATTGTCACACCATTCACAGCGACGGCGCTTTTACGCCGGAATCCCTGATGCAGACGGCTCGCGAGCGACTTTTGGACGGCATCGCCCTGACCGATCATAATACCGTTTCGGGGGTTGCGCAGGCTTCCCGGGAAGAGACGCCGGCGCTTTTGCCTGGCGTGGAGCTGACGACTTTTTACGGGCATATGCCGGTGCTGGCACCCTCCCACTGGGTCGAATGGCGGGATCTGGACGCCTCACAGGGGGATCTGCTGTTATCCCGCGCCATCGAAGCCGGTGGAACGCCGGGGATTGCGCATCCGTTTCAGCTCGGTACGCCGATCTGTACCGGCGGTCACTGGGATTATGAAGTGAAAGAAAAAGATAAAATTGCTTATCTTGAAATATGGTCGGAAGGGTGTCCGTATCTGAATTCTTCAAACCGCCGCGCCATTGCGCTGTGGCATTCGCTGCTGGATCAGGGGCTGCACATAACGCCCACCATGGGGCGCGACTGGCACCGGCCGGCCGGCAATCCTCTGCCTGCTGCCTGTACTTATCTCGGCTGTTCGACGGATACGCTGACAGGGGAAGCCATGCTTGCCGCCATTCGTGCCGGTCATACGGTGGTCAGCGCCGGTCCTTTGTTTACCGTGGTCACCGATGATGGGCAAACCGCAGGCGATGCGGTGCCGGCCGGCAGAAGACGCCTGCTTTTTTCGCTGTCTTTTGAACGCAGTGACCGGCTGAATCAGGAAACCATTCTTTGTGAAAAACTGATCCTTCGTTCCAATGCCGAAAGCATTGCGTATGAAACCGCCTTCGACGCAAATCCCTCTGTCTGGGAAGCTGAACCGGTACTGGAAGCCGGGCATTGGTATTCGGCGGAGCTTTGGGGAAAAATCGGAGAAAAGGAAAATCAATTGATCGCTGTCAGTGCAGCGTTATTTGCATTTTAAGAAAGGAGCGGCGATATGCAGTATTTGCAGAACAAGGAAAAACACTATGTCGGCATCAAGGAAACCATCTTGTACGGCATCGCCAACGGCGGTCAGGTCATGGGATATAACCTGGTCCGCGGACAATTGACCTTTTATTTTGTTTCCGTCTTCGGAATTCCCTCCGAAGCGGTCACGGCGATGATCTTTTTTATGGGGCTTTGGGATGCGTTCAATGACCCGCTGATGGGCAGTATCGTGGATCGCACCCGCACCCGTTACGGCAAGCTGCGTCCTTATCTGATCTTTGTTCCCATCCCGCTGGCGATTGTCACGGTGCTGCTTTTCGGCGGCGCGGATTTTCTGAGCGGCGTAGAGTCCGTCGGTTTGAAAATCGCATATATGTATATCGTCTACTTTTTGTGGGAGTTTTTCTATACGATCGGCGACATCCCGTTCTGGGGGCTTTCCGCTGCCATTTCGCCGCTGCCGTCCGACCGCTCCGCCGCCATCACTTCGGCACGGTTGATTTCTTCCATTCTCGGCGGCATTGTCAACTCCATGATCCCGATTTTCATCGATCTGAGCACCCGGGGCATTATTCCATGGAACATGAAGGAAGTGTTCCTGTTCATGGGGTTCCTTGCCGGCGTTCTCGGAACCGTGCTGATGAGCTTTTCCGGTTTGTTTACAAAGGAACGGGTCGTGCAGTCCAGTCATGAGCCGAGTATTTTTGCCTGTTTTAAGTATTTGTTTAAGAACAAGCCGCTGCTTTTGATCGTTGCTTCCAATATTCTGGCGACGGTGGAGGGTATCAGCGGTACTTTCAGCCAGTATTTCTATATCCTTTCCCTGGGCATGGCAAGCCTGACGCTGATTGCCGGCATCCCCGGTACCGTTACGGGGTTCTTCTCGTATCTGTTCATCCCTGCGCTGGAAAAACGCTTTTCATCCAAAAAAATCGTGGTCGGCTGTTCGCTGCTTAATACGGCGCTGGCGGTTCTGGTCTTTTTGATCGGCAGCCGGTTTTATACCAAACCGCTGGTGATCGTGCCGCTGCTGGCGATACAGGGTATTTTTACCAGTGCCATCGGCAGCATCAAAATGGTGGTACCCACCAAAATGATCGGCGATACGGTCGATTATATGGAGTGGAAGACCGGCGAGCGGAACGAGGGAATGTCTTTCTCGCTCCTGACCTTTATCAGCAAGCTCACGGGTTCGTTGAGCACGGCGCTGGCGACGGCGATCATGCCGCTGGTGCATCTGGATAAAATCGATATCAATAAGATCCATATCGACAGTTCCGCGACCGTGCTGGTGGATAATGAAGTAAAATTCTGGCTCTGGGCGCTGATGACCGCCATCCCGCCGCTTTTGGGTCTGATTTCGCTGATCCCCTATGCTTTCTATCATCTGGAAGGGAAAAAGCTGGAACAGATCCGCGAGGAAATGCGGATTCATCGGGAAATGCGAACCAAGAGTGCGGCTGCCGCTGCCGGAGGACAGCAGGACGGAGGAATGAAAGATGGAGAATAAATGCCCCAACTGCGGAAGAAAGCTGAGTATTTTCTATATTAAGCAGGAATGCGATCAGTGCGGCTGCAATCTTTTATATTATGATATGGAAAACCGAATGGAAGAGGACGCAAAAAAAGCGAAAGAGGAATATGACCGCCTGTATGCGATCGTCAATTTCATCCTTGGTCCGCTGATTCGGTTTCAGCAGAGGCGGAACGAAAAAAAGTCTGCCAAAAAACAGGAAACAACCGAAGAAGTCTCTTCGGAAAAATAAAGGAATTTTGACAAAAAAGGAGTGCGCCTATGGCATCCATTGAGAAAAAACCGGTCATCCGCACGGCGGCGACCGCCCATCTGGACACAATCTGGAATTGGGACTTTGAAACCACGGTCAGTCAGTATATCCGGGACACACTGGTGAAGAACTTCCGTCTGTTTGAAAAATATTCCGATTATGTCTTCAGTTTTGAGGGCAGCCGCCGGTATGAACTGATGGAGGAATATTATCCGATCCGTTTTGAAAAATTGAAAAAATATATCGCCGAAGGGCGCTGGTTTGTTACCGGCAGCGCGTATGAAAACGGCGATGTCAATGTTCCGTCGCCCGAAGCGCTGTTCCGCAACATTCTGTTCGGTTCCGATTATTTCATGAAAAAATTCGGCAAAAAAAGCGTAGATATTTATTTGCCGGATTGCTTCGGTTTTGGTTGGGCGCTGCCTTCCATCATGAAACACGCCGAGCTTTTGGGCTTTACGACCCAGAAACTGACTTGGAGTTCCGCCTATGGCATTCCTTTTGACCTGGGAATCTGGCAGGGTGTGGACGGCTCGCAGGTTTTTGCTTCGCTGAACGCCCTGAGTTATAACCAGACGCTGCAAACGGTTCGCGGAAATGAAAAAATCATGCCGAAACTGGAAAACAATATACGCCAGTTTGACTTGCCGATGACCCATGTTTTGCACGGGACGGGAGATATCGGCGGCGCTCCTGCGGATCGTTCGGTCAAAACCACTGTCCGTGAAAAGAGCAGAAATACGCTGGAAGACATCGAAGTTTCCATTGAAAGCGTCGATCATGTTTTCCGTGAAATGGATAAACTGACAGACGAGCAGAAAAAGAAATTGCCCGTCTGGAACAACGAGCTGGTTTCCACCGACCACGGCGTCGGCGGGTATACCTCCCGCTCCATCGGCAAACGCTGGAACAAGAAAAACGAACAGCTTGCAGATGCTGCGGAGCGCGCCAGTGTTTTCGCGTCCTGGCTCGGGGTGCAGAAATATCCCGCAGAGGTTTTGGACACGGCATGGAAACGGGTGATCGCGCATCAGTTCCATGACGATTTGCCCGGCACATCCGTTCAGCGTGCTTATAAGCGGAGCTGGAACGAATATATGCTTTCTCTGAATCAGTTTGCCGGTGTTTATGAAAACGCGGTTCACGCCGTGTCATCCCTGATTCATGTTCCCAAAACCAAGGGCGTTGCCGTTCTGGTCACCAATACCGTTGATAAAACGCTGACCGATTGGGTGGAATGCGAAGTCGCTCTGCCGGCTGATACCAAATATATCAAAGTAAAGAACAGTGCCGGCAAGGAAGTTCCGTCGCAGTACCAGAACGGAAAAGCGGTTTTCACCGCCAGCGTACCCGGCAACGGTTATGCGGTTTATACCATTTTGCCCGCAGCCAAACCGTATGCCAAGGCAACGGGGCTTTCCGCGACCATTCACGGGGCGGAAAACAAAAGATATATCGTAAAACTGAATGACAACGCGGATATCGAATCGATTTTTGATAAAGAGCTGGGCGAGGAGCTTTTAAAACAGCCGATCAGCATGGATATCTTTACCTATGAAGGCAGCGCTGTCTGGCCGGCGTGGGAGCTGGATTATCCTGAGGTTTCCGCCGCGCCCGAGGGCAAAGCAGGCGATCCGATCCTCTTTGAGCCGGTTTGCGGGGCTGCGCGTGCCGCGCTGAAGTCCGTTCGCCGGTACGGCGAGTCTGTTTTTACCCAAACGATTTTTTTGGGCGAAAGCAGCGATGTGATCCGCGTGGAAAATGAAATCGAGTGGCGCGGACTGAAAAAACTGCTGAAAACACCCTTTGTGCTGCGTGCCGAAAACGAAGAAGCTTCCTTCGATTTGGGGTTGGGTGTGATCCGCAGAGGGTTGAGCACGCCGAAATTATATGAAGTGCCCGGTCAGAACTGGGCAGATATCAGCGGCGAGGAATGGGGTGTTTCCGTTCTCAGTGACTGCAAATACGGCTGGGATCATCCGAAAGCGGATACCCTTCGCCTGACCGGTATCCACACCCCGGCGAACGATTATCGCCAGGACAGCAAACAAAGTCTGATGGATTTAGGCAAAAACCGGTATGCTTTCGGTATTTTTGCTCATAAAGGCAGTGATCTTGCCGCCACCCAGCAAGCAGGAGCAGCGTTCCAGCGTCCGCTTTGCGCCTTTGCCGCCGCCCCCGGCAACGAAGGCCTGCTGCCGTCCGAATACTCTTTCGCGGGGGTAAACGACAGCGGTGTTCTGATTCGGGCGATCAAGAAAGAACTGAACGGCAGCCGCATCATCGTTCGTGTCAACGAGGCGGAAGGGAAAGCGCATTCGGATGTTCGTCTTCGTGTGGGGAACGGCATTACCGCCGCCGTCGAAGTGAATGCGCTGGAAGAGTTCAAGGCAGCGGCAACGCTGAAAGACGGCGAACTGGTCTTTTCCATCGCGCCGTATGAGCCGAAAACCTTTGCGCTGACGCTGAAGCCCTTTGGCCAGCGGATCCCGGCGAGCACCGGAACAAAACTCGATCTGCCCTATGACCTTTTGGTAACTTCTTCCGATCACCACCGGAAAAACGGGGTCCTGCACGGGCATACTCTGCCGCGTGAGCTGTTCCCCAAAACCGTGATGTGCAAAAATGCAGTCTTTTCCCTGCCGGAAAAAGGGAAGAACGCCCTTGCCGCGAACGGACAGACCCTTGCGCTGCCGGAAAATACGCGTTCGGTCGCACTGCTTTTGACCAGTGCCGACGGCGATAAAAAGGTGACCTTCCGTTCTGGTGACAGACAGACGACGGTATTTGTGCCCGACTGTATGGAAGCCATCGGCGCGTGGGATCTGTACGGTATGAAGGAAAAGGGATATGTCAAACCCTGCACGCTGGCGTATGAGATCACCCATACCCATACGCAGGAAGGAAATGCCGTTGCCAAACAGTGCTGGCTGTTCCGGGTAGATGTGCCCGCAGAAGGCGAATTGACGCTGCCGCATGATCCGGATGTGCTGATTTTTGCCGCCGCTGCTTTCCCGAACGAAGTGCCGGCAGGCGCTTTGCAGCCGCTGTATGACCAGTTGGAAAAGGAAGAATTTGATTTCGTTTTGCCCGACGAAAAATAAGTTCTTTTGAACGCAAAAAAAGGAGCGCTTCTCTTGCTGAGAAACGCTCCTTCTGTTTTTTAGCAGCGCGTTCAAACGGCGCCGAACACTTCATCCAATAGTTCTTTGTATTCTTTCAATGCGGCGGTGCCTTCAAATTCTTCCATCGCGTCGGCAATGCTGTGATAATACCAGCCCTGGACATCCTTGTCGGTCTGGGTGTGGAACAGCGCCCAGACATCCTCTCCCATGGACTGCATATCGCTGTGAATATTGCGCAGGTTGGCAAGACGATCGGCAAGAATAATCAGTTTTTCATCCTTTGTTGCTTTTTCTTGCAGATATTCAAGCATGGCGTTTTTCCGCTCCATCCAGGTGTCGATCTCCGGACGGGTGGCGTCTGTTTTTTCCGTATCTGCCAGTATCAGCGAAAGAACTCTGCCGCCGAAGGCTTCCTTGACCTCGCCGGCGGATCGGCCTGCGTCCTCAATGGTGTCGTGCAGAAGTGCCGCAATCAGCACATCCTCGTCGGTCGTCAGGCTGGCTGCAATGGCCGCTGTCTCCATTGGATGAAGAATATAGGGATTGGTGGAGCCTTTCCTTGTTGTGCCGGAATGGCTGATAACCGCGAACTCCACGGCTTTGTCAAAACGCGTCATAACGCTCATCCTTTCTGCGTTGGTGTTTCGGATCGGGGTGCTGCGCCGAAGCAAAGGGGCTGAGGCAGCCTGCGGCGTCTGTCTTGCCGAAAAGCAAGGAACATATCGATCCGCGTTGTGCAAGACTGATAAAAAAACCTGCAATCAATCGTTTCTTGTATGGCTATTATACAGGAAAGCCGGGCAGAATGCAATGCTTTCTTTTTGAAAAATCCGTGAAAGAAGAAGCGGTTTTATAAAAACAGGCAAAACAGTATCGGCAGAAAGATGGCGGGAAGGTAATCGGCGACCTTGATTTTTGTCAGATCCAGCAGATTCAGGCCGAGCCCGACAATGAGAACCGAGCCGGCACAGGTCATTTCGGCAATGACGGAAGCGGAAAGATACGGGGCGGCAAAGGAGGCAGCCAGTGCGATCGCGCCCTGAAAGACAAGCACAAATACCGCAGACAGCATGACCCCAACGCCGAGAGTTGCCGACAGCACACAGGATGAAATCAGATCCAGAATGGATTTTGTGTAAAGCATTTCGTTGTCATCGGTCAGACCCGCGTTCAGCGAGCCGACCACGGTCATTGCACCCACGCAAAATAAAAGACTGCCGCTGATAAAGCCGCGCGCCAGTGAAAGTTCGCCTTTTTTGCTGAGTTTCTGCGCCTTTTTTTCTAAAAAGACGGAAAAACGGTTCAGTCCGTCGTCGATGTGCAAAAGACACCCCAGCAGCCCGCCGACGGCAACCGACAAAATCATGACAAGGGTGTTCTCTCCCTTGATAACGCCCGCAAAGCCGATGCAGACCGTACACAGCCCGACGCCCTTCATCAAGGTATTTGCGACTCGTTCAGGAATGCCTTTTTTTAAAAGCAGGCCGACACCGGAGCCGAGAAGAACCGTCAGAGTATTGACCAAAACGCCAATCATATTTCCATCTCCAGAAAAATAAAATCGCCAACTATAGTAAAATATACCATACTACAGCCAAAAGCGCAAAGGATTTATGAAAATTTTTACCTTTCCCTCATAAAACAGTTGAAAAATGAAATGGGGTATTGTATAATGATACCGGATGTATTTCATAAGGAGGATTTTCCATGAAAAGTACCCTTAAAAAGGTCATTTGCATTGTCCTCTGTTTGTCAATGCTTATGATATTTCCCTTATCGGCGGCTGCCGCCTCCGCGCCGACACTGATTACGGCGAACGGAGCCAATCCGGTTGTGGTCATCAACGGTTGGCAGAACAACGCCCTTTATATCAATCCTGAATCCACCCGTGCCGAAAAGGTATTCCCGCCGGAAACAAATGATTTTGTCACTTTGGCGGAGATCATTTCTCTTTATACCATGATGGGCGAAGGGTACTATGATGAAGTGACCAGCTATATTGGGCCGAAGGTCGAAAGCTTTTTCAAGTATATCCCGTGCAACAACGACGGCACGCCGAAATCCAATGTCGGCGTCAAAAAGATGATCCATTCCATGGCTTACTATCAGAAAAATACGGAAATGATCGATTCCGTTGCCGGTGAGCTGGGTAAGATCTGCGCCGCAGAAGCCGGGTATGACCGGGTGTATGTGTTCTCCTATGACTGGCGCCTGTCCCCGATGGATCTTGCCGCGGAGCTGGACGAGTTTATCGAGGAGACTGTTCTTCCTGAAACAAACGAAGACAAGGTCAACATCCTTGCCGAAGGCATGGGCGCAAATGTTGCTTCCGCTTACCTGAAAAAATACCAGGAGCCGCGCAACTTTTCTTCCATCGATAATTATGTGCTGATCAATTCCACTGCCCAGGGTATGTCCACCATCGGCGCGCTGTATACCGGCGAGATCGATGTGGATCCCAACGGCGTGGTTCGCTGGATCAACGACCAGCCCGACAATGTGCCGGTGGCATTTGCATTCTGGCTGACCAACTATATTCTGAACAAAGAATGGGAACTGTATCATGCCTGTGCGACGATTGACGCATACCTGATCCATGAACTGGATCGTCTGTACGATCAGTATGCCCGTCCGATCCTTTGCTACAACGCCGGTCTGTGGGCGTTGATCCCCTGGACGGAGGATGATGAAACCTTCGATCGCGCCAAGGAAATGATGTATACCGACAGCGAAGGCAACGAGCTGCACATGAACGGTACGCTGGAAAACAAGATTGATGCGTATCATGAGGTTCAGCGCACTGCCGGCGCCACTTTGCAAAATGCGCAGAAGGCCGGCGTCAAGGTCGCTGTTGTTTCCGGTTATAATCTTCAGGCACTGCCCCTTTATGATGGTCTGGATTCCAACAAGGGATCTTCCGAGACTTCGGATGGTATCGTTGACGCGAAGTATTCGAGCTTCGGCGCCACCTGCGCTTACCTGAACGATGTCTGGGTCGGCAAGCCCCTTCCCGAGCAGGCGATTGACGATGGTCATAACCACACCGACTGGCAGATCAGCGATACCTATAAAATCGGTGTTGACGCTTCTACCTGTGCTTTGCCGGAAAACACCTGGTTTATCAAAGGTCTGAAAAACGATTATCTGCATTCCTACAGCCAGGATTCCTATTACTTTGTATCGTGGTTGATTTTCTCCGATGAACAGCGCACGGTCCGTGACAACGGGTATTATCCGCAGTTCATCGAATATGACCGCTTTAACGACCGTTTCCTGAAAGCGCCTGATTACAACCTTTTGGGCGATGTGGATCTGGACGGAAAAGTAACCACCAGCGATGCGCGTCTTGCGCTTCGTGCAGCGGTTAAACTGGTCACCTTAAGCGGCGCTTCCGCTGTGAATGCGGATGTGGACGGCAACGGTATCATCAATTCTACCGACGCGCGTTACATCCTGCGTTATGCGGTCGATCTGCTGGATTACTTCCCGCTGGAAGACCAATAAACAATAAAAGGAACGCAGGGGCTGTTGCCGAAGAAAAGGCAACAGCCCCTGTTTTATCTTGCGAATGAAAAAAGCCCGCCCGCAAAGCAAGTTGATTTGCTTTCTTTGCGGCGTGCTTTGTGTTTTTCTTTCCGGTGGGCGTCAGCCATCGCAGCCATTCTGTATGCAGGAGCGGCTGTGGCTTTTGGGCTTAGCCGTGGTGCATGATCCATTCGGTGATAAAGACCGTTACGCATCCCAACACCGAAACCAGAAACAGGCTTTTTCCGAAATAGGCCAGCACAATGCAGACGCAAAGCGCCAGCGCTGCTGCCAGCGGTTCCTGGGTGGCGTCCAAAATGGCAGGGAATGTCATCACGGCCAGCGTGACATAGGGCACATAGTAGAGAAAGGACCGGATAAAGCGGTTTTTGATCTCACGGCGGATCAATGTCAGGGGCAGAATGCGGATCAGATAGGTGGTGATGGCCATCAAAGCGATGTAGATATAGATATTATGCGACATTCTCTGTTTCCTCCTTTCTCGGAAACAGAATCGCCGCCGCGGCAGCAATTACCACCGTCAGAATGACCGTTTTCATGCCGGAGGAAAGAAAATCAAAAACCGGCAGACGGTTCATCAGGTAACTAAACAAAAAACTTGCCGCGACAGTTCCTGCTACGACCTTGTCTTTTTTGGCAGCGGGGATAAATGCGGCAATAAACATTCCGAACAGCCCGACGCTTAAGGCGCTGACCAGAGAGGTCGGCAGGACATTCCCTAAAATTACCCCCAAAAAGGTGCCGCCGGTCCAGCCGGGGACGGCGACGGCAATGGCGCCGTAGGTGTAAAACGGATCCAGTTTGCCGGGTACGCTGACGGAAATGCTGAAAATTTCATCGGTTACGCCGTGCCCCATCAGCAAACGCTGCCAGGTGGGGACGGTCGGATCCATTTTCTGACTGAGGGCACAGGACATCAGCAGATACCTTGCGTTGGCAATCAGTTCCATTAAAATCATTTCCAGGTAACTGCCGCCTTCGGCAATCAGCGTAAAGCCGATGAATTCACCGGCGGAGGTATTGTTGGTCAGGCTTGCCAGCATGGCTTGCAGGGGCGTGACCCCGGCGGCTTTTGCCGCGATGCCAAGGGTCAGAGCAACAGCAAAATAGCCCAGAAAAATGGGGATCCCGTCTTTCGCGCCGCGCAGAAAGTTTTGCTTATGCGTCCCGATCATTTTTTTCATCATCCTTTGTTTTGACAAAACAGTGTTATTGTAACGCTTTTCGATTTTCCCGTCAAGGGAAATTTTTCTGCCGGAGACGAAAAGATGATCGCAAAAGATTGCAAAAATACCATACAATTCTTCAGAAAAATACTTGAAAAATGTATGGATAAATGATAAAATAATTTTATCATTACCTTGAGGAGGCGATGGCGATGGCGGATCAGGAACACGCGAGCACCGAAGTACGGGTGGCCGATGCGGACGGTCATAGTTATGTCGCGGAAAACCGGCGGTATGTCGGTCGGAAGGAAACCGTCGGCTATGTCATTTGGGATATGGCACAGTCCTTCAACATCAACGCATATAACGCGCGTTTCGTGACCAATATTTTGCAGATCGATTTTAACTTGCAGCAGATTTTTACAATTATTAACGGAATCTGGGATGTGGTGAACGATGTGTTTACCGGCGCGATTGTGGATAAAACCCGCACGCGCTGGGGCAAGTTCAAGCCCTATCTGGTGCTGCTTGCCGGTCCCGGTACCATTTTAACCTGTATTTACTGGCTGCTGCCGCTGTTTTTCCCGAACTCCCTCCCCGGGAGCATTCCGAAATTTTTGGCGTATATGTTTTTGGGGCTGGTGCGCGAAGGGATCGGCACTTTCCAGACCATTGCGCAAACCGGATTGATTGCAACCATTACCCCGCACCCGGTGGATCGAACGCGGCTGATCACATTGGCAAACTTTTTCTCTGGCTTTTTGGGCGAGCGTCTGCCGGAACAGATTATGACCATAATTATTGATCTGGTGGGTAATAATATCCTGAAGCCCGGCGCAGGCAAAACCATTAACGATATGTATCTGACAATTTTTGTCGGCATGGGTGTGCTTACCTCTATTGTCAGCGGCGGCGCCTCGTTATGGTTTAATACCATCGCCCGCGAACGCGTCATGCAGTCCGTAGAGCGTCCCAGCATTAAACAGGGCATTAAATCCATCGTGACGAATAAGCCGATCCTTTTGATGACGCTGGAGAATATTCTCGGCAGCTTCAGTCTGGGCGGCAGTAAGTCGGACTACTTTATCGATGTTTTGAACTTTGCGTCTTTGGGTATGATCACCGGTATCCCCGGTTCCATCATCCACCCGGTATCTTATCTGATCGTGCCGTGGTTCAGACGCAAGTATTCTTCCCGATTCCTGTATATTGCCGGCAAGCACATCGGCGATGTTGTGCTTTTCCTGGTATTCCTGTTCGGCTGCATCGGCGGCGTGCATAACGGAATCTATAAACGGGTTATCCCCATGGGGATTGCTTTGACGATTTGGGAAATGGTCTTTATGCTGTTCTACGGTGTGCGCAAGGTGATTCCGACCGAAATGAACAACGAGGCCATGGATTACTGCGAGTGGAAAAACGGTTATCGTACCGAGGCGATGACCGGTGTGGCGAAAGGGCTTGCGACCAAACTTGCCTCCATTTTTACCAGCGCCATTACATTAAAGATCAAGGAATTGATCGGGTACGATCAGACCCTTTATGTCCAGGGGCAAAAGCAAAGCGACAAAACCCAATTTTACATTTTTGCGATGTATTCTGCCATCCCCATGGTGACGACGGTTATTTCCTGTATCCCGATGCTGTTCTACGATCTGGACGGCGAGAAAAAAGAGCGAATGTACAGTGAACTTTTGGAACGCCGCGCCAAGCTGTCTAAAATTGCCACCAGCGGCAATGCGGAAGACATGGCGGAGCTTGCCAAAGAGCAAATGGCTGTCGGCGAAAAGAAACAGGAGCTGTAAAAACGGGATATCTGCCGATTTTTTAGAAAAAAGCAGATGAATAAATAAAATTTATACAACATGCACAAAAACAAGAGCCATTTTTCGGCTCTTGTTTTTTGATATTTATCTTGCAATCCGTTGGGGGTATCGTATAATTGAAATGATAGGGAAATCATTTCCTCTGTAATGAGGTCAACAGGAGGTATTCTATTTTATGGAAAAGAAGTTGAAAATCGGCATCATCGGTTGCGGCGGAATTGCAAACGGTAAGCATATGCCTTCGCTGAAAAAGATCCCGGAAGTGGAAATGGTTGCGTTTTGCGATATTATTCCGGAGCGCGCCGAAAAGGCAAAAGAGGAATACGGGACGCCGGATGCTGCTGTTTATGAAGATTATAAAGAGCTTTTGCAGGATAAAAGCATTGATGTCGTTCATGTCTGCACCCCCAACCGTTCTCACAGCTTTATCACCATCGACGCGTTGGAAGCGGGTAAGCATGTGATGTGTGAAAAGCCAATGGCTAAGACATCCGAAGAAGCAAAAGCCATGTGCGATGCGGCAAAACGCACGGGCAAGCTGCTGTCTATCGGCTATCAGAACCGGCAGTGCGCCGGCAACCGCTATGCAAAGCAGCTTTGCGAGGACGGCGAATTGGGTGAAATCTATTTCGCGAAAGCCTTCGCCCTGCGCAGACGCGCCGTTCCGACATGGGGCGTCTTTTTGAATGAATATGAACAGGGCGGCGGACCGCTCATTGATATCGGCACACACGCGCTGGATCTGACGCTGTGGATGATGAATAATTATAAACCGAAAATGGTTGTCGGCAATACCTTCCGCAAGTTGGCTGACCAGAAAAACACGGCCAACGCATGGGGCGACTGGGATCCGAAAGAATTTACGGTAGAGGATTCGGCCTTCGGGTATATTGTCATGCAAAACGGCGCGGTCATTACGCTGGAATCCAGCTGGGCTCTGAACATCGCAAAATCCAATGAGGCAAAGTTCCTGCTTTGCGGCGACAAGGGCGGGCTGGATACGCTGGACGGCGTAACCGTCAACTTTGTGAAAAACGGTCGTCAGGTCATTGCCAAACCGGATATGGAAGCGGGCGGCGTGGCATTTTATGACGGCGCAAGTGATTCCGATCCGTCTGTCTTAGATGCCAGAATCTGGATCGACGCCTGCCTGGGAAAAGGCGAGCAGTGCGTTTATCCCGAACAGGCGTATACCGTTACCAGAATTTTAGAGGCCATCTATACTTCTGCAAAGACAGGTCAACCGGTTTATTTTGACGACTGAGCGCGAAAGGATCGTTTGCCATGGCGATGAAACTGGGTATCATTGCGGAGCCGACCGTAGAGGATGTCCGCAAAACGGCGGAAAAAGGGCTCAGCTGTGTAGAATATTGTTATAATGTCGGGCGAGATGTTTCTCTGTTGGAAAAATCTGTTCCGGAACTTTTGGACGCGTACCGCGAATATGGGGTTTCTCTCGGCGCATTGGGACGCTGGGGCGCTTTTAAAATTGATGACGAAGGCAAGCTGATCGAATCGGAGTGGGAAAACACCTGCCGCCTGATCGATGTTGCCGCCGCGCTGGGCGCGCCGGTTTTTAATACCGGCGTCAATTATGTTGACAAGCTGCCCTATCTTGTAAACATCGAGTGTGCGAAAGCGTTTTTGGAAAAAACCGTCGCTTATGCAGCAACAAAGGGCGTTAAAGTCGCAACCGTCAATTGCGACTGGGATAATTTTGTGCGAACTCCCAAAGAATGGGAACTGATTCACGGCGCGATTCCGCAGCTGGGCATCAAATATGACCCGTCTCACTGCGTCAACTGCGGCAGTGGAAAATATCTGGAAGAAATAGAGCACTGGGGCGACCGGATCTATCATTTCCACCTCAAGGGGACAATCAATATTGCCGGGCGCCATATCGATGATCCGCCCGCCGGGCTGGACTGCATTAAATGGCAGCCGGTCATGGGACTGCTGTATGCCAAGGGGTATGACGGAATGCTCAGCATTGAGCCGCATTCCGGCGTTTGGAAGGGCAGTCTCGGTGAATGGGGCGTTCGTTATACCATTCGGTATTTTAAAGAAATGCTGTATCAGGAAGCGGAAGGGAGCCAGGCATGAAATACGCGGTGCAAATGTATTCCGTCCGGGACGGAATCAAAAACGGAGAGGATCTTCTGTCGGCGCTGGGTAAGGTGCGCCTTGCCGGTTATGAGGGCGTCGAGTTCGCCGGCGTACAGGGGCTTCCCGCGTCTGTTCTGAAAAAGCGGCTGGATGAACTGGGGCTTGTCGCTGTGGGAACGCATATCGAGCTGGCAAGTTTTGAGGAAAAAAATCTGGAAGAAACGCTGGCGTATTATCAAACGCTGGGCTGCCGGCAAATCGGCATCGGCGGCGCCGATGTTTTCAGCGAGGCAAAACTGGAAAAGGCGCTGAAAATTCTGGATCATGCGGAAAAGGTCTGTGAAAAAGAAGGCATAAAGGTCTATTTCCACAACCATACCCACGAGTTCGCCCCGCCGCAGGGAGCAAAAAGTGACGAATGGATCATTCATCGGCTGAAGCAGGTTTGCTATCTGGAAATCGATACCTATTGGAGCTTTTATGCGGGCATTGACAATGCTTCCTTCCTGCGGGACAACGCCGACAGAATCTGCCTTGTCCATCTGAAGGACGGCAACGACGGCACGCCCTGCGCCATTGGTGAAGGACAGAACGACATTGCCGCCATTATGCGTGCATCGGAGGAAATCGGAATGGATTGGGTTATTGTGGAAAACGACGACCCGGTGCCGGACGGGATTTCCGATGTGACCCGCAGCATTCAATATTTGAAAAAGAATTTTTAAGGGAGGCGTTCAGCCATGAAATTAGGGGTTTTGACCAATATGCTCGGCGAACTGCCGCTGGAAGAGGCGCTGCAATATTTCACTTCCCTCGGCATTGAGATGGTGGAGATCGGCGCAGGCGGTTTTCCGGGCAAACAGCACGCCGACCCGGCTGTGCTGCTGAACAGTGAAACAGAGTTCCAGAAGTTTCAGGATACGCTCAAAAAATACAATGTGCAGATCAGCGCCATAAGCTGTCACGGCAACCCGGTTCATCCGGATCGTGCCGTTGCGGAAAAATTTGATCAGGAGATGCGCGACGCGATTCTTTTGGCGGAAAAGCTCGGCGTCCATCAGATCAATACTTTTTCGGGCTGCCCCGGTGATTCGCCGGATTCCCGGTATCCGAACTGGGTGACCTGTCCCTGGCCGAATGATTTCGGCGAGATCCTGGCGTATCAGTGGAACGATGTGTTGCTTCCTTATTGGGCGAATTTTGTCCCCTTTGCCAAAGATCACGGTGTGGATAAGATTGCCTTTGAATTGCATCCGGGCTTTTGCGTGTATAATACCGAATCCATGCTGCGGATCCGCAAAGAGATCGGCAGGGAAATCGGCGCCAATCTGGATCCGAGCCATCTGATCTGGCAGGGTATGGAGCCGGTGGCGGTGATCCGCGCGCTGGGCGATGCGATCTTCCATTTCCACGCCAAAGATACCCGCGTGGATAAATACAACACGCAGGTCAACGGTGTGCTGGATACCAAACCCTATCAGGATGAAATCCACCGTTCCTGGGTCTTCCGTTCGGTCGGTTACGGCAATGATGAGCTGTACTGGAAGGACATTATCAGCAATCTGCGCATGGTCGGATACGATTATGCTGTTTCCATTGAACATGAGGATTCGCTGATGAGCAAGCATGAGGGGCTTGAGCGCGCTGTTCAAATGCTCAAGCGCTGCCTGATGAATGAACAGCCCGGCGCGATGTGGTGGGTATAAGAATGCAACAAAAAAGCGGCGGGATCCCCGCCGCTTTTCTGCTTTGATCGGTCTTGACAAGAGCCGGCGGGCGTGATAACATAATACAGATCAAGTGAAAAGTTGCAGATTATTCCGAAAGGTGAAGGTATGAAGATCCTGTTTGAGAACGCTTGGATATATGACAACGGCTCGCTGAAACGCGGTTCTGCGCAATTGGGCGGGGGTCAGGTTCGTTTTTCCTTTGACGGTTCTTCTCTTGCTGAAAACGGCGATATCCTTCGTGTTTCGGGTGACGGACGACTGATTTTACCCGCGCTTACCGATGTTCATGTGCATCTTCGGGAGCCGGGTTTTTCTTATAAAGAGACGATTAAAAGCGGTACAACGGCGGCGCTGGCGTCCGGTTACGGTGCGGTATGCGCCATGCCGAATCTCGACCCGGTGCCCGACAGCCCCGCGCATTTGGAAGAAGAACTTTCTCTGATCCGCAGAGATGCGGTCACAAGGGTTTTCCCTTACGCTTCCATTACCGTTGGAGAAAGAGGGGAAGCACTTTCCCCCATGGATCGCCTTACGGATGCCATTGCCTTTTCTGATGACGGCAGAGGCGTGCAAAGGGAAGAAATGATGCTGCGCGCCATGGAAACAGCGGCGTCGCTGGGAAAGATCATTGCCGCTCATTGTGAGGATGTTTCGCTGCTGAACGGCGGGTATATCCATGACGGCGTTTATGCAAAACAGCACGCGCACCGGGGCATTTGTTCCGAAAGCGAATGGCGGCCGATCCAGCGGGATCTGGCGCTGGCGGAAAAAACCGGCTGCCGCTATCATGTCTGCCATATTTCCACCAAAGAAAGCGTGGAACTGATCCGGCAGGCGAAGGCGCGCGGCGTGGATGTGACCTGCGAAACAGCGCCGCATTATCTGCTGCTGGATGAAAACGACCTTCAGGAGGACGGCAGATTCAAAATGAATCCGCCTTTGCGCGGAAAGGAAGACAGGCTTGCGCTTTTGCGCGGGATCGCAGATGGCACCATTGATATGATCGCCACGGATCATGCGCCTCACAGCCCGGCTGAAAAAGCGAAGGGGCTGGAAAAAAGCGCCATGGGGATAACCGGGATCGAAACGGCGTTCCCGCTGTTGTATACCGAGCTTGTGAAAAAAAAGGTAATTTCCCTGCTGCGGCTGGTGGAACTGATGAGTCTTGCGCCAAACCGCCGCTTCGGGATTCCCAACGAGGGGAATTACGCGGTGTTTGATATCCGGAATGAATTCCGTATTGAGCCGGAACGCCTGCTTTCCATGGGCAAGGCAACGCCCTTTGCCGGATGGCGGGTCAGCGGCAAATGTATAATGACCGTTTTAAACGGACAAATTGCTTATAACGGCATGGAAACGGAGGGACGCTGATGAAACAGGGCCTGTATATCATCGCGGAAAATTTTCGCGTTGCCAAAGACCTTTATAAAATGACCCTTTTGGGTGACACTTCCGCCATCTCTGCACCGGGACAGTTTGTCAACATCAAACTGGACGGCTTTTATCTGCGCCGCCCGATGTCGGTGCATCATTATGACAGCAACACGCTGACGGTGATTTATAAAATCGTCGGCGAAGGGACGCGGGCTCTTTCCACAATGGAACGCGGCGCATCGCTGGATTTGCTGACCGGGCTGGGCAATGGATTTTCTACCGACAGGAGCGGCACCAGACCGGTTTTAATCGGCGGCGGTTCCGGGATCCCGCCCTTGTATCAGCTTTGCCTGAAACTGAAAAACGAAGGGAAAAAGCCGTCGGTCATCCTTGGCTTTAATACCGAAGCGGATATGTTTTGTATCGATGAATTTGCCCGCATCGCTTATGAAGTGCGCGTTTGCACGGCGGACGGCAGCTTCGGAGAAAAAGGACTGGTAACCGATGTGCTGCGGGATATGGATGGATATACCTATATTTACGCCTGTGGACCGGAAGCGATGCTGCACGCCATATACGACGCGTCACCCATCGGCGGTCAGTTCAGCTTTGAAGAGCGCATGGGCTGCGGCTTCGGCGCGTGCATGGGCTGTACCTGCAAAACCAAATACGGCAGCAAGCGTATCTGCAAAGACGGCCCGGTACTGGAAAAGGAGGAGATCGTATGGTAAATACAAAGGTCAACCTCTGTGGATTGGAATTGGACAATCCCGTTATCCCCGCCAGTGGGACTTTCGGCTACGGCGAGGAGTTTTCCGCGTTATATGATATCAATATTCTTGGCTCTTTTTCCTTTAAAGGAACGACAAAAGAGCCGCGGTTCGGCAATCCCACGCCGCGCATTGCTGAATGCAGTGCAGGAATGCTGAACAGTGTCGGTCTGCAAAATCCCGGTATTGACGAGGTCGTGCAGTCGATCCTTCCGAAAATGCAAACCTATTTTCACAAACCGGTTATTGCCAATATCGGCGGTTTTTCTGTGGAAGAATATGCCGAGTGCGCCGAAAAGGCGGCAGCGGCGGAGAATGTCGGGTGGATCGAAGTCAACATCAGCTGTCCGAATGTTCACGGCGGCGGTTTGAGCTTCGGCACTTCCCCCAAGGCGGCAGCCGAAGTGACAAAGGCGGTAAAAAGCGTTTGTCAGAAGCCCGTTATTATGAAATTATCTCCCAATGTTACCGATATTGCCGAAATGGCTTCTGCCTGTGAACAGGCGGGTGCGGACGGGATCAGCCTGATCAATACGCTTATGGGAATGCGCATTGATCTGAAAAAGCGCAAACCGATTTTAGCAAATAAAACCGGCGGTTTTTCCGGTCCGGCCGTATTCCCCGTGGCGCTTCGTATGGTATACGAGGTGTATGAAGCCGTTAAGATTCCGATAATCGGCATGGGCGGCGTGCAGAGTGCGCAGGATGTCATGGAAATGATTTTGGCGGGGGCAACCGCTGTACAGGTCGGCGCGGCAAATCTTCGTGAACCGATGATTTGCAAAACGATCATTGAAGAACTGCCCCGGCTGATGGGTTCGTTGGGGATTTCCGATTTATCTGAAATCAGGGGCGCGGCGCATAGCTGACCGCCCCTTTTTTTCTATCGTTTAAGCAAAGAAAGGTGGAGCGTATGGGTAAAGATGTAATTGTTGCCTGTGATTTTTCGAGCAAGGAGGAAACGCTGTCATTTCTGGATCGGTTCGACGAGGAAAAGCCTTTTGTCAAGATCGGTATGGAGCTGTTTTATGCCGAAGGGCCTGAAATTGTGCGGGAAATCAAAAAAAGAGGTCACCGGATCTTTTTGGATCTGAAGCTGCACGACATCCCCAATACGGTCATGAAGGCCATGGCGGTGCTTTCCCGCCTGGATGTGGATATGTGCAATCTGCACGCCGCAGGGACGATCCCGATGATGGAAGCGGCTCTGCGCGGGCTGACAAGAGCGGACGGCAGCCGTCCGATTCTGATTGCCGTCACACAGCTGACTTCCACCGATCAGGAGCATATGCAAAAGGATCTGTGGATCGACCGCCCCATTGACGAAGTGGTGATGCACTACGCGCAGAATGCGAAGACCGCCGGTCTGGACGGCGTGGTCTGTTCGCCTTTGGAGGCGGGCAAGGTGCATGAAGCCTGCGGCAGCGGATTTCTGACCGTTACGCCCGGCGTTCGCTTTGCCGACGGGGATGTCGGCGACCAGAAGCGGGTCGCTACGCCGGCGCTTGCCAAACAGATCGGTTCCGATTATATCGTCGTCGGCAGACCGATCACGGCGGCACAGGATCCGGTGGCGGCTTATCGCCGCTGCCTGAACGAATTTTGCGGATAAAGGAGAAGTACCATGTTTGAAAAGCAAATTGCAAAAGATCTTTTGTCGATTCGGGCGGTTTTTTTCCGTCCCAACGAGCCGTTTACCTGGGCAAGCGGCATCAAAAGTCCGGTTTATTGCGACAATCGCCTGACGCTGACTGCGCCTGCGGTTCGAAATGATGTGGAAAACGCACTTGCGCAAACCATACAAAAGGAATATCCGGATTGTGAAGTGCTGATGGGCACCAGCACCGCCGGTATTGCCCATGCGGCGATCACGGCGCATATACTCGGTCTGCCGATGGGGTATGTTCGTTCCGGGCATAAAGATCACGGCAGAGGCAATCAGATCGAGGGAAAGCTGGAAAAAGGGCAGAAAGTCGTTGTCGTCGAGGACTTGATTTCTACCGGCGGCAGTGTGCTGGAAGTGGTTGATGTGCTCCGCGAAGCGGGCGCTGAGGTGCTGGGAATTGTCAGCATCTTTACTTACGGCATGAAAAAAGGGTTGGAGCGCTTGGAAAAAGCGCAGGTCAAAAACATCAGTCTGACCAATTTTGATGTGATCGCCGAAGTCGCCGCCGAAACCGGGTACATCGCCAAAGAGGATGTGGCGAGGCTTCGCGCTTTCCGGGACAATCCCTCAGACGAAAGCTGGATCCAGGCATAAGGGGTTCTGTGTCAAAACGCGGCAATTCAAAAAGAAAGAAAAGAGAGAATTCATGAAACATCTGATCGATATTCTGGATCTGTCCACAGAGCAGATCGATGGTCTGATCGCGACCGCCAACGATATCATTGCGCACCCCGAACAGTATCGGGAAAAATGCCACGGCAAAAAGCTTGCAACGCTTTTTTATGAGCCGTCTACCCGCACAAGACTGAGTTTTGAGGCGGCGATGTACGAGTTGGGCGGACAGGTATTGGGCTTTTCCGAAGCACAAAGCTCGTCGGCATCCAAAGGCGAAAGCGTTGCCGATACGGCGCGAATCATCAGCTGCTATGCCGACATCATTGCCATGCGCCACTATAAAGAGGGCGCGCCTCTGGTTGCTTCCCTTCATGCCACCGTGCCGGTGATCAACGCCGGTGACGGCGGTCATAATCATCCGACCCAGACGCTGGCGGACTTGTTGACCATTCAAAAAGAAAAGGGAAGGCTCCATGATCTGGTCATCGGTTTTTGCGGCGACTTGAAATTCGGCAGAACCGTTCATTCCCTGCTCAACGCCATGTCGCGATATGAAAATGTTCGTTTCGTGCTGATTTCTCCCGAGGAACTGCGCATTCCGGAATACCTGCGGCAGGAATTGGAAAAGAACGGGATCTCGTTCCGGGAAACGCAAAATCTGGAAGAGTCTCTGCCGGAACTGGATATCTTGTATATGACAAGAGTGCAGCAGGAGCGCTTCTTTAACGAAGCGGATTATATTCGTCTGCGCGACAGTTATATTTTAACATCGGACAAGCTCAAAAACGCCCGGGCAGATCTTTCCATTCTGCATCCGCTGCCCAGAGTCAATGAAATTTCCGTTCAGGTGGATTCCGATCCGCGTGCCTGCTACTTTAAACAGGCGCTGTACGGTAAATTCATCCGCATGGCGCTGATCTTGTGCCTTTTGGATATTCAGTAAGGGGGCGTTATCATGATTATCAATCCGATCAGCAACGGTATCGTTATCGATCATATCACTGCCGGCAAAGGCATGACGCTGTATACGCTTTTGAATCTGGCGCAGCTGGACTGTTCCGTCGCCATTATTAAAAATGCAGACAGTGTCAAAATGGGAAAAAAGGATATCATTAAAATCGACCGGGTCATCGATTTGAATTTTGATGCGGTTGCCTATATCGATCCGGATGTGACCATCAACATCATCCGCGACGGTCAACTGGTCAAGCGCAAGCATTTGGATATCCCGGAGCGCGTCGAGGGCGTGATCCGCTGCACCAATCCGCGCTGTATCACTTCAACAGAACAGGAGCTGCCCCATATTTTCAAGCTGACCGACAGAGAAAAACGAATTTACCGCTGTATTTATTGCGAAAGCAAAGCCAAAAGCAAAACGCTGGACTGAGAAAAAGCAAAAACGAGAAAGCAAAAAACGCCCCTGCGGCAGGATCATGGTCCCGCTGAAGGGGCGTTTTGCGCCGTCTGGATCCCGCCCAATGCGGCGATTCATAGGAAGGAAAAAACAGGCATAAGGTTAAAGAAGTTCCCCGAATCGGCGGATATAGAGCTTTTTAACGGCAGTCACAAGGAGCATATACCCTGCAACGATGGCAGCAAGCCATACAAAATAAATGGCGGGCAAAGCGACAAGCCCGAGTGCAGACGCAAGGGGAGTGAACGGAAGAATGGTCACGATCAAAATCCCCGCAAAAGTGAGGGCGGTTACCGGTGCGGAAGCCCGGCTTTGAATAAACGGGAGCTTCGGCGTGCGAATCATGTGAATGACAAGCGTCTGGCTCCACATGGATTCAACGAACCAACCCGTCTGAAACAGCGCGATATAAAGCGCCTGGCGGGCGGGATCGGTCAGCTGCGAATAGAGAAGGCCGCCTGTAAAAGCAGGACAAAGGATAAAATACATCAACAGATAGCAGGCGATGTCAAAAACTGAACTTGTGGGGCCTAACCACAGCATAAAGCGACTGATTCCGGAAGCATTCCACTTCCGCGGCTGGGAAATATACTCTCTGTCAACATGATCCCAGGAAATGGCCGTGCAGGAAATATCATATATCAGGTTAAGGAGGATCAGCTGAAGCGACGCCATGGGAAGGAACGGGAGGAAGGCGCTTGCGGCAAGGACAGACAGCATGTTCCCGAAATTGGAAGAGGCCGTCATTTTGATATATTTCATCATGTTGGCATAGGTTTTTCTGCCTTCGATTACGCCTTGTTCAAGAACCGTCAAATCCTTTTCAAGCAGGACGACAGACGCAGATTCTTTTGCGATATCAACTGCCGTATCGACTGAAATTCCCACATCGGCAGCTTTCAATGCAGAAGCGTCGTTTATTCCGTCTCCCATATATCCTACGCTGTGTCCTCTGTCTCTGAGAACGGTAATGACTCGCGCCTTTTGCGACGGCGAGAGCTTTGCAAAAACGGTTATTTTTTCTGCAAGCTTCCCAAGCTGTTTGTCAGAAAGCGTGTCAAAATCTGAACCAAGCAGGATCCGGTCCGCGTTCATGCCAACCTGTCTGCAAATCGCCCGTGTAACTTTTTCGTTATCACCCGTCAGGATTTTTACGCCCACGCCGTAGTTTGCAAGCGCTTTTATTGCAGCTTTTGTTGTGTCTTTTGGTGGGTCGAGAAAAGCAAGGAAGCCGATCAGTACCATAGCGTTTTCGTCGTCTGGTGAAAATTCCCCCACGGGAGAGGGATTTGTTTTCTGTGCAACGGCTATGACGCGCATCCCTTTTTCATTTAACTCATTGGCTTTGTTCAGAACCATTTGGCGCACATCCCGGGTGAGCAACTCGATTTTTCCTCCGCATTCCGCGTAATCACAGCACCGGAGCATTTCTTCCACGGCGCCTTTGGTGACCATTTGCGTCTTGCCCTGTTTGTCCTTTACCACAACGCTCATTCTGCGCCGCTCAAAGTCGAACGGAATTTCATCTACCTTTTTGTAGTCCTCTTGCAGATTTTGAGCGCCGATTTCTGTTTGCTTTGAAATAACGGCAATGTCGATCAGGTTCTTCAATCCGGTCTGGAAATAACTATTCAAAAAAGCGTGGCGCAGGACCCTGTCGTCCTCTTTGCCGTCGATGTTGATATGATATTCAAGCACAACTTTGTCACAGGTCAGTGTTCCCGTTTTATCTGTGCAAAGAATATCCATTGAGCCAAGATTCTGAATCGAATTCAGATTTTTTATAATCACCTTTTTTTTGCTCATTGCGACGGCACCTTTTGCAAGGGAGGTCGTGACAATCATGGGCAGCATTTCAGGGGTCAGGCCAACGGCAACAGAAATGGCAAACAAGGCTGCCTGCATCCAGTCTCCCTTTGTGAAACCGTTGATAAAAAGGACGACGGGAACCATGATGAGCATAAAGCGGATCAGCACCCAGGAAACGGCGTTTACGCCTTTTTCAAAGGTTGTTTTGGGCGGCTTCTCGTTCAGGTTTTTTGCCATTGCTCCTAAAAGCGTATCATTTCCCACGGAAATGACGATCGCTCTTGCGCTTCCGCTGATAACATTGCTGCCGAGAAAAGCAATATTTTCCGCATCCGTCAAAGCACTTGTCCGGCTGATCCTGTGGTCAAATTTTTCGACGGGCTCACTCTCACCGGTCAAAGATGACTGGCTTACAAACAAGTCTTTTGCGTTCAGGATCCGGACATCGGCAGGAATCATATCGCCTGCCGACAGGTGAATGATATCCCCGCAGACAATATCTTCCATCGGGATTTCGCCGCGCTTTCCGTTTCTCTCTACGCAAGCCGTGGTGTGAATCATTCCGATCAGCTTATTCGCCACATTCCCGCTTCTTGTTTCCTGAACAAAACGAAGAATTCCCGACAGCAGCACCATCACCGTTATAATAAGAACGGTTGCGAAATTTCTGTCCTCTTTTGCCGCAAAAAGGATGTCCGTAAACACGGAAATAACGGCAAGTACCATTAAAACCACGGTAAACGGATTGATAAATGCAGAAAAAAGTCGCTTTGCGGTTGAATCTTTTTTGCCGTATGTTATGACATTTTTGCCGTATTCATCCTGCAAGGCTTCGGCTCTGCCACTGTCGATTCCCTGAAAGGAGGAAGAGAACTTTTCGAATAGCTCCTTCTCACCATGTGCGGCAGCCCAGTTGATTTTTGCAGCAGCTGCATCGTTTTTTATCATTGCTGCGCAGATTTTCGCAGCCGTTTTTCTGTTTTCTTTTTTCATTCTTCTGTACCTCCAAATCGTTGATTTTGCATTTGTTGTTTGGAAGGGGTACAGTGCTTCAAAGAAAGACTGTTTACAAAAGGGGGAGAAGGCAGAGCGGCAAGCATTCTCCGCCGTGACTTCTTTCCTTTATTCCCTTGCATCGTTCTCCGAAATCAGCACCGTTACTGCTTCCCGCGGCCATTTCTTTCACCTCGCTTGTTTGGATTTCCATCGATAGCAACGCCTGCAGCGTTATAAAAAAGGACATAAAAATACCGCCGTTTTGAAGGGAATGCTTGCAAAACGGCGGCAAAAAATCATAAGATCTTATGACGGCAACTCCACACCGCCATAGAATCCGTCGTTTTGATCGATAGAGCAGACCCTTTGCCTGTGTTCCACGGTGTGTCACCATCCTTTCAAAAAAAATAGCCCGTATGTCCGGCGGAACATACGGGAGTGCAATACACTTCTGTCCGTTCGTTTGAGCTTTGGCTTTGCAGGGCGATGAAACTGTATTATGATGCACCTTGCTTTCGATGCACCCTGTTCAAACCAACTCATAGTGTCTCCACTATTTCGCGGCAACAGTCCGTATCCCTGTAGGAGCTTTACCTACCGAACAACTATGTCATATCACATGCCGCTCGGTTTGTCAATGCTGTTCATATAAAGTTTACAACAAACTGTCAATGGGATCCGGCGTTGCGGTGGCGTCCTGAAAAATGGTTTTCTGTTGTTTTTCTTCTTTTGCTCTGCTGCGCAGGAACCAGAAAAGGCTGAAACCATGCGGTGTTTGGCTGGGCAGCCCCTGCCATTCGTCAGACTTGTAAAGCGATCTGCCGCCCGGCAGGGGATTATCAAACAGCCTCTGTAAAAAAGGATCGAAAAAACAACGGATTTTCATCGCACATAGTAAAAAGTAGCTTGCGTTACGCGTTCGGTTGCGGTATACTGATTTATAAGATTTACAGCTGTAGGGAGTGCCTATATGATTACCGGCATTGCTTTGCGCGACGGATTGATTTCCGCCGCCAATAACATCCAGAATTATAAAAATGCGGTCAACGCTTTGAATGTATTTCCCGTTCCGGACGGTGACACGGGTACCAATATGAGCATGACCATGCAGGCGGCGAAAAAAGCCATGGAAACCGTAACCGACGGAACCGATGCGGGTACGGTCGCTTCTTTGGCGGCTTCCGCCATGCTGCGTGGCGCCAGAGGAAATTCCGGCGTGATTTTATCCCTGATCTTCCGTGGGTTTTCCGATGGCCTTACCGGGTGCGAAAGCGCAAACGGTGCGATCATTGCGGCTGCTCTTCAGCAGGGATGCAATAAGGCGTACCAGTCGATTTCCAACCCGACGGAGGGTACGATTCTGACGGTGATCCGTGCGGCGGCAGAGGCCGCCCGAAACAACTGCACCGTAGATATTGACGCGTCGGACACTTTTGAGGCGGCTTATCAGGGGGCGGCTCAGGCGCTGCTGAAAACACCGGAAATGCTCAGCGTCCTGAAAAAAGCAAAGGTTGTCGATGCGGGCGGTCAGGGGTTGTGTTACATCCTTTTGGGAATGCTCAGTGTTTTCAGAAGCGGTGAAATCATTCCCTGCAAGGAAGAAGAGCCGTCGGCTGAGGAGTCTCCTTCCCTTGTGACCGGCGAAGTCATGTCGGAAGAGGATATCCGCTTTGCTTACTGCAATGAATTTATTGTTAAGAAAAAAGAGGGTTTAACCAAAACAGCCGACGAGCTGAAAGCGTATCTACAGACCATCGGCGACTGTGTGGTGGTTGTGGAAGATGATGAAATCATCAAAGTCCATGTCCATTCCAACGAGCCGGGCAGCGTATTGACTGCCGGGCAGGAATACGGCGAGTTTTTGACCGTAAAAGTGGAAAATATGAAACAGCAGCACCGCAATGCCCACTGGGGCGCTGCCGAGCAGGCGGAAAAGAGCCGGGCAAATCTCCCGGCAAAGCCGGAAAAAACCTTTGGCTTTGTCGCCGTGGCGGCGGGCGAAGGCTTTCGTGATCTGTTTACACAGCTGGGAGCGGATGCGATGGTCAGCGGCGGCCAGACAATGAATCCGAGCACCGAAGAGCTTTTGGATGCCATTTTGCGGGTGCCTGCTGAGATCGTTTATGTGCTGCCCAATAACAAAAATATTATTCTTGCCGCCAAGCAGGCGGCAACGCTGGCGCAGGGCAGACGGACGGTTATTTTGGAAAGCCGCTCTGTGCCGCAGGGGATCGCCGCGTTTCTGGCGTTTTCGCCTGATGAGGATGAAAAAACAAATACCGAGGCAATGGAAGAAGCGATGAGCCGTATCCGCACCGTTTCGGTCACCTTTGCCGCGCGCGACAGTTTTGCCGGCGGCCTGAATATTAAAAAAGGGCAATGTATGGGGATGGAAGACGGCAAAATCACCGTTGTTGCCGACGATCCGAACGATGCGGCGTTCCGCACGGTGAAACGGGTGGCAAAGCGTTCGACTTCGGTGATTACTGTTTATTACGGCGACAGCGTCACTTCCGAAAAGGCGGCGGCGCTGACCGATGCCATTTCCGCACGGTATTCTTCCGCCGAAGTGGTTTCTGTCAACGGCGGTCAGCCGGTTTATCATTATTTGATTTCCGTGGAATAAACGCTCATGAATGAAAAAGTCAACATGGATATCCAATATGTCAAAGGAGTCGGGGAGGTCCGAGCCAAACGCTTTCGGCGTTTGGGGGTGGATACTCTCATGGCTCTTTTGCGTTTTTATCCGCGCGCATATGAGGATTGGAGCCATATTTACACCATTTTTGATGCCCCGGAAGGGGAAACCTGCTGTGTGGACGGCGTGGTTGCTTATCCCCCGGAGGAAAAACGCATCAGCGGCGGTCGGCTTCTGGTAAAAACGGCGGCAACCGACGGCGATAACCTTTTGTATCTGCTTTTTTTTAATAACCGTTATGTCGCAGACGCACTGCGGGAAGGCGAAAGCTATCTTTTTTACGGAAAGATCGAGCGTGACCCCTATTCCGGACATTTGCAGATGATCTCGCCGCAGTACCGGAAAAAAGGATTGACGCCCCCGGTCATGCAGCCGATTTACCATCAGACGGAGAAACTGTCCTCGAAAACCATTGCCAATTGTGTTCGCGCGGCGTTGCAGGCGGCAGGCGGCGACATTGAGGAAACGCTGCCTTTGTCTCTGCTTCAGAAATACCGTCTTCTGCCGCTGCGGGAGGCATTGGAGCGGATCCATTTTCCCCGAAACGAAGCGGATGTCGAAGCGTCCCGGCGGCGGCTGGCGTTTGAAGAATTGCTGACGCTGGAACTCGGGCTGCTGGGGCAGCGGGGAAAAGAGAAAAAAGGTTATGTGATACAGGATCACAGCGCAGCGTTTGAACAGCTTTTACCCTTTACAATGACGGGCGCCCAGCAGCGGGCGGTGCAGACGATCGCAAAGGATATGGCGGACGGCGGCGTCATGCGCCGGCTGTTGCAGGGAGATGTCGGATCCGGAAAAACGGCGGTTGCAGCCAGCGCGGTGTTTTCCTGCGTTAAAAGCGGTTGTCAGGCGGCGATTATGGCGCCAACGGAAGTGCTGGCGGGACAGCATTTCCGCACCTTCCTGAAATTTTTCGATCAAACGGATATTCGCACTGCGGTTCTGGTCGGTTCGATGAATAAAAAGAGCAAGGATGCAGTGAAAAAACAGCTGGAACAGGGGCATATCGACTGCATAATCGGCACCCATGCCCTGATTCAGAAAGATGTGGTGTTTCACAAGCTGGGGCTGGTCATCACAGACGAACAGCACCGCTTTGGCGTCGGCCAGCGCACCGCCCTTGCGGAAAAAGGAATCGATCCGCATCTTCTCGTCATGTCTGCAACGCCGATTCCCCGCACCCTTGGGCTCATTATTTACGGGGATATGGATATTTCGATTTTAGACGAGCTTCCGAAGGGGCGAAAGCCGGTGAAAACCTATTTGGTGGATGAATCCTATCGTCCCCGGCTGTATCGTTTTTTGGAAAAGCATTTTGAAAGGGGGCAGCAGGGATACATCATCTGTCCTCTGGTGGAACAGGGCGAACAGGAATCCATGCTGATGCCTGCGGAGGAATATTACGAATATTTAAAAAAAGAGGTTTTCCCCAACCGGCGGCTCGGACTGCTGCACGGCAAAATGAAACCGGCAGATAAGGACCGGGTCATGCGCCAGTTCAGCGAGAGCGAGCTGGACTGCCTCATTGCCACCACGGTGGTGGAAGTTGGGGTGGATGTGCCGAACGCAACGGTGATGCTGATCGAAAACGCCGACCGGTTCGGGCTTTCCCAGCTGCACCAGCTGCGCGGCCGGGTCGGGCGCGGTCGGGAAAGTTCGACCTGCGTTCTCATCAGCAGCAACCAAAATCCCAAAACAGAAGAGCGGCTGCGCATTCTTTGTTCGGTGACGGACGGGTTTCGCATTGCCGATGAGGATTTACGCCTGCGCGGTCCCGGAGATTTTTTCGGGCAGCGTCAGCACGGCCTGCCGGAACTGAAAATCGCCGATCTGTGCGAGGATACGCGAATGCTGCGGGCGGCGCGAACCATTGCAGATGAAATACTGACGGAAGATCCTGCTTTGCAAAAAGAGGAAAACCGTCCGCTTCGACAAGCCGTTGCCGAAATGTTTCACGGTACCGGCGCATAACAAGGAGGATGTAAAAAAATGGAAAAAATTGCAAGTTTTACGGTGGATCATACGAAGTTAACGCCGGGTATTTATTTGTCCCGGCAGGATGGGAACATCACGACCTATGACATCCGGATGCGCCGTCCCAATTGCGAAGAAGTGATCGACAATGCGTCGCTGCATACGATTGAGCATTTGTTTGCCACCTTTGCGCGCAACAGCGAAGCAGCGGACAAGGTGATCTATTTCGGTCCCATGGGCTGCCGCACGGGCTGTTACTTTTTGGTGCGGGATATGAAAAAAGAAGATGCGGTAGCGCTGATCCGCCGGGTGTTTGAAGAGATTGCGGCATATGACGGTGAAATCCCCGGCGCCTCTGCCAAAGAGTGCGGCAACTGGCGCGAGCATTCTTTGGAAGGCGCAAAAAAGGAAGCGGTGCGGTTCTTATCGGTCATTCAGAATTGGACCGCAGAGCAATTAGGCTATCAATAAACCTGATAAATGGAGGGCTGTTTATGAACAAAATTTATGACGCTCGGTGGATCAAACCGCCGAAAAACTGGAATCCCTGCGTGCCGGAGTTTATGCGGACCTTTGACACAAAGGGCGAGGTCGTCAGCGCTACGCTGCATATTACGGCGCTTGGCGTCTTTTGGGCGGAACTGAACGGAAAAAAGGTCGGCAGGGATGTGCTGGAACCGGGCTGGACGAGTTACGCCCACCGGCTGCAATATCTGAGCTATGATGTGACGGACCTTTTGGGCGAAAACAATGTACTGAGCGTCTGTGTGGGACGGGGCTGGCGGTTCCATCGGGTCAAAGAGTGGGGATCGAAGCAGATCGCCGCCGATGGAACGGCGCTTTTGTGCGCGCTGGAAATGGTTTACAAGGACGGCAGCACCGAAACGGTGATTTCGGACGATAGATGGACGGTTCGCAAGAGCCGCACCGTCTACAATGATATGTATAACGGCGAAACATATGACGCCACGAAAAAAGAGGGAAAATCCGTTCCTGCGGTTTGCTTCCATCATCCCAAACAGATTCTTCTTCCCTTGCAGGGCGTACCGATTCGGGAGCACGAGGTTTTTTCTTCACCGAAGCTGATCCGGACGCCAAAGGGAGAAACGGTGCTGGATTTCGGACAGGAGCTGACCGGTTATATCCGCGTGCATATCTGCGGAAAGCGCGGCGAAACCATGCGGATCCGCCATTTTGAAGTGCTGGATAAAGACGGAAATGTTTATACGGAAAATCTGCGCTCCGCCAAACAGGAAGTTCGGCTGGTTCTGAGCGGTGAGCCTATCGATTATCAGCCCCGGTATACTTTCTATGGTTTTCGGTATATTCAGGTCCTATATGACGGTACGGTGAATCCGGATGATTTTGAAGCCGTGGCGGTTTATTCCGATATCAGGCGCACCGGGTCTTTTTCCTGCTCGCATGATCTGCTGAACCAATTGTATCATAATGTGATCTGGGGACAAAAAGGCAATTTCCTTGATGTTCCTACGGACTGTCCGCAGCGCGACGAGCGTCTGGGCTGGACGGGCGATGCACAGGTGTTCTGCCGGACGGCGGCAATCAATTTTGATGTCGAACGGTTTTTTGATAAATGGCTTGCCGATTTGGCGGCGGAGCAGGAAGAAAGCGGGGAAATCCCCTGCGTTTGTCCGTGCGGGCAGTTCAATGTCCGTATGTCCAGCGCTGCCTGGTCGGATGCGGCTTTGATTATTCCGTGGCAGATGTATTTGGCTTACGGAAATTTGGAAAATTTAAGAAAAGCCTATCCGATGATGAAAAAATATGTGGATTTTATGGCGACCTGCTGTGAAAAAAATGCCGCTGGTACCGATCGTGATTTTGTCCATCCCTGGAAAACCGGCTTCCATTACGGTGACTGGCTGGCGTTGGATCAGCCCGATCCCGAGGATGTCAACGGCCGCACCGACAAAGGATTGATTGCTACGGCGTATCTGGCGCTGGATCTTCGGATCTTGATCAAAGCCGGACACCTTTTCGGGGAAGAGATGTCCTATTATGAAAAACTTTACGAGGATACCGTCGCCTTCTTCCGCACAGAATATATGCGTGACGGCAGGACGATTCAGGACACGCAGACCGCTTCGGTGCTTGCGCTGTTTTTCGGTCTGTCTGATGATCCGGAAGCGACCGGCGCGCAATTGGCAGAATATGTGCAAAAGGCGGGGCAGCTGACTACCGGCTTTGTGGGAACGGCTTATCTTTTGCACGCACTGAGCATGGCGGGCAGGGATGATCTGGCGGTCAGCCTGCTGTTGAAAGAAAGTTATCCGTCCTGGCTGTATCCGGTGACCATGGGCGCAACAACGGTTTGGGAGCGCTGGAACGGAATCCATCCCGACGGGCATTTTGCCAACAAAGATATGAATTCCTTTAACCATTATGCGTACGGTGTGGTTTTTGACTGGATGTTTTGCCGGTTAGGCGGCATCAACACCTGCGAAGAGCAGCCCGGCTACCGGCGAATTTTGTTTGCCCCCGCGCCGGATCGCAGAATCGAGTGGGTCAAATGCGGTATCGATACCGCTTATGGCGAGGTCAAAAGTGAATACCGTCTGGAAAACGGACAGTGGCATTTTACCCTGACGGTTCCCTGCGGATGTGAAGCGCAGGCTTGTATTTTCGGAAAAACTTTTGATTTGACAGAAGGGGAAAATACACTTTCGCTGCCTGATCCCGCTGAATAAGCAAGGTTTTGCCTGCCGCCGATTGCCCGGACAAGAGGCGGCAGGCGTTTTTTACTTTTAAAAAACGCTCCTGCGCACAGTGTTCCCGAAAAAGAATGCGTTTTTCATGAAACTTTTTTCAATGGCGGGCAGGTTCGTCCCAGCTACAATCCTCGAATTTTAGGTTCTTTCCGTCTGTGCGCCGTCGGCGAAACAGAACAGAATATATGTTCGCTCGATTTCGGAATAAACCACAACGCGCTGTGAAACATTTTGACAATTCCTACAAAAATGTAAAATAAGTAAAAGAATCGTAAAAAAATACTTTTCAATTACGGGAAATCATGGTATACTATGCACATAGATTGCTTATTGTTTTGCCGTGCCGGCATTTTCCCTTCCTGTCGGCGCGCGTTTCGGTGACGCTTTTTTATTTGCATCGAAGAAGATTCGCTTCAGGCGTCGTCTATTCAAAAAGGAAGTGCAGCTTTTGGAAAAGTTTATGATACATGGCGGCAAACGCTTAGTGGGTAATGTGGATATCAGCGGCGCAAAAAATGCAGCGCTGGCAATCATTCCCGCAACGCTGCTTGCCAAAGGTCTTTGCCGGGTCGAAAACATCCCGGATATTCGTGATGTCAGACTGATGATGGATATCATTCGTCACCTGGGCGCTTCGGTGCGCCGTCTGAACACCAACACCTATGAGATCGATACCACATCGATTACTTCTCACACCGTTCCGGATGCAATGGCGCGTAAAATGCGCGCATCTTATTATTTCATCGGCGCTCTTCTCGGAAGATCGGGCAGGGCGGAAGTTGCCATGCCCGGCGGATGTAATTTCGGCGTTCGCCCCATCGATCAGCATATCAAAGGCTTTGAGGCGCTCGGCGCCAGAGTGAAAACGGAAAACGCGGTGATTACCGCTTCTTCCCGCGAGCTTTTGGGCGGTTCGGTCTATTTCGATCTGGTCAGCGTCGGCGCAACGATCAATGTGATGCTTGCGGCGGTGCGCGCAAAGGGAATGACCATTATCGAAAATGCTGCCAAAGAGCCGCATATTGTTGATCTGGCGAACTTTTTAAATCTGATGGGCGCAGATGTCCGGGGTGCGGGCACCGATGTCATTAAAATCCGCGGTGTGGAATCCATGCACGGCTGTGATTATTCTATCATTCCCGACCAGATCGAGGCGGGCACCTACATGGTTGCCGCAGCGGCAACCGGCGGTGATGTCTGGGTGCGCAATGTGATTCCGAAACATCTGGATTCGATCAGCGCAAAGCTGGTGGAAAGCGGCATTGATGTGGAAGAGTATGACGACAGCGTCCATGTAATCGCGCATGGCCGTCCGTTGAAATGCAACATCAAGACCATGCCGCATCCGGGATTCCCGACGGATATGCAGCCGCAATTTGCCGCTATGCTTGCCATTGCGGAGGGTACGAGCATTATTTCGGAAGGAATCTGGGATAATCGTTTCCGCTATGTCGAACAGCTGTTGCGCATGGGCGCTTCCATTCAGGTGGAGGGAAAAGCCGCCATTATTGAAGGCGTTCCGTTCCTGAAGGGCGCACCGGTTCGCGCCGATGATTTGCGCGCGGGCGCGGCCATGGTAATTGCCGGTCTGGTCGCTCGCGGTACGACAACCATTGAGGACATCCACCTGATTGAGCGTGGGTATGAAAACATTCTGGGTAAGCTGACCGCCTTAGGCGCAGACATCAGCCGGATTCAGGATGAAGACGATGATCCTAACCGAGTGATCCCAATGGTAAGTTCCCTGTAACGGCATTTTAGAATGAGTTGCGCGCCGGGCAGCACCCGGCGTGTTTTTTTCGCCGCCAGTTTGGTTTGTTTCTGCGCCTTTGCTTGCTTCTCGGTCTGTTTGCAGTGCAAACACAATGCCGCCGGACAAAACGGCGAGCGCAAGGAATTTTATCCGGTAAAATGCCTCCTTAGTTAAATGGATATAATAAACCCCTCCTAAGGGTTAGTTGTGGGTTCGATTCCCGCAGGGGGTGCCAAAATGACCGCTGCAAGCCGTTTTTTGATGGTTTACAGCGGTTTTTGCTTTCGGCAAAAATCATATAGCCAATGGAAAATTTTGATACACCGTTGTTGTATACTTGCTAATTGGATTTGAACGGGTTACACGCGCTTGCTAAGAAAAATTGCGTCCCTGCAAATTCGATTTTTCGGGCTCATTTGCTGCCGGTTGCGGCCGAAAGCCGCACAGCCAGAGTATTTGCCAGTTCCGGTGACTTGCGAAGCTGTCCCACCATGGTCGCCAAATTCAATATGACGGGTACCGCTTTTCTGACTTTGGGGAGCGAACGGAGTGCAAGCAGGGGGTGACACGGAAAAACTTTTTAAATTGTTATGCGCGGACCTTGTGTCCCTTATTTGGAC
>CALWIU010000061.1 GCA_944380845.1 uncultured Clostridia bacterium | reverse complement strand
AATGCCACGACAAAGCCCGCGCCTGCGGAAATTTTCAGTTCTCTCACGGTGACGGTAAAGTCTTCCGGTGCGCCCAAAAGGGTCGGATCGTCAGAAAAGCTGTACTGTGTTTTGGCAATACAGACCGGAAGTGCGCCGTATCCGAGCTCTTCGAGTTTTTTCGCCTGTTTCTGCGCGGCGGCGGTCAGCGCGACATCTTTGCCGCGGTATATTTTTTGCACCACGGTACGGATTTTATCCACAATGCCGGCGTCTGTTGAATAGCTGAAGGTAAAATGATTTTCTTTATCGCAAAGCGAAACCACTTCTTTTGCCAGATCTTCGCCGCCTTTGCCGCCTTCTGCCCAAACGGTTGACAGCACCGTATTGACGCCCAGTGAACGGCATTTGTCCATGATGAAAGCAATTTCTGCGTCCGTATCCGTCGGGAAACGGTTGATGGCAACCACCGCGGGCAGATGGTAAACTTCCGTCAGATTGGACAAGTGGCGCAAAAGATTGGGAATGCCCTTTTCCAGCGCTGTCAGGTTTTCGGTTGCCAGCTCTGTTTTGCTCAATCCTCCGTGCATTTTCAGCGCGCGCACCGTAGCGACCAGCACCACGGCGTCCGGTTTCAGATCTGCCATGCGGCATTTAATATCCAAAAACTTTTCAGCGCCCAAATCTGCTCCGAACCCGGCTTCCGTCACCACATAATCGCTGAGCTTCAGCGCGGTTTTGGTGGCGATGACCGAGTTGCACCCGTGGGCAATGTTGGCAAAGGGTCCCCCGTGTACCAGTGCCGGGGTTCCTTCCAGCGTCTGAACGAGATTCGGTTTCAGTGCGTCTTTCAAAAGGGCGGTCATCGCGCCGGCTGCCTTCAGGTCTTTTGCGGTTACCGGGTCGCCGCTATAGGTGTAGCCGACAATGATTTTACCCAGCCGCTCTTTCAGATCGGCAAGGGAATCCGCAAGGCACAAAACCGCCATGATCTCAGACGCCACGGTGATGTCGTATCCGTCTTCGCGCGGCACGCCGTTGACTTTGCCGCCCAGTCCGTCAACCACATGGCGAAGCTGACGGTCATTCATATCAACACAGCGTTTCCATGTGATGCTTTTCGGATCGATGGAAAGGGCGTTGCCCTGATAAATATGATTGTCCAGCATGGCGGCAAGCAGATTGTTTGCCGCGCCGATGGCATGGAAATCCCCGGTGAAGTGCAAATTGATGTCTTCCATCGGCACAACCTGCGCCCAGCCGCCGCCGGCTGCGCCCCCCTTGATGCCGAATACCGGTCCAAGAGAAGGTTCGCGCAGGGCGACCGTTACGGATTTTCCAATGCGGGAAAGACCGTCTGCCAGACCGATCGTTGTGGTCGTTTTGCCTTCGCCCGCCGGGGTCGGCGTAATGGCGGTCACCAAAATCAATTTTCCGTTCGGTTTATCGGAGCGCAGCAGTTTGTCAAAGGGGATTTTTGCCTTATATTTTCCGTACAGTTCCAAATCGTCTTCACAGATGCCGATTTTTTTCGCAATCTCGGTGATTTTTTGCATGGGGACGCTTTGGGCGATTTCAATATCGGTTTTCACAAAAAAACCTCCCGTTTCTTATTTGAAGTACCTGATGGCGGAAGCAAACAGCTTCATATCGTATTCGCCGGGTACATTCTGGTAAAGTCCTGCATTCCAGCGCTCGGTATGTCCCATCTTGCCGAAGACCCTGCCATCCGGCGAGGTAATGCCTTCGACGGCGTAAGCGGAATTGTTGGGATTGTAGCGGATGTCTGCGCTGACATTTCCGGTCAGATCCACATACTGTGTGGCGATCTGTCCGTTTTCCGCAAGGGTGCGGATCACGCTGTCCGGCGCAAAGAACCGGCCTTCTCCGTGGGAAATCGGAACCGAGTAGATTTCATCGGGTTTGGTGGCGCTGAACCACGGCGACAGGTTCGATGCAATGCGAACCCGCACGATTTTGGACTGGTGCCGCCCGATGGTGTTGAAGGTCAGGGTCGGGTCGTCCTCTTTGGTGTCGGTGATCCGGCCGTATGGCACCAGACCCAGCTTGATCAGCGCCTGAAAACCGTTGCAAATGCCGCCCATCAGTCCGTCGCGTTTCTCCAACAGTTCGGTAACGCCTTCGGTAACGGCGGCGTTGCGGAAGAACGCGGTGATGAATTTGCCGGAACCGTCCGGTTCATCGCCGCCGGAAAATCCGCCGGGAATAAAGACAATTTGTGCATCTTTCAGTTTTTGGGCAAAAGCCTGTACGCTCTCGGCAACACCGGCAGGGGTCATATTGTTGATCACGAAAACATCCGGCTGCGCGCCGGCATCAAGGAAGGCTTTTGCGGTGTCGTACTCACAGTTGGTGCCGGGGAATACCGGAATCAGTACCTTTGGTTTTGCCACCTTGATGGCGGGTGAGGGACGGTTTTGCGCCGTGTAAGTAAAGGCGCGCACCGAATTGCTCTTTTTCTGATCGATGAAATAATGATAAATGTCGTTCAGTTTGTTTTCGTAGGGCTCCAGCAGGTTGTCGAGCGTCAGTTCCTCAGACCGGTAGCTGACGCAGCCGTCGTCGGTTGTTTCGCCGATATACACGCCGCCTTCGATGTCGTCGGCAAGCTCGATCAGGAACGAGCCGTACCGGTAGCGGAAAATATCTTTAACCGTCAGCGAACTGTCAAAATGCGCGCCGACGCCGTTGCCGATCGCCATTTTGAAAACGGCTTCTGCCAAGCCGCCTTCGCCGGGGGTATAGACCGCAACGGCTTTTTTGCTGCGAATCGCGCCGGTGACCTTGCGGAACAGCGCCAAAAGCGACGCGGGAACCGGCAGACCGTTTTCATCGTATTCCGGCTCTAAAAGCACCAGTTTGTTATGCGGGGCTTTAAATTCAGGCGACACGACATCCGATACCTTCCCGGTGGTAACCGCAAAAGAAACCAGCGTCGGCGGAACATCCATTTTTTCAAAACTGCCGCTCATGGAATCCTTGCCGCCGATGGCGCCGATGCCCAGATCCAGCTGCGCCTGGAAGGCGCCCAAAAGCGCGGCAAGGGGTTGTCCCCAGCGTTTGCCGTCTTTACCGGGACGCTCGAAATATTCCTGGAAGGTCAGATAGACATCCGAAAAATCCGCGCCGGTGGCAATCAGCTTGCAGACAGACTCTACCACCGCCAGATAGGCGCCGTGATAGGGGCTTTTTTCGGTAATAAAGGGGTTGTAGCCCCATGCCATAAAGGATACATCGTCGGTGTGCTTTTGCTCACAGGAGATTTTATTGACCATTGCCTGAATCGGGGTCTGCTGGTATTTGCCGCCGAAAGGCATCAGCACCGTACCTGCGCCGATGGTGGAGTCAAACCGTTCCGACAGTCCCTTTTTCGAGCAGATATTCAAATCGGACACGGTTTTGAAGTATTCGTCCGTAAAATCATTTCCGATTTCTTTTTCAAATTTCTGCGGTTTCTCGGGCGTTATGTCGATGTGCTTGGGCGCACCGTTGGAATTCAAAAATTCGCGGGACAGATCAACGATCGCTTTGCCGTTCCATGTCATGGTCAGGCGTTTTTCCGCTTTTACACGGGCAACAACGGTGGCTTCCAGGTTTTCCTGCTGTGCAAGGCGCTGGAAAGTCTGTGCGTCTTCCGGCGCCACAACCACCGCCATGCGCTCCTGCGATTCACTGATGGCAAGTTCTGTGCCATCCAGACCTTCGTATTTTTTGGGAACGGCGTTCAGGTCGATGTCCAGTCCGTCCGCCAGTTCACCGATGGCGACTGAAACACCGCCTGCGCCGAAGTCGTTGCAGCGTTTGATCAGAAGGGAAGCGTCTTTGTTGCGCAGCAGGCGCTGCAATTTGCGCTCTTCAGGGGCATTGCCCTTTTGCACCTCTGCGCCGCAGGCTTCCAGGGATTGCAGCGTATGTGATTTGGAAGATCCGGTCGCGCCGCCGCAGCCGTCCCTGCCGGTTCTGCCGCCCAGCAGGATCACGATGTCGCCGGGCTGCGGTACTTCCCGGCGCACATTCTCCGCCGGAGTCGCCGCGATGACCGCACCGATTTCCAGTCGTTTCGCCGTGTAGCCGGGATGATAAATTTCATCCACGATCCCGGTCGCCAGACCGATCTGGTTGCCGTAGGAGCTGTAGCCGTTGGCGGCAGTGGTGACGATTTTCCGCTGAGGGAGTTTTCCGGGAATGGTATCTTCCACCGGCGTTAAGGGGTCGCCTGCGCCGGTTACGCGCATGGCGGCGTATACATAAGCTCTGCCGGAAAGCGGGTCGCGGATCGCGCCGCCGATGCAGGTTGCTGCGCCGCCGAAGGGTTCAATTTCCGTGGGGTGGTTATGTGTTTCGTTTTTAAACAGCAGCAGCCACGGTTCCTTTTTTCCGTCAACCTCGATTTCCATCTTCACTGTACAGGCGTTGATTTCCTCCGACTCGTCCAGTTTGTCGAGCTTGCCGGTCTTTTTCAGATATTTTGCCGCGATTGTGGCAATGTCCATCAGGGTAACGGGTTTGGTTCTGCCAAGCTCTTTGCGTACCTGCATATAGCGCGCGAAGGCCTGTTCCAAAAGCGCGTCTTCAAATTGCGCGTGGTCGATCTCCGTCAAAAAGGTGGTGTGGCGGCAGTGATCGGACCAGTAGGTATCGATCATGCGAATTTCCGTAATGGTCGGATCGCGCTTTTCGGACTGGAAATACTTCTGACAGAACGCCAGATCGTCTGCGTCCATTGCCAGCGCGTATTTCTGCGCAAATTCCGCCAACTGCTTTTCGGTCAGTTTTAAAAATCCTGTCAGCGTCGCCACTTCGGTGGGAACGGTGTATTCTGCTTTCAGGGTGTCAAAGGTGTCCAGCACGGCTTCGCGGCTTTCCACCGGGTTGATCACATATTTTTTGATTTTCTGGACATCCTCCCGGGTCAGATCCCCGTAGAGAATGTAAATTTTCGCGGTGCGGATCAGCGGACGATCCGACTGGGAGATCAACTGAATGCACTGTGCGGCGGAATCCGCCCGCTGGTCAAACTGACCGGGCAGATATTCGACGGCAAAGACCAGCCCGCCGCGCGCGTTGATGTTATCGGACAGAATGTCCAATTGCGGTTCGGAAAAAACCGTCGTTTTGCAATGTTCAAAAAGCTCGGGGGAAATGTTTTCCGCGTCATAGCGGTTCAAAATGCGAACCGCTGTCAGCGACTCAATGCGCAGCAGTTCCTTTGCTTCTGAAAACAGCTCGTCCGCTTCGTGGGTCAGACCCTTTTTCTTTTCAACATAAACTCGATAAACCATCCTCAGCCCTCCTTGCCGGCTGCCAGCGCCCGCTTGCCGATGTCGTTTCTTTTATATGCGTTTTGGAACGAAATGGCGTCGGTCGCTTCATAGGCGTATTGAATCGCGTCTTTCAGCGTCGGTGCAACTGCCGTCACGCCCAGCACCCGGCCGCCGCCTGTCACCAGAACGCCGTCTTTCTTTTTTGCGCCAGCCACAAAAACCTGTGCGCCGTGCGGCAGTGTTTCCGGAATGGTCAGCGCAAATCCTGTTTCGTATTTTTGCGGATAGCCTGCCGACGCCATGACCACACAGCACGCGTTTTTGTCGCTGAACTGAATGGCAAGCTCCGACAGCTTTTCCTGCTGAACCGCCTGCATGATCGTGAACAGATCGGTTTCCAGCAGCGGCAAAACAACCTGTGTTTCCGGATCGCCGAACCGGCAGTTGTATTCGATGACCTTCGGTCCGTCTTTGGTTATCATCAGGCCAAAATACAGACAGCCTTTAAAGGTTCTGCCTTCGGCGTTCATCGCTTTGACGGTCGGCAGAAAAATTTCCCGCATACAGCGATCGGCGATTTCCTTTGTGTAATAGGGGTTCGGCGCGACTGTTCCCATGCCGCCCGTATTCAGTCCTTTGTCGCCGTCCAGCGCGCGTTTATGATCCATGGACGACACCATCGGCACAATGGTTTTGCCGTCGGTAAAACTCAGAACAGAAACTTCCGGCCCCTGTAAAAACTCTTCGATTACAATATGGCTGCCGCTTTCTCCGAAAATTTTATCTTCCATCATCGAGCGAACCGCGCTTCGCGCGTCTTCCCGGGTTTCGGCAATGATTACGCCCTTGCCGAGCGCCAGACCGTCCGCCTTGATTACGGTGGGGATCGGCGCGTTTTCCAGATAGGCGAGCGCCTCTTCCATCCGGTCAAATACTACAAAGGAAGCGGTGGGAATACCGTATTTCTTCATCAGATTTTTGGAAAAAATCTTGCTGCCTTCAATGATTGCCGCATCCTTTTTCGGGCCAAAACAGGGAATGCCGGCCTGTTCCAGCGCGTCTACCGCGCCGAGCACCAGCGGGTCATCCGGCGCAACAACGGCGAAATCCACGGCTTTTTCGACCGCAAACGCCACAATGGCGGGAATGTCCTTCGCTCCGATGCCGGTCACAACGGCGTCTTTTTCCATACCGGCATTGCCGGGAAGGGCGTAAATGGTTTCGATGTTCGGATTCTCTTTCAGCTTTTTGATAATGGCGTGTTCTCTGCCGCCGCCGCCGACTACAAGAAGTTTCATCGGTTGTCCCCCTTGCTGGTAAATATGGGTGCGGCGAACCCCCAAAAATCGGGGATTCGCTGCGATCTTTTCAGAATAGCTGCCTGAAAACAGGCTGCCTTGTTATGGAATTCCGCCGTTATTCATACAGCGGGAAGCGTTTGCAGGTTTCGGTGACCTCTGCAAGGACACGATCTTTGCTGCCTTCAAAATCAAAGGCGACATCGTGGATCCAGCCCGCGATCTTTTCCATCTCCGGCTCTTTAAAGCCACGGGTTGTGACGGCGGGCGTGCCCAGACGCAGACCGCTGGTCACAAAGGGTGAAAGCGGCTCGTCGGGAACGGTATTTTTATTGGCAGTGATATGGACTTCGTCCAGATTATGCTCCAGCTCTTTTCCGGTAATGCCGGTTTTGCGCAAATCAAGCAGCATCAGGTGGTTGTCTGTGCCGCCGGAAACCAGATCGAAGCCCTGCTTCAAAAGCGCTTCGGAAAGCACCTTTGCATTGCGGACGACCTGTTTCTGATAGTCTTTGAATTCCGGTTTCAGCGCTTCGCCTAAAGCGACGGCTTTGGCGGCAATGATGTGCATCAGCGGGCCGCCCTGGGTGCCGGGGAACACGGCTTTGTCGATTTTTTTGGCAAATTCTTCCCCGCAAAGGATCATGCCGCCTCTCGGGCCGCGAAGGGTCTTATGCGTTGTGGTGGTGACCACATGGGCATAGGGGATCGGGCTGGGATGCAGACCTGCCGCGATCAGGCCGGCGATGTGCGCCATATCGACCATCAGGTATGCGCCCACTTCATCCGCGATTTCACGGCAGCGTTTGAAGTCAATGATTCTTGAATAGGCGCTTGCGCCTGCAATAATCATTTTCGGACGGCATTCCTTGGCAATTTTCAACATTTCATCATAATCGATGGTCTGGGTATCATGGCTGACGCCGTAGGGTACGATATGAAAATAGTTGCCGGAAATATTGGCAGGCGAGCCATGCGACAGATGGCCGCCGTGGGCTAAATTCATTCCCATAACCGTGTCGCCGGGTTTCAGCAGGGCATAAAACACAGCAAGGTTTGCGTTGGCGCCGCTGTGAGGCTGGACATTGGCGTGCTCGGCGCCGAACAGTTTTTTGGCTCGCTCCCGGGCGAGTTCTTCGACCTTGTCCACTTCCTGGCAGCCGCCGTAATAGCGTTTGCCGGGATAGCCTTCGGCATATTTATTGGTCAAGAAAGTTCCCATCGCAAGCATGACGGCTTTGGATACGATATTTTCCGACGCAATCAGTTCAATGTTGGCGCGCTGCCGGGCAAGCTCCGACGCGCAGTCCGCAAAAACCTCGGGATCATACTGCTGCAATTCGTTAAAAAAGTCCATGGTTGCTCTCCTTTATGTTTTGGTGGTAAAAACTCAGTGGTGGAACAGACGCATACCGGTGAACGACATCACAACGCCGTGCCGGTCGCATTCCTCGATCACATTCGCGTCGCGGATGGAACCGCCGGGTTCCGCAATATAGCTTACGCCGCTGCGCACCGCGCGGATGATGTTGTCCCCAAAGGGGAAAAACGCATCGCTGCCCAGCGCTACGCCGCTTAACGAAGAAAGATACGCGCGTTTTTCTTCCCGGCTCATGGGTTCCGGACGCTCGGTAAACAGCGTCTGCCAGATGCCGTCCGCCAAAACATCATCGCTGTCGTCCGACAGATATACATCAATGGCGTTGTCGCGCTCGGGGCGGCGAACCTCGTCTTTAAAAGGCAGAGCAAGCACTTTTGGATGTTGTCTTAAGTGCCACAGATCCGCTTTGCTGCCGGCAAGGCGCGTGCAATGGATACGGGACTGCTGTCCTGCGCCGACACCGATGGCTTGTCCGTCTTCGGCAAAGCAAACCGAATTGGACTGGGTGTATTTCAGGGTAATCAGGGCAATGATCAGGTCGCGTTTGGCGGAATCGGGCAGTTCTTTGTTTTTGGTTACAATGTTTTCCAAAAGCGTTTTGTCGATTTTAAAATTATTTCTGCCCTGCTCAAAGGTCACGCCGAAAACTTCTTTATGCTCGGCGGGGGCGGGGCAATAATTCGGGTCGATCTGTACAATATTGTAATTGCCTTTTTTCTTTGTTTTCAGGATTTCCAGCGCTTTTTCGCTGTAGCCCGGCGCGATGATGCCGTCGGAAACCTCACGCTTAATCAGTTTTGCGGTGATTTCATCGCACTCATCGCTCAGGGCGATCCAGTCGCCGAACGAAGACATACGGTCGGTACCCCGGGCGCGGGCGTAGGCGCAGGCAAGAGGGGACAGATCCAGATCTTCGATATCGTCCACAAAGCACGCCTTTTTCAGCGCGTCGGACAGGGGAAGACCAACGGCGGCGGAGGTGGGGCTGACATGCTTAAAGGAAGTTGCCGCAGGCATCCCCAGCGCTTCCTTCAGCTCTTTGACAAGCTGCCAACTGTTAAAAGCGTCCAAAAAGTTGATATATCCGGGTTTGCCGCAAAGGATGGTGATGGGCAGGTCGCTGCCGTCCCGCATATAAATTTTTGCCGGCTTCTGGTTCGGGTTGCAGCCGTATTTCAGTTCAAATTCTTTCATATCTTTTGCCTCTTTACTGGTTTTTATTGACGATCCGTGTTTCCGTTTCGCCGCTTTTCAGATCGATAAAGCGTACAAAAAGCGACACTTTGTTGTCTGCATTCAGGCTGTTCCAGATCAAGTCAGTCATTTCATCCAGCGAAGCGTCGGGAAGCAGCAGGGTTTTCGGTTCGCCTTCAAAAGAGGGGAGCGGGTCGCCGCTGCCGTTATAGGTGTGAATGAATTTGGCTCTGCCTTTCAGCGGATCGCAAAAAGCAAAGGTAAATCTTTCACAGGATGAGGGATCGCCTTCGGCGCTTTTGAGAATGGAAAGGGCAAAATTCATTTTGCCGTCTTCCCGATGAATGATGCCGGAAATACGGGGTGTATAAATCGGTGCATCGTCTTCAAATTCCCGGCTGCGCAGGGTTTGTTCAAAGGTCAGCTGCCGATCCATTCCCTCATAGATCGTGTCGGTCTGGTCGCCGTTGGTGATGATGGTCTTGTTGCCCAAAACCCGAACAGGCGAATAGATAATTAAATGCGGGTCGCTCATTTTGGATTCGTCAAAAGCCTGGGTGCGGATCCCGTCGCCGTCCTCCACAAAAATGCGGTTGCGGCTGTTTTCGCTTCTGCCCATGATGAAATAAGCCACCACGGCTTTTTCTCCATCGGCGCTTTTCCCGATCAGAATGCCTCTGCCGTGATAAGCCAGGGATTGCAGTTCTTCCTGTAAGGATACCATATTCATAGCGATTCTCCTTTGTCGTTGTCAATATAGGTCCTGCCGTTTTTTACGGTAATTCTGTCTTCGCAAAACAGACGGACGGCCTCGGGAAGGATTTTCCATTCCGCCTGTTCCATGATCCGTCTTTGCAGGGTTTCCGGCGTATCATCGTCCAAAACCGCAACGGCTTTCTGCAAAACGATCGGTCCGGCGTCGCATTCCGGTGTTACGAAATGCACCGTTGCCCCGGAAATTTTTACACCCTTTTTCAGCGCCGCTTCGTGCACATGAAGTCCGTAATACCCTTTCCCGCAAAAAGAAGGGATCAGCGCCGGATGGATGTTTAAGATCCGATACGGAAAACGCAGAAATACCTGTTCGTCAAAAATCGTCAGAAAGCCTGCCAGTACCACAAGATCCGCCTTTTGTTCTTCTAAAAGATCGGCAAGCGCTTTGGAATAGGACGCAATGTCCGGATAGCTTTTCCGCGGTAGTACAAAACCCGGAACGCCGTGTCGTTTGGCGCGCTCCAAGGCAAAAACGCCCTCTTTGGACGAAATGACCGCCGTGATCCGGCTTTCACCGAACATTCCCTTTTCCTGACAGTCTAACAGGCTTTGCAGATTGGTGCCGCCGCCGGAAACCAAAACGGCGATGTTCTTTTTACTCAATGATAACACCTTCGTCGCTTTTTACGGTTTCGCCGATCACATAAGCGTTTACACCGTTTTCCCGCAGGATCGCAAGAGCGTTGTCTGCATCTGCCGACGAAACGATAACGCTCATACCGACGCCCATATTATAGGTGTTGAACACATCACGCTCGGGGATGTTGCCGGTTTTTTGCAGAATATCAAAGATCGGCAGCACCTGAAGACGGCTTTTTTCAATACGCGCGCTGAAACCAGCGGGCAAACTGCGGGGAATGTTTTCGTAAAAACCGCCGCCTGTGATATGGGAAACGGCTTTTACGGTGACTTTGTCAAACAGGGCAAGCATGGGCTTAACATAGATCCGGGTCGGCGTCAGCAGCGCTTCGCCGATGCTCTGTCCGCCCAGCTCCGCCGGCTTTTCAAAGATGGCGCGGCTGTTCTCGACATCAAAGACCTTGCGCACCAGTGAAAAACCGTTGGAATGCACACCGCTGGAGGGCAGTGCCAAAATGGCGTCTCCTTCGGTTATGGTGCGGTTATCCAATATTTTATCTTTATCCACAACACCGGTGGAATATCCGGCAAGATCGTATTCATCTTCCGGATAAAAGCCGGGCATTTCCGCCGTTTCTCCGCCAATCAGTGCGCAGCCGGACTGTACGCAGCCTTCCGCAACGCCTTTTACGATGTCGGCGATACGCTCGGGAACATTTTTCCCGCAGGCAATATAATCCAGAAAGAAAAGCGGTTTTGCGCCGCAGCAAATGATGTCGTTGACACACATTGCGACACAGTCAATGCCGACGGTATCGTGTTTATCCAAAAGAAACGCCAGCCGCAGCTTGGTGCCTACACCGTCGGTGCCGCTGACCAGAACAGGCTTTTGAATGCCTTCGAGATCCAGGGCAAATAAGCCGCCGAAACCGCCGATGCCCGACAGCACCCCCGGCGTTTGTGTTTTCGCGATGTGGGCTTTCATGAGCTCCACGGCGCGGTAACCGGCGGTAATATCTACGCCTGCGTTTTTATAACTTTCGCTGTAGCTTTTACTCATGGTGTTCCTTCTCTCTTTCAGAAATTTTTCCCTCAAACCGGTTTTTGCGCGGATCGGTGGGAAGTTCAGTGGGGTAGTTCCCGCTGAAACAGGCGGTACAAAAGCCCTGCGCCGGCCCTTTCGGCGTTAAATTTTCTACCGCCGAAAGACTCAGATATACCAGGCTGTCCGCGCCGATCAGGGAACAAATTTCATCGATTGTGTGATTGCACGCCAATAAGTTTTCTTTCGAGTCAATATCCGTGCCATAGTAGCAGGGGTTTGTGAACGGCGGGGAGGAGCTTCTGACATGGACTTCTTTTGCGCCGGCTTCCCGCAGCATTTTCACGATCCGCGCCATGGTGGTGCCTCGGACAATGGAATCGTCTAACAGAATCACGCGTTTGCCGCGCACGGTTTCGGCAATGGGGTTCAGTTTGATTCTGACTTTATCTTCCCGGGATTTCTGCCCCGGAGAAATAAAGGTTCTGCCAATGTATTTATTTTTGATAAAGCCCATGCCGTAAGGGATCCCGGATTCGATGGAATATCCCAGCGCCGCGTCCAGTCCGCTGTCCGGTACGCCCACGACAATATCCGCATCCGTCGGGTGCTCTTTTGCCAGAAAAGCGCCGGCCTTCATGCGCGTGGCATGAACGGAACAGCCTTCAATGACCGAATCGGGACGGGCAAAATAAATATACTCAAATACGCAGAGCTTATGCGGTTGTTTTTTGCAGTGATCGCGAAGGGAACGGATGCCGTTTTTGTCGAACACCAGAATTTCACCCGGTTCCAAATCCCGGATAAACGATGCGCCTACCGCGTCAAGAGCACAGCTTTCGGATGCGACGATGTAGCTGCCGTCCGACCGCTGCCCGTAGCACAGGGGACGAAAACCGAATTCATCCCGCGCGGCGATCAGCTTGGACGGTGACATGATAACCAGAGAATAGGCGCCTCTCAGCCGGTTCATGGCGGCGTTGACCGCTTGCTCAATGGACGGTTGGCTCAGCCGCTCTTTTGTGACGATATAGGAGATCACTTCCGTATCGCTGGTGGTGTGGAAGATGGAGCCTTGCAGTTCCAGTTCGGCGCGCAGTTCAAAAGCATTTACCAGATTGCCGTTATGCGCCAGCGCCATGCGGCCCTTGATATGGTTGACAACGATCGGCTGGGCGTTGATACGTTCGGCTACGCCGGTTGTGCCGTATCGTACATGACCGATGGCGATATTGCCGGAACCCAGCGCGTCCAGTTTTTCGCGCGTAAACACATCGTTGACAAGACCGGTGTCTTTGTCATAGTTGAATAAGCCATCGTCGTTGACAACGATTCCGCAGCTTTCCTGCCCGCGGTGCTGCAAGGCAAACAGTCCGTAATAAACCGTATCGGCGATATGGCAGGTGACCGGCGAAAAAACGCCGAAAACACCGCATTCCTCTCGGAGATTGCTCATAATACGCTGAATCCTTTCGTTTAAAAAACAGGGAAATCTTATGCAAACAGGGAACGAAGCGCGTTTTTGCGTCTTCTGCTCCCGTAGGTGGCGAAATCAGCCAAAAATGCGCTTCATCATTTCCTGATAGGCGTCTTCTACGCCGCCCATATCTCTTCTGAAACGATCCTTATCCAGTTTTTCATGGGTGGTAGCGTCCCAGAACCGGCAGGTATCCGGTGAAATTTCATCGGCCAGCAAAATTTTACCGTCAGCGGTCTTGCCGAATTCGATTTTAAAATCGATCAGATCGATGTTGATCTTTTTGAAAAAGTCCAAAAGGAATTGATTGATCCGGAAGGTATAATCGGCAATGGTGTCCAATTCTTCCTTTGTTGCGTAGCCCATGGCAAGAATATGATACTCGTTGACCATCGGGTCGCCCAGTGCATCGTCTTTATAACAATATTCCAGCACGGTGGTTTTCAGCGGTGTGCCTTCGGGTACGCCGAGACGCTTGGAAAAAGACCCGGCAGCCACATTGCGAACAATGACTTCCAGCGGGACAATGGATACGCGGCGAACCAGCGTGTCGCGGTCGTTCAGCTCTTTGACGAAGTGCGTGGGAATGCCCTCTTTTTCCAACAGGGTCATCAGGTAATTGGACATTTTGTTGTTGACAACGCCCTTCCCGCGGATGGTTCCTTTTTTCTCTCCGTTGAAAGCGGTTGCGTCATCTTTATACGAAACGATGCAGTACGCGGGGTCATCGGTGGCAAAAACTTTTTTTGCTTTGCCTTCGTACATCTGTTCTTTCTTTTCCATAAGAAAAACCTCCATTTTTTGTTTTCCTGCCAAGCGGCACTCAGTCGTTGTATTTTTCCTCAATGGCTTTATTTTTCTGTAAAACCGATTCTTTTCCCTTTATCCGCTTCTCACGAAGGCGATCGCGCAGATCCTCGTCTGATACCGCCAAAATTTCAGCAGCCAGCAGCGCGGCGTTGGCGCTGCCGTCGATGGCAACGGTGGCGACGGGAATCCCGGACGGCATCTGCACGGTGGAAAGCAGGGCGTCCAGTCCATCCAGGGTGGAAGATTTCACCGGGATGCCGATCACCGGCAAAACGGTGTTGGCAGCAATGGCGCCTGCTAAATGAGCCGCTTTCCCGGCGGCGGCGATGATAACGCCAAAACCGTTTTCAGCAGCATTTTCCGTGAAGGTTTTCGCTTCTTCGGGGGTGCGGTGTGCGGAAAAAACATGGACTTCCGTCGGAATTTTCAGCTCTTTCAGGGTGGTGATCGCCTTTTCCACCACGGGCAAATCGCTGTCGCTGCCCATGATTACGGCAACTTTTTTCATTGATATTCGCTCCTTCTGCCGCCTTTGCAAAAAAGGCAGTCTGCTTCCTTTGATGAAGTAGACTGCCCAGACGGTCGGCTTGTATTTTTTTCGCTCCCCTGCGGTAAATCCGCTTGTCCGTCAGTCGCGAAAAAATAGTCTTGTTTTTCTACTAAATTATACTAAAATCCCTGCGGGAAGTCAAGAAAAAAAGCCGCCGCCGCTGTAAAAAAAGAAAACGGGCGGCAGCGGTTTTTCAGTAGTATTGGATAATCTGCTTTGGGCTTTTGCTTGGTTTTCCCGTCATTTTACGAATACGGCTGTTTCTCTGTTATCCGAATGCCTTGCACTGGCAGAAAGCCGTCTTTTTTATTTTTTCTTTTCTCTTCTGCGATTGTCTTTCTCGACGGCTTCCTTCCAGTCGGCGGCAATGGGTCTCTCCTGACGCGCCATGGAAACCGCACAGCTGACAGCGTCATAGGTGGCATCGATGCCGCTTGCATCGCAATAATAGGTTACGGCGCGATCCGGTGTGATGCCGATGCGGCCGGCTTCTTTGGCGGCGTCGATATTTGCGCCCAAAAATAAAAATTCCCAGCCGTATTTTGTTTTTTGCCTTTCGATCATGCGGTGAATCATTTCATAGGTATACCGGCGGCTGGCATTTTCCATGCCGTCGGTGATAATCACAAAAATAGTCTGTTCCGGTACATCCTCTTTGCGGGCATATTTGTGAATGTTCCCGATATGGTGAATGGCGCCGCCCACAGCGTCGAGCAGAGCCGTTGAACCGCGGACGAAATAGGTGTCTTCGTTCAGTTCCACCACTTTTTCGAGCGGGACACGGTCATGCAAAACTTCGCATGTGCCGTCAAACAATACGGTGTTGACCACGGCGTCACCTTTTTCTTTTCTTTGTTTTGCCAGCATGGAATTGAATCCGCCGATGGTATCCCGTTCCCTGCCAATCATCGAGCCGCTGCGATCCAGAATAAAAACCAGTTCTGTCATAAAAAATTCCTCCTTTGTTTTTGACAAGCATATCTTACCAAAACAAAGAAGGATTTTGGTCGCCTGACAGGCGACATTTTCAGGCGTTTTCCCGCTGTGCCGGATCGACATAGGCAAAGGGCAGAAGGTCCCGTACCGAAACCTTAATCAGCTTGCCGTTTTCGTCGTTGACAATCACGCGCATATCGGGGCAGTACTCGAACATCATCTGCCGGCAGTTGCCACAGGGGCTGACAACGCCGTTTGGCGCGCTCGGGGAAAGATCCACCGCAACGATGGTGTCAAAATCGCGGTTCCCGGCGGTGACAGCCGCGCCGACGGCGATAAACTCGGCGCAGGAGCCGTGGATACCGTCGCAGTTGACGCCGGTGAAAACATCGCCGTTTTTACAGCGAAGCGCCGCACCGACGGTATGGTACCAGCCATCCGCCACCGGGCGCAGGGTCTGCATGGCTTTTTCGACCAGCAAAAGATCTTCTTTTGTTATTTCTTCGATCCTCATAATTTTCTCCGTTCTAAAAATACAAAAAGCGGCGGTTTTTGCTGACCGCCGCCGAAAAAACAGTTAATGCAGAAAGATCGTCAGCACGCCGGCAAAGGTGCCCGATGCCATCAGCACGGCAAGAATGATGCAGATGACTTTCATGGTTTTCTGTTTCATCAATGCTCAGTCCTTGATCTGTAAGATTTTTTTGATGTCCGCGGTCATTTCATCCGTCCGTTTTTGTGCCTCGGCTTCGTCTTTGCCGCGGGCTGTCAGGTAAATTTTAATTTTCGGCTCGGTGCCGGAGGGGCGTACCACCAGGCGGCAGCCGCCGGAAAGGTCAAAGGCAATGACATTGGAGGTCGGCAGCCCGGTCGAGCCCGTTTCCTTGCCGTTTTCATAAACCTTGCCGGTTTCATAATCACTGACGCGAATGACATCGAGACAGGCGATTTGCGTCGGGGTCTCGTTGCGCAGCAGATCCATCATGGCAAGCATGGTCTTCATGCCGTTTTCTCCCTCAAAGCCGAAGTTCAGCAGGGTGTTCTGATACATACCGTATTTGCTGTAAAGCTCCTGCATATAGGCAAACAGCGTCTTTCCCTGTGTTTTTTCAAACGCAGCCATTTCCGCGATCATCATGGCGGCGTTCACTGCGTCTTTTTCACGCACATGGGTGCCGTTCAGATAGCCGTAGCTTTCCTCAAAGCCCAGGACATACCGGTCTTTTTCACCCTTTTTCTCCGCCTCGGTGATATATTCCCCGATATACTTAAAGCCCGTCAAAAGGTTGACGACCTCAGCGCCATAATCTTTGGCAATGGCACTGACCAGCTCTGTGGTCACGATGGTTTTGACGATGACCGGATGGTCAGGCAGGGTGCCGTGCGCTTTGCGGCGGGAAAGCAGATAATCGGTCAGCATACATCCGACTTCGTTTCCGCTCATCAGGTGATATTCTCCGTTGTCAAGAACGGCGATGCCCACCCGGTCGGCGTCAGGATCGGTAGCGATGATCAGATCTGCCGGAAAGTTTTTGGTCATTTTAAAGGCTTCTTCAAAAACCTGCTTGATTTCCGGATTCGGGAAGGGACAGGTGGGGAAGGTGCCATCCGGTTTTTCCTGGCTGGCGACCACCTCTACATGGTCAAATCCGCTGCGTCTGAGAATGTGGCGCACATGGCGGTTGCCGGTGCCGTTCAACGGGGTGTAAATAATCTTCAGGTCGGCTTTGGCGGCAATGCCCGGCTCAACGCGGCAGGCAAGCTCGTCCTCGTAAAACTCGCGGATCAGATATTCTTCGATGAAATCGACCCGGTCTTCCGCCAGCGCCTCTTCAAAGTCCATGCTTTTGACGCCGTCAAACATATCGACCTTTTGAATGAGACCGTACAGCTCAGTCGCTTCTGCATCGGTCATCTGATAGCCGTTGATGTTATAGCATTTGTATCCGTTGTATTTAGAAGGATTGTGGCTGGCGGTAATAACGATACCGGAAGCACAGCCCAGCTTGCGGATGGCGTAGGAGAGCATCGGCGTTGGGGTCAGCGTATCGTAAAAATAAACCTTAATGCCGTTGGCTGCCAGCACCCCGGCCGCTGCCTTTGCAAAAACATCGGATTTGATACGCGAATCATGTGCGATGGCGACAGTCGGTTCGTCATATTTCGCGTTCAGATAATCGGCAAGCCCCTGCGTTGCCTGAGACACGGTGTAAACATTCATCCGGTTGGTGCCTGCGCCGATTACGCCGCGCAGACCGCCGGTGCCGAAAGCAAGGGTCGTCCAGAACCGGTCGTTGATGGCTTCCTCGTCCCCTTGAATCGAAAGCAGTTCGTCCCGCAGATCGGGATCTTTATCAGCTTTTTTCAGCCACAAATCGTACAGCGCATGAATATCTGCCATAAGATCACCTGATTTCTTTTTTTAAACAATCACACATTATTATATAGCAAATCGTTTGTTTTGTAAACAAGAAAAAAGAAAATGATATGAAAAATGCGGGAGCCGGAACGCTCCCGCCAAAAATTACAGCCAGCCCAATTTGTAGAACAGCAAAGCTCCCAGAATGGAAATAACCACGCCCACGGGAATCAAAACGCCGGTGGCAATGGTGCCGTTTATCACAACAATCAGTGTCAAAAGAAGAATGGGCAGAATGCTGATTTTCCAGTGCTTTGAAAAATACGATGCGCCGAGGGCGCCGAAAAGAGCCGGCATAACCTGTTTGAACGCCGGAGCAAAGAACGAGGAGGGATCGGTCAGGCGGGGAATCCACGGACGCAGCAGCAGGACGAATACCGCCATGATTACGGTGGTTACAATGGCGGAGGTCGCAACGGCAATGGTTGTGATGACTTCCCCTTCCTCTGAATTGCTTTTTACATTGGCGGTATCCATCGCAGCCAGGGCGCAGGGAAGTTTCAGGTTGCTGATATTGCCGGTGGTAAAGCTCAGGTACATCCCTCCGGTGCCCAAAAGGGGCGAATAGGCGATGATCTCAATGATTGCCGTGGGATAAAACAGAATGGCGACAGGCCAGAGGCCACTCCATATCTCGCCGAAGGACGGCCAGATGTGATAAAAGATGCTGAATGCCAGCGGTACGCCCAACAGCACCAGGAACATAACGGCTGACCAGATGGAGCCGATGATGTGCATTCGGTCGGTATAGGTTCTTTCCTTTTTCATCGTCCGTCCTCCTCTCAGCTGAGCACCGGCGCGCGGAACTCAAAGGTCGCCAGACTTTCGGGCAGCAGGTGAAACAGGGCGATCGCAGCGCCCATGGCGACAAACATACTGATCGGCATGGCGAAATTTTGCAGCCAGCCGATGTTTTTCTTTTCCGCAAGCTTGGATAAAAGCAGCATCACGACAATGGCGACCAGAAGGGTCGCGACAGATAGAATGCCGGCGCCGTCATAGTTCATCTGTACCGAACCGTCCGCCAGCTGCGTTGCCGTCCCTTTGCCGGCCAGTGCGCGAGCGATAAACGCGCCGATCAGTCCGATGAACGCGGCGGCTGCCAGCGAATCGGTCAGTTTGGAGTCGCCCGCTTTGCTCATGGCTTTGTTCATGCCTTTTTGCAGCCGTTTCAGGCACAGCGGCAGCACCACCAGCGGCAGAGAGCTTGCCAGCGTCATGACCCATGCCACAACGGAAAACACATGTTTATCGGTAATCGGCATAGACAGATTTCCGCTGCTGACGGCCTCAATGGCTGCGGTTGCGGCTGCGGTTTCCTGGGTGATATTGCCGATAACCGAAAGGCGGATCCACGGCAGAATAATGCCGAGCGCGGGCGCCAGCGCAACCACCGTAGCCACAATGGCAAGGGCGGGCGTGATGGTAAACAGGATGCTTTGTACAACCGTGTTTTTCATAACGGAAGAAGCAAGTCCGATTTCCTTGCCGCGCCGGATCGCCTTTATCAGGAAAAAGATCGATTGCGCCAGGATAAAGGCAATGACCACAAGGCCGATGATCAGCATGAAGGTATCTTCTCTGAAATCCATCATCCGATAAACCTCTTTTCATAAAAAATACAGGCAACAAGCAAAAAACAGCGCAAGCCGCCGGGAATTTTCTTCCATCTTATCATGAGAGCTCATTTGCGGTCAAGAACAATTCGGGAAAATACCGCCCAAACGCCGAATTTTATAAAAAAAGACGGAGCAAATCGTTTTTGCTCCGTCCTGGTGCCGGTGACCGGGGTCGAACCGGTACGGTATCGCTACCACTGGATTTTGAGTCCAGCACGTCTGCCAATTCCATCACACCGGCATATCCATCCGCAAAAGCGGATGACATCTGCTATTATACACAACCCGATGGCCTTTTGCAAGGGGGAAACGCAAAAAATTTCAATCAGCGGAAAAAATCAGGCGTCAAGCCCCTCCGCCTCCTCTTCCATGAGCTGAATCAGCAACTCCTTTTGCAGCTTCGGGTCATAGGACAGCATGGGCGTAATGTCTTTTTTCTTTTTGATCTTTCGGTCAACATAGTTTTTTGTGATTTTTCGCACCAGGGTGCAGAGGGACAATACGCCGATCAGATTCGGGATCATCATCATGCCGTTGAATGTGTCGGAAATATCCCACGCGATGCCGCTGGTCAGCAGCGCGCCGGAAAGGATCATTATGACAAAGATGATCTTATATCCTTTTGTCGCTTTCAGACCAAAAAGGTATTCCACCGCTTTTGTCCCGTAAAAGGACCAGCCGATCACCGTTGTAAAGGAGAACAGCAGAATGGTGATGGCGATAAATTTACTGCCGAATTTGATCCCGCCGAAGGTAAACACCGTGTCAAACGCCGAAGCAACCAGCGTTGCGTCGCTGCCGGCGCCGGGGGCGATTTGTCCGGTAGACAGATCGATCACACCGGAGGTCAGGACAACCAGAGCGGTCATGGTGCAAACCAGCATGGTGTCGGTGAATACCTCAAATATGCCCCACATGCCCTGACGAACCGGTTCGATGACCTTTGCGTTGGAATGGATCATGACCGAAGAGCCGAGGCCTGCTTCATTGGAGAAAACGCCGCGTTTAAAGCCCCATGTCATCACGGTTTTGACCGTAATGCCCGCAACGCCGCCCCAAACTGACTGCGGGGCAAACGCGTTGACAAAAATCGAGCGGAAGGCGTCGCCGATCGCGTCATAGTGGAAGGCGATGACCACCAGAGAACCGGCAATGAAGAAAATGACCATGAAAGGCACGATCTTTTCTGCAAAAGCTGCAATGCGCTGCAAGCCGCCTAAAATAACAAGGCCGCCCAGAAAAACCAGAAGAATGCCAAGAATCAGCGCGTACAGGGAAACGCTGCCACCTTCGTTTTCATAAAGCAGGCGGGAAGAAAGCGCTTCGATCGGGAAGGCGGATTCGATGTTTGCGACGATTTTATTTACCTGACCCATATTGCCGATGCCGAAGGAGGCCAGCAGGCAGCAGACGCAAAAGGCACCTGCTAAAAACTTGCCGAGCCCCCGGCAGCCTTTTTTGGCGCCAAAGCCGTCTTTCAGATAGTACATCGCGCCGCCGGACCATTCCCCTCTGTCGTTTTTGCGGCGGAAGTAAACGCCGAGCACCTTTTCGGAATAACCGGTCATCATGCCGAAAAACGCAGCGACCCACATCCAGAATACGGCGCCCGCGCCGCCTGAACAGATGGCGGCAGCCACGCCGGCGATGTTGCCCACGCCGATAGTTGCCGCCAGCGCCGTGCACAGCGCCTGGAACTGAGAAATGGATTTTTCATGCGACGCCGTATGGGCGCTGACTTTTTTGCTGCGCAGACTCCCTGCGGTCATCTTCAGCCAGTGCCCGAGGCGGGTGAGCTGGAAAAAGCCGGTCATGACAGTCATCAAAATGCCGGTTCCCAGCAGCAGGATCAAACCGACCTTGACCCAGACAAAATCGTTGACCACGGCATTGACCCGGGTCAGCGCGTCTAAAAAGCTCATATGCAAAACTTCCTTTCCAGAAAACAAAAAAAGCGTCCATAATCACCGGACGCTCACAAAAAACGGGACTTGCCCGTCTGTTGATAAGACCGTCCTTTTGCCTGAGAGATTGGCAGCCGCCTTGCCCCTTCGGCATCCGCTTCAGCGGAATTCTCCGGAATCGCCGTCCGCCCGCAGTCATCTCCCGTGTCGGGAACCTGAGAGTTTTGCTCCTTCGGAAAGGCAGAATGCCTTATCTCCTGCGGGGTTCATTCGGCTCATATGTAGATATGTAAAACAAAGACATTTTACACACCTTGCCGCCGGAAAGCAACTGCAAAAACAAAAATCGGAACCTTGCCGAAAAAGAGCACGAAAAAAATCGCTCTTTCTATCCGAATTCCACAAGAAAAAGGAAACAAATTTTTTTGCTGACATGATTTTTTTGCGGAAAAAGACGGATAAAACCGCAGCCGGAAGAGGAGGAAAAAAGGAACGCGTGTTGACAATCCGGGATGTTTGCGGTACAATTCACATGGTCTCGGATATAAAAAATATATCCTAATATGAATGGGAATATGACGGCAAATACGAGTGGTTCCCCGGGGGTTCCGATCGTTATTTTTTTTGAGAAAAGGAGTGAAAACGGGATGATTAAATTGTTGGCCAAAAGCATTCGAGAGTATAAAAAAGCCTCTCTGATCACGCCGCTTCTGGTGTCGCTGGAAGTGGTCATGGAATGCGTCATCCCCTTTGTCATAGCCGAGCTGGTTAATCAGATCAAAGCCGGCTGTGAGCTTGATGTGATCGTCAGGTACGGTCTTGTTCTGACCGTAATGGCGGGACTTTCGCTGCTGTTCGGCGCGCTGGCAGGCTCGACCTGCGCCACGGCGTCCTGCGGTCTGGCAAAAAATTTGCGGAAAGATATGTTTTACAACATTCAGGGCTTTTCCTTTGAAAATATTGACAAGTTTTCAACATCTTCGCTGGTAACCCGTCTGACAACGGATGTGACCAATGTCCAGATGGCGTACATGATGATTATCCGTCTTGCCATTCGCTGCCCGCTGATGCTGATCTTTGCGTTCGTTATGGCGTTTGTCATGGGCGGAACCATGGCGACGATCTTTTTGGTGGTAGCACCGCTTCTGGCGTTCGGCCTGATTCTGATTATCCGCAAGGTTACGCCGATGTTTAAGCGTGTATTTAAAAAATATGATAACCTGAACAATTCCGTGCAGGAAAATGTCAAGGGAATGCGCGTTGTAAAATCCTATGTGCGCGAAGACTTTGAAAAAGAAAAATTCAATGCTGCCTCTGAGGATGTTCGCCGCGACTTTACCAAGGCGGAACGCATTCTGGCGTTTAACGGTCCGATCATGCAGTTTTGTCTTTACGCGGTGATGGTCTTTGTTTTGTCCTACGGCTCTTACACGATCATCACGACCCGCGGTCTGGATCTGGATGTCGGTCAGTTTTCCGCTCTGTTGACTTACAGCTTCATGATCCTGAGCAGCCTGATGATGTTTTCCATGGTTTTCGTCATGATTACCATGTCGACGGAGTCGGCAAAGCGTATTGTTGAGATCCTGTCGGAAAAAAGCTCGCTGACCGATCCGGCTCATCCGGTGTATGAGGTAAAAGACGGGTCGATTGATTTTGACAATGTCAGCTTTAAGTATTCCAAAAAAGCGAAAAAATTCGCTCTTGCCGATATCAATCTTCACATCCGCTCCGGGGAGACGATCGGTATTATCGGCGGTACCGGCTCATCCAAATCAACGCTGATCCAGTTGATTTCCAGATTGTACGACGCGACGGAAGGCGAAGTCAAGGTCGGCGGGCTGGATGTTCGTGAATATGATCTGGAAGCGCTGCGAAACCAGGTTGCGGTGGTCCTGCAAAAGAACATTCTGTTTTCCGGTACCATCAAAGACAACCTGCGCTGGGGTAATCTGGAGGCAACAGACGAGGAAATGCAGCACGCGTGCAAGCTGGCTTGTGCCGACGAGTTCATTGAACGCTTCCCCGATAAATATGATACATACATCGAGCAGGGCGGCGCCAATGTTTCCGGCGGTCAGAAACAGCGGCTGTGTATTGCCCGGGCGCTGCTGAAAAAACCGAAGATCCTGATTATGGATGATTCCACCAGCGCCGTCGATACCAAGACCGATGCCATGATCCGAGCGGCCATGCGCCAGTATATTCCCGAAACGACAAAGATCATTATTGCGCAGCGTATTTCTTCGGTGCAGGATGCGGATCGGATCATTGTTATGGACAACGGAAAGATCAACGCGATCGGTACGCATGAACAGCTTTTGAAGGACAACGATATTTATCGTGAGGTTTATACTTCTCAGAACAAGGCAGGTGACAATGATGAGAGCGCAGGCTGCTAAAAAGGGAACGATGAAGCGGGTTCTGAAGACCCTGTTTAAATTTTATCCGGTCATGCTGCCCATTACGGTAGTTTGTATTATCTTCAGTGCCATTGTCAATGCCATTCCGGCGATTTTCCAGCAGAATGTCATCGCTTTGGTCGAACAAAGCTGGGCGACTGGTGACTGGGCGTCTGTACGATCGGATATTATCGAAGATGTGGTTTTGCTGGCGGTCTTTTACGGGCTGTCCCTGCTGTCCGGCGTTGCATTCAACCAGATGATGGCGATTATTACCCAGGGAAGTCTGAAAAAACTGCGTACCTTGATGTTCAACGGAATGCAGGATCTTCCGATCAAGTATTTCGATACGCATAACCACGGTGATATCATGAGCTATTATACCAATGATATCGACGCGCTTCGTCAGATGATTTCTCAGAGTTTCCCACAGCTTCTGATGTCTGCCGTCGTGGTGCTGACCGTCTTTATCATTATGCTGTATTACAGCATCTGGCTGACAATCGCCGTGCTGGCAGGCGTGGTTGTCATGGTTTTGATTACCGAAAAAATCGGCGGCGGCTCGGCTCGCCATTTCTTCCGTCAGCAGGCGGCAATCGGTAAAGAAGAGGGCTTCGTGGAAGAAATGATGAACGGTCAAAAGGTTATTAAGGTCTTTTGCCACGAAGAAGAGAGCAAAAAGGATTTTGACCGTATTAACGAAGCGCTGTATAATGAGTCGAAAACAGCGAACCGTTATGCCAATATGCTCGGCCCCATTTTGAACAATATCGGCAATGTTCTGTATGGACTGATTGCGTTTATCGGCGGCGTGCTTTTGCTGTTCAAGGTGCAAAACCTCAGTTTTTCCGGTCTGGCGCTGAGCATCAGCGTTGTGGTGCCGTTCCTGAACATGACCAAGCAGTTTGCCGGTAATATCGGTCAGGTTTCCCACCAGATCAACTCGGTGGTTATGGGTCTTGCCGGTGCGAACCGCCTGTTTGAACTGATTGATGAAAAGCCGGAGGTAGACGAAGGCTATGTTACGCTGGTCAATGCCGAGGAAAAGGACGGCAAGATCGTTGAAGCTGATCATCGTACCGGTATGTGGGCGTGGAAACACCCCCATCAGTCGGATGGCAGCGTGACTTATACCAAATTGCAGGGCGATGTTCGCCTGTTTGATGTGGACTTCAGTTATGACGGCAAAAAAACCGTACTGCATAACATTACGGTTTACGCCGAGCCGGGGCAGAAGGTCGCCTTTGTCGGTGCAACCGGCGCCGGAAAAACCACCATCACCAATCTGATCAACCGTTTTTATGATATTGCCGACGGTAAGATCCGGTATGACGGTATCAATATCAATAAGATCAAAAAAGCGGATCTCAGACGCTCCCTGGGCATGGTGCTTCAGGATACCAATTTGTTCACCGGATCGGTCATGGACAATATCCGGTACGGACGGCTGGATGCAACAGATGACGAATGTATAGCCGCTGCCAAACTGGCGGGCGCAGATGATTTTATTACGCGTCTGCCGGACGGATACGATACTTTCATTACCGGCAACGGCGCGAATCTTTCACAGGGTCAGCGTCAGCTTTTATCCATTGCCCGCGCCGCTGTGGCGAATCCGCCGGTTATGATTCTGGATGAAGCGACATCTTCCATCGATACGCGAACGGAAGCCATTGTACAGCGTGGCATGGATGCGCTGATGAAGGGCAGAACAGTCTTTGTCATCGCGCACCGCCTCAGCACCGTTAAAAATTCGGATGTCATCATGGTGCTGGAGCAGGGCCGCATCATTGAGCGCGGCAGTCATGAAAAGCTGATCGAACAAAAAGGCAAGTATTATCAGCTTTATACCGGCGCTTTTGAATTGGAATAAACCTTTGCCTGCCGCAGAAAAGACCGCTGGTCTTTTCTGCGTTTTTTGTTAAAAGCGCAACCTTGACTTTTTAGAGGGGGACCAGTATAATCAAAAACAGAATGTTCGGATCGGAGAGCGGTTATGAAAAAGAAATTAGAATTGGATAAAAGCAAAAAGAAAATTCCGGTTATCTGGATGGCTGTCGGCATTGTTCTGGCGCTGACACTTCTGGTTTTGCGTTTGAATTGGATGGCGCTGGTTTGTGTGCTTTATTGCTGTGTGAGCGCAGCGGCGCTGCTGCTGTCGATCCTGTTCAAAAAGAAGGTTTACGCGCCGATGGTGTTCGGCTTTACCGCCGCTCTGGCGGGCGTGATCGTTTACTATGTGATCTGGGGGGCGGACGCCGGATTCGGCGCGTTTTCTTCCGGAAAAGCGGGTTTCTCGACAGCTGCAAACCGTCTTTTCTGCGCGGAAGGGAACTTTTTTACCCGTTTGCTGGGAAATTTTTTGCTGGCGCTGCCCTGTCTTGCCTGTGTGTGGCTGCTGTATTTTACGGCAAAACGCTCATGGAAAAAAGAGGGTGTCAAAAAAGCGCTGGCAGGCGGTTTGGGTGTGCTTTTAACCGGCTGCTGTGTGTTTTATGTCTTTACCATGAATCTTCGTTCCAAACCCCATACCGAACGGCTGTGGGAAGGACATGACGACTACTTGAGCCGGGTGGACAGAACCGCTTCTTCCGACAGCCCGAATGTGCTTTTTATTTTAATGGATGATTTGGGCTGGGGAGATGTTTCGCTGAACGGCGCGATTTACGATACGCCGAACATTGACAGCATTGGCGAAAACGGCTTGAATTTTGAAAATTTTTATTCTTCCTATTCGGTTTGTTCGCCGGCGCGGTTTGCCGCCATGACCGGCAGATATCCATACCGCGGCTATGCGGATAATGTGATGTATCCCACCATCAATACGCTGGCACCTTTTGCGGCAACGCGCGTATTCAATGCGATTGAAATGGGGGCAAATGCCGATGGAATGCTTGGCGATGAAGTCACCATGGCGGAAACCTTTCAGGCGGCGGGCTATGCCACCGGTTTGTTCGGCAAGTGGCATCTGGGCGATTACGGCGAGTACCTGCCAACCAATCAGGGCTTTGACTATTTTTATGGCAGCCACCATGTGAACGATATGACCCCGTTTTATCATGTCCGGGAGGAAAACGGCAATTATACCATTGTTCACGGCACCGATGAATTGAAAGACCAGTCCCGCGCTACGGCGTGGATCCATGAAGAGCTGGAAAACTGGATCACCGAACAGGCCGAAGCCGATGAGCCGTTTTTTGCCTGTTATACTTCACCGTGGCCCCACGCGCCGGTTTTTGCCGGAGATGACTTTGACGGCGTCAGCGGAATGGGCACTTATGTGGATTGCATGACCGAGTTTGACACCTATCTGGGCGAGCTGTTCGATACGATGGAAAATCTGGGCGTTCTGGAAAACACCATCATTGTTTTTACCAGCGATAACGGCCCGGCGCTGGAAGGCTCGGTTGCCGATCTGCGCGGCGGCAAGTATTTAGCTTATGAAGGCGGTCAGAAAGTCCCCTTTATGATCCGCTGGGATCACAATAACGGCGCGCTCGGCAGCGCCGGCAGCGTCAGGACGCAGTCGGCAACGCTGGTTGATCTGTATCCGACGCTGGTGGAGCTTTGCGGCATTACCGGCGACGGTGGGCAAAAGAAAAACTTTTTGCCGCAGGATCGCATCATTGACGGCATTTCCATGACGCCGGTGCTGAAGAACGACACGGTTATTCACACCGCAGACCATCCGATCCTGCATATGAAGCGTGAAGATATCAAGGCGATTCAGTATACGGTTCCTGCCGATTCCGTGAAAGAACGCTATCCGCAGCAGACCTATGATGTGCTGGAACAGAACGATCAGATCACTTTTAAGTATTTTGACCGCATCCAAAACGACAATTCCGCCTTTTTCGACAAGTACCGGAACAACTGGCTGCACATCCTGACCGACGACGCCGGGGAGAATTACAATCGTGCAACGGTTTATCCGGAGATTGCCGATGAAATGCACGAAAAACTGGATGAGATCCAGCAGGCGTTCCGCGAGAACCGCCGCGGTGTTCTGGAAACGGTACAAACCGGGACGGAGGCGTAACGATGCCCCCTGTTTCTCTGATGATCAAACCCGCTTCGTCTTTGTGTAACCTTTCGTGCAAATATTGTTTTTACCGCGATGTCTCTGCGCACCGCGATCATCTTGGCTATGCCCCGATGCAGGAGAAAACGGCGGCGGCTCTGATCCGCAAGGCATTGCTCTTCGCCAATGGTGAATCGGTGGCGTTTGCTTTTCAGGGCGGCGAACCGACCCTGCGCGGACTGGATTTTTTCCGATTTTTTGTCCGAACCGTCAAGACAGAAAACCGGAAAAACAGCCCCGTCTTTTTTTCGATTCAAACCAACGGAACGATGATTGACAACGAATGGGCGAAATTTTTCACCGAAAATGGTTTTCTGGTGGGACTGAGTCTTGACGGCCGGAGGCAGGATAATCAATTCCGTGTGAAACCCGACGGACAGAACGCCTTTTTCCGGATTCTCACCGCTGCCGAGATCCTCAAAAAACACAACACACCGGTGAATATTCTGACGGTGCTGACCGGTTACGCCGCGGAGCACGGAGAGGAGATTTACCGGTATTTTCGCGGCATGGGGTTTCGGTACCTGCAATTTATTCCCTGCCTGCGCCCCTTCGATTCCCAGGAGGAAAGCGAATTGTATATGACAGCGGAACAGTACGCGGATTTTTTGATCCGGGTTTTTAATCTGTATGTCAAGGATTATGTGCGCGGACAGTATGTCAGCGTGCGGCAGTTCGACAACTGGGTGCGGCTGTTCCTGCATCAGAAGCCGGAACAGTGCGGCATAGAAGGGCATTGTATGTTCCAATATGTCGCGGAAAGCAACGGGAATCTGTATCCCTGCGACTTTTACTGTACCGATGAATACCTGCTGGGCAACATTCATCAGACGGACTTTTTCGCTATGGCAAAATCGCCGGTCGCACTGGATTTTATTCGTGAAAGCCTTGTCGTGCCGGAAAAATGCAAAAAATGCGCCGTTTTTCCCCTGTGCCGCGCAGGCGGCTGCAAGCGGCTTC
>CALWIU010000060.1 GCA_944380845.1 uncultured Clostridia bacterium | reverse complement strand
TATTTAAAGCTGACTTTTTACCCGGAACCCGCTTTCGCGTTTCCCGAGTACTGTCGCAAGTTTTACTTGCCAAAAAAATCTCAGGGTTCTTTTCGTTTCGTCGTTGTTTAATTTTCAAGGTCCGGTGTCGCTCTCTCAAGCAACTCGTTTATTGTATCACATTCCGCTTCGCTTGTCAAGAGCTTTTTTTGTTTTTTTCGGATCGCTTCCGCTCTCCTTCACTTTCCTGCTCGGCTTCCCGCCTCGCTCTCAAGTGCTCGACTATATTACCACATCATCCACCTACTGTCAACACCTTTTTTCAAATTTTTTTTATTTTTTTTGCTGCCGCAAGGTCTTATACAATATATAGAATTGCTGCTTTTTTGTTTCCACAATTTACAATGACGCAGACTGCTTTTTTCTGAAAACAGCGGGCAAAATATAGACATTCAAACGAACGAAAAGAGGCGCGTTATGAAAAAGGAAACGCTAAAAAAAATTTGGGAATGTCTGGTTGTCACCCTGCTTTGCGCCGTTCTGGCTTTTGCTTCACCGGTTCTCTCACCGATTTCATCCATCAGAGAAGGGACCTCTGGCGCCACGCAGACATTGTCGAGGCTCGACTCCCGCGGTGATGAGGTGCGCAGCATTCAAAAAAAATTAAAGGAACTCGGGTATTACACCGGCAGTGTCGATGGGATCTACGGCACCAACACCCAAAAAGCCGTCCTGTCGTTTCAGCGCAACTGCGGCATAACCGCTGACGGCATTGCGGGACCGAAAACCCTTCTTTATCTTGGCCTGGGTTCTTCCACCTCATCATCGTCCCAATACAGCAGCAATGATATTTATCTGCTGGCAAAGGTGATTGCCGCCGAAGCGCGGGGCGAAAGTTATACCGGACAAGTCGCAGTTGGAGCGGTTGTGCTGAACCGCGTGGAGCATCCATCCTTTCCGGACAGCATTCCCGGCGTTATTTATCAGGCCGGCGCTTTTTCCTGCGTGAGAGACAGCAACTGGAATGTCGCCCCCGGAGCGACTGCGCAAAAGGCGGCGCGGGATGCCATTAACGGATGGGACCCCACCGGCGGCGCCATATACTATTATAATCCGGCAAAGACAACCAACGCCTGGATGCTTTCGCGTCCGGTAATCGTAACAATTGGGGATCACATTTTCTGCAAATAATGTGCAAAAAACACCTTTTTCCGAAAAAATGTAAAAACTTATCAAAAATCCATTTACTTTTTCAGACAGAGGTATTATAATGTTCCTGTTATTGAAACAGGAAACAGAAGGGATAACGGACAACGGCGTCATATCTGCTCTTTCTTATTTTATATGGGAGAATGGACCAAGCCGCTGCCGCTATCCTTTTTTGTGACCATCAAGGAAAGGAACAACAAGAATGGAAAACCTCGGCTATTACAACGGCGAATACGGACGGATTGAAGAAATGAAAATTCCGATGACTGATCGCGTGTGCTATTTCGGTGACGGCGTATATGATGCGACCTGCGCCCATAACCATGTGATCTACGCACTGGAAGAACATATCGATCGTTTTTACAACAGCGCCCGTCTGCTTGACATCCACATCCCCCACTCCAAAGAGGAAATGTCCCGCATTCTTTGCGAGATGGTTAAAAAGGTTGACAGCGGCGATCAGTTCGTATACTGGCAGGCTACTCGCGGCAGTGCCATTCGTAACCATGCTTACGGTGAAAACAATTTTGACGCGAATATCTGGATCATGCTTACGCCGGCAGAAAAAGCCGATACCTATAAAAAAGTAAAGCTCATAACAGAAAAAGATACTCGTTTTTATCATTGCAACATCAAAACGCTGAATTTGATCCCCAGTGTTATGGCATCGGAAAAAGCACGCGTCCACAGAGTGGATGAAACCGTATTTTACCGCGATGGCGGCCGTGTAACCGAATGTGCTCACAGCAATGTTTCCATTATCAAGGACGGCGTATTCCGCACGGCGCCCACCGACTGCCTGATTTTACCCGGCATTGCCCGCCGCCATCTGATCAAAGCCTGTCATGCGCTGGATATCCCGGTAGATGAAAGCGCTTTCTATTTGGATGACTTAATGAATGCGGACGAGGTCATCGTTTCCAGCTCCAGCAATTTTTGTCTGCAAGCTGTTTCCGTTGACGGCAAGCCGGTCGGCGGCAAAGCACCGGAACTTCTCAGCAAGCTGCAAAAATGGCTGACCGATGATTTTGAGAACTACTGTAAAGGCTGAATTCTCCTTTTCATCTATAATATAAGAAAGGCGGCATCGCAATGACTGAAACTTACCGTCTTCTCCCCTGCGCAGACCGCGCCGTCACCGTGGAATTCGGCAATACCATCAGCGAAGAGAACAGCGCGAAAGTCGCAGCCTTTACCGCACGGATGAACCAGTTTTCATTAGCCGGCATCGAAGAAATCATTCCCACTTACCGTTCCGTCACGATTTGTTTTGATCCGGAAGTTCTGTCTTTTTCCGAACTTGAAAAAACGATACAGAAAGCAGCGAAACGGCAAGCTCGCCGGAAACAGGAGAAAAAAAGAATTTTTATTCTTCCTGTTGCTTATGGGTCTGAGTTTGGACCGGATCTGGAAAGAGTCGCTTCCTGCGCAGGGATATCACCGATCGAAGTGGTTCGCCGGCATGCGACCCGCATTTATCGCATCGATATGATTGGCTTTTTGCCGGGCTTCCCCTACTTAAGCGAAATGGATCCGACTTTGGAAACCCCCCGGCTTGCTTCTCCGCGTACCGTAATACCGACCGGATCCGTGGGCATTGGCGGCAAACAGACCGGCATTTATCCCATGGAATCGCCCGGCGGATGGAATCTGATCGGCAGAACGCCGCTGCTTCCCTATGACAAAAACCGAACGCCGCCGGTTCCTTATCAGACCGGAGACTATATTCGGTTTCTTCCGATACTGCGCGCAGAATACGAACGCCTTGAAAAGGCCGTTGCGGCAGGCGACAACATCATTCCCTGGGAGGAAGGCTAATGGCGCTGCATATTCTCCAGCCCGGTGCGCTGTCAACGATTCAGGATCTCGGGCGCAAAGGCTATATGAAAGACGGTTTTCCCCAATCCGGCGCAATGGACGACTATTCTCTGATTCGCGCCAACTTGCTTTTGGGAAACGACAAAAACGCCGCAGCGGTGGAAATGACAATAACAGGCATTCGTGCGTACTTTGACGCGCCCTGTGCTTTTGTTGCGGCAGGCGGTGATTTCGGCGGAAAGTGGAACCAGACCCCCATTCTTCCGAATACATTGTATCAAGCCGCCGAAGGAGACGAACTGTCCTTCAGCGCAGCAAAATCCGGCTGCCGCTGTTACCTTGCCGTGCAAGGCGGCTTTGATGTACCGCTGGTCATGGGCAGCCGCAGTACAACTTTAAAATGCAAACTCGGCGGACTGGATGGCAGGAAGCTGAAAAAAGGCGATGTTTTGCCCATCGGCGAGGTCAAGAATCCCACAAAAGGCAGCTCTTTCCTCAACCCCATGCCTGACGGTGAAATCATTGTTCGCGCTGTACCGGGTCCGCAGGACGATTTTTTTACAGAAGAAGATCTCAATCTTTTCTTTTCGCAGAGCTATTGTGTCACAGCCGAATCCGACCGCATGGGAATGCGGCTGGAAGGTCAGCCGCTGCAAAGCAAAAACGGAACGGATATTGTTTCAGACGGCATTGCTCCCGGATCGGTACAGATTCCCGCGTCGGGTCAGCCGATCATATTGATGGCAGACCGGCAAACCACGGGCGGCTATGCAAAAATTGCCACGGTTGTGACAAGCGACCTGCATCTTCTGGCGCAGGCAAAACCATCGGACAAGGTGCGTTTTGTTCGCCTGAACGCTCGTGAGGCACGGGAAGCCCTGAAGCAATACCGCGCTGAGCTGCTCATTCCATAAACGGAGGCGTTTTATCATGAATTATGAGAATCTTACGCCGTCTCAGGCAAGGCATTTGATTCGCGAAGGCGTGATCACCACACAGACATCCGGTCTGTGCCATGGATACGCACAGGCAAATCTTTGCATTCTGCCGAAAGAATACGCCTATGATTTTCTGTTGTTTACCCAGCGCAACCCCAAACCCTGCCCGGTGCTGGAGGTTACCGATGTTGGCAGCCGCTCCTTGCCGCAGATTGCCCCGGATGCAGATGTTGCGCGTGATTTTCCCAAATACCGCGTATGGCGCAACGGCGTATTGACCGAAGAAGTCACGGATATCGAATCTCTGTGGCAGGACGATTTTGTCAGTTTTCTGATCGGATGCAGCTTTTCCTTTGAAGGAGAATTGCTGGACGCTGATGTCCCGGTTCGTCACATTGAAGAAGGAAAAAATGTACCCATGTATTTAACCAATATTCCCTGCCGGAGCGCCGGCATTTTTCACGGCAACACCGTGGTCAGTATGCGTCCGATCCCCGCGTCCAAAATCGCGCGGGCAGTTACGGCTACCGCCGCTGTACCAAGAGTGCACGGCGCGCCGATCCATATCGGTGATCCGGAGCAGATCGGCATTCATGATCTGGCAAAGCCGGATTTTGGTGACGCAGTAACCATTCATCCCGGTGAGCTTCCTGTTTTCTGGTGCTGCGGTGTCACCCCGCAGGCGGCTGTAATGGCGGCAAAGCCGTCGCTTGCCATTACCCATGCGCCCGGGCATATGCTGATTACCGATATTAAAAATTCTTCTTTAAAAGAGTAACGGAGGGATTTTATGAATCGATCCATTGATTTAAACTGTGATTTGGGCGAGAGCTTCGGCGCATATACCATAGGCTCGGACGATCAGGTTATCAAACTGATTACCTCCGCCAATATTGCCTGCGGCTTTCACGCTTCCGATCCACTGATTATGGATAAAACCGTCCGCATGGCTTCGCAGGCACAGATACAAATCGGTGCGCATCCGGGGTTCCCGGATCTGCTGGGGTTCGGCAGACGGAATTTGAACGCTTCTGCGGCGGAAGTCCGCGCCTACATACAATATCAGATCGGCGCCCTTTCCGCTTTCGCAGCGGCACACGGAATGAAATTGCAGCATGTCAAGCCCCACGGCGCCATGTATAATATGGCCGGTAAAGATCCCGTGCTGGCGCGCGCGGTCTGTGAGGCCGTTGCCCTGACCGATGAAAATCTGATCCTGTTAGGACTTGCCGGCAGCCAGATGGAAGCTGAAGCCGCCAAAGCCGGATTGCGCTTTGCCCGGGAAGTTTTTGCGGATCGCGCTTATGAAGCGGACGGCTCGCTTGTTGCCCGCTCAAAGCCCGGCGCAATGATTACCGATGAGGATGAAGCCATCGCTCGGGTTTTGCGAATGGTAAAAGAAGGAACCGTAACGGCCATCAATGGTGAAGATATCGCTGTGCAGGCAGATTCGATCTGCGTACATGGAGACGGCCCAAAAGCGCTGGCCTTTACGCAGAAAATACATGATGCGCTCACGCGGGAAGGCATTTCCCTTGCCCCCATGAGCACAGCCGTCTAAAAACGGCACGGAGGGATTATGGATACGCATAGAATACGCGCAGAAATCGATCTTGACGCGATCGAATTTAACGCCGAAGCCGTTATCAAAAGACTTCCGGCGGGCGTAAAATTTTTAGCAGTGATTAAAGCAGACGGTTACGGTCATGGTGCCGTGCCGATTGCCCGCCTGTTGAAAGACAAGGCGGATTATTTTGCGGTCGCGACTGTCGATGAGGGCATTGAACTGCGCAAAAACGGCATAAGCAACCCCATTTTGGTGCTTGGTTACTTTTCACCCACCTATTTTGCCGAAGCCATCAAACAACGCATTCAACCGGTCATTTTTCAGGAAAACAGTGCTTTTGCCCTTTCGAGAGAAGCAGCACGCCTTGGCATGACGGCCGAATTTCAATTGGCAGTAGACACCGGAATGTCCCGCATCGGTTTTCCAGCCACAGAAGAATCTGCCGAAGCCATCCGTCGAATTGTCGCCCTGCCGAACCTGCGGCTGACGGGATTGTTCAGCCATTATGCAACGGCGGATGAAGCAGATAAAACCGAAGCCCTGCGCCAGCGGGAAAAATACAATCATTTCATTCGTCTGCTGCGGCAAAAAGCAATTGAACCGCCGCTCAAACATCTTTGCAACAGTGCAGGAATCATGGAATTTCATGATTACGACGATATGGTTCGCGAAGGAATTATTCTCTACGGCCTATATCCCTCCAAAGAGGTCAACCGTGAAAACTTCCCCCTTCGCCCTGCCATGTCACTGGTTTCTCATGTATCCAATGTTCAAATTCTTCCGGCAGGACGCGGCATCAGCTACGGCAGAACCTATATTACCGACAAACCGACAACCGTTGCCACTGTTCCGGTCGGCTACGCGGACGGCTATCCGCGCTGCCTTTCCAACCGCGGAAAAGTTTTGATTCATGGGGAGTTTTGCCCGATTCTCGGCAGAATCTGTATGGATCAGTTTATGGTCGATGTCTCGCATTTGCAAAAAGTCAAGATCGACGACCGGGTCACGCTGGTCGGTGCGGACGGCGCAAACCGCATTACAGTTGAAGATGTGGCAGATCCTGCCTATTCTTTCAATTATGAATTTGTCTGCGGCGTCTCTCGCCGGGTGCCGCGGGTGTACTTCCGGCACGGCGAAAAGGTAGAAGAAATTTCCTATCTGGACATTCCCGAACCACGCCGATTGTATCATACGGAGGATTCCCATGATCTTTGAACGGATCTGCGCCGATGACTATGATCAGATCGCGCCGATGGCGTATGTTCTGATGAGCTGTCACGCTGCGCAATACCCGCATCTTTTCTCGCCGCCAATTCTTGTGTTGAGCAAACGGCAGTTCCGTGCAAAACTGCGGCAAAAAACCTTTGTCGGCATAAAAGCGGAAGAATCCTCGGCTTTTGCTGCGGAAGCATCAAAGCCCCCAAAACCCAAAAAGCCACGCTGCACATCGAAGACCTTTATGTGCAGCTGGATGACCGGCGCCGGGGAATCGGACAAAAACTGATCCAACAGATCAAGGCAGAGGCAATCAACGCCGGCTGCCGGCGCATAACACTGTGTGTCTGGCAGTTCAACAGCGAAGCGATGGCGTTTTATAAAAAGCTGGGTTTTGAACCGCTTGTGACCACCGAAGAGTTCTTTCTATAACTGCCATTGACAAAAGCGGCAGAAAGCATTCTGCTTTCCGCCGCTTTTTCTTTGCTAAAGACCAATTAAAACAGCGGGCATCCGATTTCCGGATGCCTGCTGTGCCTTTATAAGCCGTTATTTCCTTTTTGGTTTTTTGATCTTATTTAAAGTTTTGTTTAAATCCAAGATCTGCTCTTTTGTAAATTTGCCGCCGAGCATCGCGAACACGCGCTTTACGGTAAA
>CALWIU010000059.1 GCA_944380845.1 uncultured Clostridia bacterium | reverse complement strand
CGGCATCTTCGTTGCTTTCGACCCCAATGACCTGACATCCGCTTTGCTTTGCAGCTATCAAGCCAATGGTTCCGATCCCACAATAAGCGTCAAGCAAAATATCATTTTTGGATAAATCGGCATACTCCAACGCAATTTGATAGAGTTTTTCGGTCTGAATGGAATTGATTTGATAAAAGGATCTTGCTGAAATACGAAAAACACAGCCGCACAGGGTATCCTCTATATATCCCTTACCATAAAGTACGACCTGTCTTTTGCCAAGCACCATGCTGTCATGCGCGGGATTGATATTCTGAACAACGGTAGTAATTTCCGGATGAAGCTTCACAAGCTCCCGAACAAAATTGGTTTTTCCCGGTAAGACCGGCGTTGCCGTGACAATGGCAACAAGGATCTGACCGGAGACAGCGCCGTTACGAACCAGCACATGACGCAAACAGCCGGCATGCGTATCCTCATTATACACTTGTATTTTAAATGACTCAGCAAGACAACGGATAGTAACAATGATTTCATCTGCCTTCGCAGATTCCAAAAAACACTGATCGGTTGCCGCAATGATATGTGTTCCACTTTGATAAATCCCGGAAATCATTTTACCGCGTGCGGTTCGTCCAAAAGCTGCCTGCGCTTTGTTTCGATAATGATACGGGGTTTCCATGCCGATAATTTCTTCCACATGACCGAATCGAGACAATAGCTTAATCGTTTTTGCCATTTTCCAGCTTAACTGCTGCGGATAACTCATATTTTGAAGCTGACAGGCGCCACATTTTCTGGAAATGCGGCAAAAGCGAGTTTCACTGTTTTTCTTGTAACTCAAGGGTAAAGCCTCCATAAAATGGTTCATTCCGATCAAACTACAGTACAAAACCATCAAATTTGAATAAGATGTAAAAAAATACAAATACATTTGCATTTTCGACAAATGTCATATATAATAAGAGAATAGACAAACAAAAAGATAGGTGTGATTCATCATGGCGCAAAAAAGAGCGGAATACAGAAGTTCGCGACGCTCTAAAAATATGATAAAAAAAGCATTTGCCAAACTTCTTCATGAAAAAGATATTTCCAAAATTACCGTTACTGACATCATCAAAGAAGCAGAAATCAGCCGCGGAACCTTCTATGCACATTATCCGGATGTATACGGGCTTTTTGAGCAAATTGAAAATGAAGAAATGACCAAACTAATGACCTTTATACATGAACTTGGTTTTGAGAGCATTTCAGACGATCCGACAAAGCTGATAAAAGAAGTTTTTTATTACATTAACAATGATCTTGAATATTACAAACTTCTGTTCTTATCCAAAAACGCCGACAGGTTTTTAATTCGCATAAAAGACTTTTTGACAGATCAGATCCTGTCCAATGAAATGATCGCTCTTTATCACGCCAGTTCAACAGGCGAAGCATCTATCTACATTTCGTTCTTTACTGCCGCTGTCGCGAGCGTGTTTATTGATTGGCTGAAAGGAAACATCACCGTTTCCATTGATGAGCTGACAGACATCCTTTCCCGCATTGTCACAAACGCGTTGATGGGTGACAATCATCTGATGGAACACCTTGCAAAAGCAGCCGTTCCTGCAATGACGGAAAAAACAAATCATACAACCTGATTACACCTGTCTATAACGCCCCATATAAAAGACAAAGTTCCCGAATTCAATCGACGGATTCGGGAACTTTTTTTGGCCCGCACGAGAGGATTTGAACCCCCGACCTTCAGAATCGGAATCTGCTGCGCTATCCAGCTGCGCTACGTGCGGATATTAAATACAGGCAAGTGCTGTATTCTCTTAAACATTAAAGCGGAACAGAACGACATCGCCATCTTGCATGACATATTCTTTACCTTCTGAGCGAACAAGACCCTTTTCCCTTGCGACTGTCATGCTGCCGCAAGCCATCAAGTCATCAAAAGACACGACCTCTGCTCGAATGAAACCACGCTCAAAATCAGAATGAATCTTTCCAGCAGCCTGTGGTGCCTTTGTCCCCTTTTTTATGGTCCAAGCGCGAACTTCGGGCTCACCAGCCGTTAAATAGGACATTAAGCCCAAAAGATTATAGCTGCGCTGAATCAAAAGATCCAATCCGCCCTTTTGTACGCCTAAATCAGCAAGGAACATCTCTTTTTCATCAGCCGGCAAATCGGCAATCTGCGCTTCCAACTCAGCACAAATCGGCAGAACCTCAGAACCTTCGGCATCGGCAATGGCTTTGACCGCCTGGTACCGCGGATTATTTTCAACAGAGCCGGATGAGAAATCCGCTTCACAAAAATTGCAGGCATATATCACCGGTTTCGCTGTAAGCAAAGCAACAGAACGCATCCATTCGGCTTCTTCTTCGTCCACCGTGACAGCGCGCGCACATTTGCCACTGTCTAGTTCCGCTTTCAGTCGTTTAAAGAAATCAACGCTTCTGGCAAGGGACTTATCGCCTTTCATCGCTTTGGTATCTCTATCGATCCGGCGCTCCAATATCTCGATATCAGACAAAATCAGTTCAAGATTAATGGTCTCAATATCGCGGACGGGATCAATACTGCCCTCGACATGGATAATATCATCATTTTCAAAGCAGCGAACGACATGGACGATTGCGTCCACTTCACGAATGTTGGCAAGGAATTTATTGCCGAGACCTTCGCCCTTTGATGCACCCTTAACAAGACCAGCAATATCTACAAACTCGACTGTTGCCGGTGTAATTTTAGCCGGGTGATACATTTCAGCAAGACGATCCAAACGCTCATCGGGAACCGGAACAACGCCGACATTCGGCTCGATGGTACAAAACGCATAATTGGCAGACTGCGCGCCGGCATTGGTCAACGCGTTAAATAGGGTACTTTTGCCAACATTTGGCAAGCCGACAATGCCAAGTTTCATTTCGATCCGTTCCTTTCCGATAGCTTGTCTATTGTAGCACAGACAAAATAAAAATGCAAGCATATTTTGCCGGGTAATGAGAAAAATAGCGGACAGTCAAGCTGTCCGCTATTGAATTAAAACGCCTTCAGAATCGCGTTCAACTGCGCTACAAGGGAATTCAATAGATCGATCACTTTTTGCAGTACATC
>CALWIU010000058.1 GCA_944380845.1 uncultured Clostridia bacterium | reverse complement strand
AGTAGACGCTTTAATTGACAACGGCCGCCGGGGACGTCCGGTGACCGGCCCCAATAACCGCCCGCTGAAGTCTCTGTCTGATATGCTGAAAGGTAAGCAGGGACGTTTCCGCCAGAACCTTCTGGGCAAGCGTGTGGACTATTCCGGCCGTTCCGTTATCGTGGTGGGCCCCGAACTGAAAATCTATCAGTGCGGCCTGCCCAAGGAAATGGCGCTGGAGCTGTTTAAACCCTTTGTGATGAAGCGTCTGGTGGAACTCGATCAGGCGAAAAACATCAAGAGCGCCCGCAAAATGGTCGATCGTGCCAGCACAGAGGTCTGGGATGCGCTGGAAGTGGTCATCAAGGATCACCCCGTGCTTTTGAACCGTGCGCCGACGCTGCACCGTCTGGGCATTCAGGCGTTTGAGCCGGTGCTTGTAGAAGGCAGAGCCATCAAGCTGCATCCGCTGGTCTGTACCGCATTCAACGCCGACTTCGACGGCGACCAGATGGCGGTCCATGTGCCGATTTCCGCCGAAGCGCAGGCGGAAGCGCGTTTCCTGATGCTGGCTGCCAATAACCTGCTGAAGCCCTCTGACGGTAAGCCCGTCACCGTGCCCACACAGGATATGGTATTGGGCTCGTATTATCTGACGCTGGTTCGCGAGCAGGCCAAAGGATCCTGCCGCCTGCCGGAAAACGCGCTGCGCGCTTACCGCAGCGTGGATGAAGCCGTTATGGCGTATGACGACGGCGAATTGGATCTTCACGCGCCCATCAAGGTTCGTATGAGCCGCGAAGTGGACGGCAAAGAGGTGCGCGGCATTGTGGAAACCACCCTCGGCCGCATCATCTTCAACCGCCCGATTCCGCAGGATCTGGGCTTTGTGGACAGAAGCGATCCCGCCAACGCCCTGAAATTAGAAGTTGAATTTTTGGTAAATAAAAAACAACTGGGTAAAATTATTGAAAGAACCATTAAGGTTCACGGCCTGTCCGTTGCCGCCGATGTGCTGGATAAGATCAAGGCACAGGGCTATCAGTACTCGACCATCAGCGGCATCACGGTGGCGGTTTGCGACGCGACCATTCCCGAAAAGAAAAAGGAATATCTGGCAGAGGCGCAGGCAAAGGTCGATCAGATCAACCGTGGGTACCGCCGCGGCTTCTACAGCGACAAGGATCGTTCCAAACACTCCATTGCCGCATGGGAAGAGTGCACCAAGAAAGTTTCCGCAGAGCTGACCCACAGTCTGGATCCGGACAATCCGATTTATATGATGGTCGATTCCGGCGCGCGCGGCAGTGCGTCCCAGTTGAACCAGCTTGCCGGTATGCGCGGCCTGATCGCCAACACCGCCGGTAAAACGATTGAAATTCCCATTCGTTCCAATTACCGTGAGGGACTGAATGTTCTGGAATACTTTATTTCCTCCCGCGGCGCTCGTAAAGGTTTGGCGGACACCGCACTTCGTACGGCGGACTCCGGTTACCTGACCCGCCGTCTGGTCGATGTTTCTCAGGATGTCATTGTCCGCGAAGAGGACTGCCACTGCCACGAGGGACTGCGCATCACGGATATCTACGGCGATGAAGATGAAGTCATCGAGCCGTTCAGCGAGCGTCTGGTCGGCAGATACCTGCTGCATCCGCTGGTGAACGAAAACGGCGAAGTGGTCATGGACACCGAGCATATGATGACCGAAGACGACGCGCAGCGCATTGTTGCCGCCGGCTTTACCGAAGCGGTGATCCGTTCGCCGCTGACCTGCGAGACCCCGCACGGCGTGTGCAAAAAGTGCTACGGCCTGAACCTGGCGACTGCGTCGCCGGTTTCCGTGGGTGAAGCGGTGGGTATTTTCGCCGCACAGTCCATCGGTGAGCCCGGTACACAGCTTACCATGCGTACGTTCCACACCGGCGGCGTTACTTCCACATCCGATATCACCCAGGGTCTTCCCCGTGTTGAGGAACTGTTTGAAGCCAGAAAGCCCAAGACCCTTGCGATCCTTTCGCGGATCTCCGGCGTGGTTTCCTTTGAAGAGATCAAAAAGAGCAACCATGTGGTTGTGACCAATCAGGAAGAGCAGGAAAAATACCTGATCCCCTATGGTTTCCGCATTTCGGTCAACGAGGGCGATTATATCGAAAAGGGTACCTGCGTGACCGAGGGTTCGCTGAATCCGCACGATGTGCTGGAGGTGCTGGGCGTCAGCGCCGTTCAGGATTATCTGATCCGTGAGGTGCAGCGCGTGTACCGCGTACAGGGCGTTGATATCAACGACAAGCACATTGAAGTCATCGTCCGTCAGATGCTCAAAAAGGTACGGGTCTTGGATGAGGGCTCGACCGATCTGCTGACCGGCGCGGTGGTAGACAAAACCGATTACCGCGAAGCGGAAAAGCGCGCCAAAGAGCGCTGCGAGCAGAACGGCGAAGAATTTGTTCCCGCTCAGGTCGAACAGGTGCTGCTGGGCATCACCAAGGCGTCTTTGGCGACCGATTCCTTCCTGTCGGCCGCTTCCTTCCAGGAGACCACCAAGGTGCTGACCGACGCTGCCATCAAGGGCAAGACCGATCACCTGCTGGGTCTGAAGGAAAATGTCATCATCGGCAAGCTCCTGCCTTCCGGCACGGGTATGAAATGCTACGGGGATGTGAAAATCGTTCCCACCGGCGTAAAGCCCGATCCCGATCCGCAGGATCCTGCGGACAGCGGCGAGCCGGAAGAGGAAAGCGCTGCCGAGCCTGAGAACACCGCCGATCCCGGTCTGGCGGAAGCCGCAGGCGAATAAAAAAATCTTGACATCCTTCGGGGTGTTGTGATACAATAAACTTCCGTGGGGCTGTTTTCGCGTTCCTTTGCGCGAAAACAGCCAATGTCGGGTAAAAAGGCTTTGCCTTTTGCTATATTACTTTCCAAGGAAAGGAGGATGCAGCTTGCCAACCTTTAACCAACTGGTTCGCAACGGCAGACAGGTCAATCTGAAAAAGTCCAAGGCGCCCGCGCTGGGTAAGGGTCTGAATTCTCACAAGAACATCATGACCGATCACAATTCCCCGCAGAAACGCGGCGTTTGCACCGTCGTCAAAACGGATACCCCCAAAAAGCCCAATTCCGCTCTTCGGAAGCTGGCGAGAGTCCGTTTGACCAACGGGATCGAGGTTTCCGCCTATATCCCCGGCGTCGGTCACAACTTGCAGGAACACAGCGTTGTTCTGATCAGAGGCGGCCGTGTTAAGGATCTGCCCGGTGTTCGTTACCACATCATCAGAGGCACGCTTGACACCCAGGGCGTCAACGGCCGGATGCAGGCGCGTTCCAAGTACGGCGCGAAGCGTCCCAAAGCAGGTAAAAAATAAGTTTTTTACCCTGTTGTTATTCGACAATCTTCTTGCAGGCTGAGCGAAAGCTCTCCAATGTTGAGGTTTGATATATAATCGCCCCTTCATTGGCGCCACGGGATTTTGTCACTCGAGTACCTATGATATCATTCCTATGAAGGAGGGAAGCGAAGTGCCAAGAAGAGGCCAGATCGCAAAACGCGATGTTTTGCCCGATCCGCTTTACAATTCAAAGCTCGTCACGCGGCTGATTAACAGCGTGATGTATGACGGAAAGAAGGGCGTTGCCCAGAAGATCGTTTATGATGCGTTTGCCATCATCAGCGAGAAAACCGGCAAGGACCCTCTGGAAGTCTTTGAAGCCGCCATGGAAAATGTCATGCCTTTGCTGGAGGTAAAGGCGCGCAGAGTCGGCGGCTCGACCTATCAGGTGCCTATGGATGTGCGCCCTGAGCGCCGTCAGACCCTGGGTCTTCGCTGGATCACCCAGTATGCCCGTCTTCGTTCTGAGCGGACGATGAAGGAACGCCTTGCTGCGGAGATCATGGACGCGCAGAACCAGACCGGTTCTGCCTACAAAAAACGCGAAGATACGCACAAAATGGCAGAAGCCAACAAGGCGTTTGCTCATTTCCGCTGGTAAGCGGTTCCCTTTGTCGATTTTATTCTATTGGAGGTTATTATGCCAAGACAAGTCCCACTTGAACTCACGAGAAATATCGGGATCATGGCGCACATCGACGCCGGTAAAACGACGACGACCGAACGCATTCTGTATTATACGGGTATTAACCACAAAATAGGCGAAACGCATGACGGAACGGCTACCATGGACTGGATGGCGCAGGAGCAGGAGCGCGGCATTACCATTACTTCCGCCGCTACCACCTGTTTCTGGAAAAAACACCGCATCGACATCATCGACACCCCCGGCCATGTGGATTTCACCGTTGAGGTGCAGCGTTCTCTGCGCGTGCTGGACGGCTCTGTTACCGTCCTTTGCGCCAAAGGCGGCGTTGAGCCCCAGTCGGAAACCGTTTGGCGTCAGGCCGACGAATATCATGTCCCCCGTATGGTCTATGTCAATAAAATGGACATCATGGGCGCGAACTTCTACAATGTTCTGGACATGATGAAGGATCGTCTGAAGTGTAACGCTGTCCCGATCCAGCTGCCCATCGGCGCGGAAAGCGATTTTGTGGGCATCATCGACCTGGTAGAGATGAACGCGACCTATTATCTCGATGATAAAGGCGAGAAAATAGAAGTACGCGAGATCCCCGATGATATGAAAGAACTCGCGCAAAAATACCGCGAAGAACTGATCGAGCATGTGGCGGAGCAGGATGACGCGCTGCTGGAAAAATATTTCAACGGCGAACAGCTCACCATCGAAGAGATCAAGTCATGTATTCGCAAATCCACCCTTGCCAACACCATGGTGCCCGTTACCTGCGGCACCTCGTACCGCAACAAGGGCGTTCAGAAGCTGCTGGATGCGATTGTGGATTATATGCCCGCCCCGACGGATGTCAAATCCATCCGCGGCACCAATCCCGAAACCGGTGAGGAAGAAGATCGCCATCCTTCCGACGATGAGCCGTTTGCTGCTCTGGCGTTCAAGATCGCGACCGATCCCTTTGTCGGTAAACTCTGCTTCTTCCGCGTGTATTCCGGCGTTGCAACCGCCGGTACCACGGTTTACAATTCCACCAAAGACAAATCCGAGCGTCTGGGACGCATTCTTCAGATGCACGCCAATCACCGTCAGGATCTGGATTGCTGCTACGCCGGTGATATCGCTGCGGTTGTCGGTGTGAAAAACACCACCACCGGCGATACCCTCTGCGACGAGAAGCACCCGGTCATTTTGGAGTCGATGAACTTCCCGGATCCCGTTATCCGCGTCGCCATCGAGCCCAAAACCAAAGCCGGCCAGGAGAAAATGGGCATTGCCCTTGCCAAACTTGCCGAAGAGGATCCGACCTTTAAGTGCTTTACCGATGAGGAAACCGGTCAGACCATCATTGCCGGTATGGGCGAATTGCATCTGGAAATCATCGTTGACCGTCTGCTTCGTGAATTCAAAGTCGAAGCCAATGTCGGTAAGCCTCAGGTTGCCTACCGTGAGACGATCACCAAAGAAGCCACGAGCGACACCAAGTATGCCCGTCAGTCCGGTGGTCACGGCCAGTATGGTCATGTTAAGATCAAAATCGAGCCCAACCCCGAAAAAGGCTTCGAGTTCGTCAACGCCATCGTCGGCGGCGTGATCCCGAAGGAATTCATTCCCGCTGTCGAAGCCGGTGTCAAAGGCGCCATGCAGACCGGTGTGCTTGCCGGATACAATGTCGTGGATGTCAAAGTCACGCTTTACGATGGTTCTTATCACGAGGTTGACTCCTCTGAAATGGCGTTCAAGATCGCCGGTTCCATGGCGTTCAAAGACGCGATGCAGAAGGCCGCTCCTGTTTTGATGGAGCCGGTCATGAAGGTTTCAATCATCGTTCCCGACGATTATCTGGGCGATGTGTACGGCGATGTCAACAGCCGCCGCGGCTCGATCATCGACACCGAGACCCGTGTCGGCGCGACCCAGATCAACGCCAACATCCCCCTGTCCAATATGTTCGGCTACGCTACCGACCTTCGTTCCAAAACACAGGGACGCGGCCAGTATGTCATGGAGCCCAGCCATTATGCGCAGGTTCCCAAATCCATTGCCGAAACCATTATTGGCAATCGTGCGAAAAACCAATAAATTTTCATTTCACTCTTGCATTTTTTCCCTGTATTTGTTACAATACTCGTGAATCATTTTGTAACCATAAGGAGGATTCTTTCCAATGGCAAAAGAACATTTTAACCGAACCAAACCCCATGTTAACATTGGTACGATCGGACATGTTGACCACGGTAAGACTACGCTGACCGCTGCCATCACCAAAACGCTGGCGATGAAGGGCGAGGCAAAGTTCGTTGATTATGCCAATATCGATAAAGCGCCCGAAGAAAGAGAGCGCGGCATTACGATCAATACCGCTCATGTTGAGTATGAAACCGAAAAGCGTCACTATGCGCATGTTGACTGCCCCGGCCACGCCGACTATATCAAAAACATGATCACCGGCGCTGCGCAGATGGACGGCGCGATCCTTGTTATCGCTGCTACCGACGGCCCGATGGCACAGACCAAAGAGCACCTTCTTCTTGCTCGTCAGGTTGGCGTGCCCTATATCGTTGTTTTCCTGAACAAGTGCGATCAGGTCGATGATCCGGAACTGATCGAGCTCGTTGAAATGGAAGTCCGCGAGACTTTGAACGAGTACGAGTTCCCCGGCGACGACACCCCGATCATCAAGGGTTCTGCTCTGAAGGCTCTTGAGTACAACGGCGACGATGTCAACGCCCCCGAGCTTGCCTGCATTTGGGAGCTGATGGATGCAGTTGATAACTATATCCCCACTCCTGACCGTAAAGCTGATCTTCCTTTCCTGATGCCTGTTGAGGATGTCTTCACCATCACCGGCCGCGGCACCGTTGCCACCGGCAGAGTTGAGCGTGGACAGCTCAAGACTTCTGAGGAAGTTGAAATCGTCGGTCTGTCTGACGAGAAGAAAAAGACCGTTGTTACCGGTATCGAAATGTTCCGCAAGATCCTTGATTACGCGGAGGCGGGCGACAACATCGGCGCACTGCTTCGTGGTATTCAGAGAAACGAAGTCGAGCGTGGACAGGTTCTTGCCAAACCCGGCACGATCCATCCCCACACCAAATTCAGCGGCCAGGTTTATGTTCTGACCAAAGATGAGGGTGGCCGTCATACCCCGTTCTTCAACAACTATCGTCCTCAGTTCTATTTCCGTACCACGGATGTTACCGGCACCATCACCCTGCCCGAAGGCACCGAGATGTGCATGCCTGGCGACAATGTCGTTATGGATGTTGAACTGATTACCCCCATCGCTATCGAAGAAGGTCTTCGTTTCGCGATTCGTGAAGGCGGCAGAACCGTTGGTTCGGGCGTTGTCACCAAGATCAACGAATAATTTCGGCTGATTCGGCTAAAATTTTCAGGCGGAGGAACTCTGTGTTCCTCCGCTTTTTTTGTTTGTTGTGAAAGCGTTGGTTTTCCCTGTCGTGGTATCCTTCGCTTCCCCCTGTCCGTTTCCTTCTGCGGTTATTGTTTTTCCCTTTCTCGTTCCGTGGTGGTGTCCTTCTCTTTCCTCTGTCCGCTTCCTTCTGCGGCTGCTGCGTATTCTCCCTGTTTTTGCTCTTTGCTGTTTCCTTTTTTCTTCTTTTCAGCAACGGAAAGATTCTTGTTTTTGGACAGATGAAACTGCTATTTCTCCTTTTTCTTGTAAAAGATACAAAAAAACGGCAATTTTCGGCGGCTTTTTCAACGATGATAAAGAAAAGAAAACCTTTTGTTCAAAAGGCTTGAACTTCCGGTTTCATTGTGATATACTATCCGCCGGAAAGAAGGATCAATATGGAATTTTCACAGCGATTGCAATTTGCCATGCAAAAACGGAATCTGCGTCAGACGGATTTGGTGCGGCTGGCGCAGGAAAAGGGCGTAACGCTCGGGAAAAGCCGGCTCAGCCAGTATTGCGCCGGCAAGACCCAGCCGCGCCGGGAAGTTCTGGAGCTTCTGGCTTCGCTTTTACAGGTGAACCGCCTGTGGCTGATGGGCGAGGATGTACCGATGGAAGCGCGCGGCGGCGAGGCGAGCGGCGAGCGGCAGTTCCGCAAATCCGCAAAGCTCGATCATGTGCTGTACGATGTGCGCGGTCCGGTGGTGGAAGAAGCCGCCCGCATGGAAGAGGAAGGGATGAAGATCCTGAAACTCAACATTGGCAACCCCGCGCCCTTTGGTTTTGAAGCGCCGGAAGAAGTCGTTCTGGATATGCGGCATCAGCTTCGCGCCTGCGAGGGGTATTCCGATTCCAAGGGGCTGTTTTCCGCCCGAAAGGCGATCATGCAATATGCCCAGCTCAAAAACATTCCGGGCGTCAGCGTTTCGGATATCTATACCGGCAACGGCGTCAGCGAACTGATTAACCTGTGTATGCAGGCGCTGCTGGACACCGGCGATGAAATTTTGATTCCCGCGCCGGATTATCCGCTGTGGACGGCGACGGCGACCCTTGCGGGCGGGCGGGTCGTGCATTATATTTGCGACGAAAGCGCCGACTGGTACCCCGATCTGGACGATATCCGCCGCAAAATCACCCCGCGCACCAAGGCGTTGGTTATCATCAATCCCAACAATCCCACCGGCGCGCTGTATCCAAAAGAGCTTTTGGAAGAGATTGTCGAAATCGCAAGGGAGCATCAGCTGATTCTGTTTTCGGATGAAATTTACGACCGGCTGGTCATGGACGGCAAGGAGCATATTTCCATTGCGTCGCTGGCGCCGGATCTGTTTTGCGTGACCTTCAGCGGCCTGTCCAAATCGCATATGGCGGCTGGCTTCCGCATTGGCTGGATGATCCTGAGCGGCAACCTTGCCACCGCCCGTGATTATATCGAAGGGCTGAATATGCTGTCCAATATGCGCCTATGCTCCAATGTCCCCGCGCAGTCTGTGGTGCAGACCGCCCTGGGCGGCTACCAGAGCGTCAACAACTATATCATTCCCGGCGGGCGAATTTATGAACAGCGGGCGTGCATCTGCAACGCGCTGTCAGAGATCCCCGGCATCAGCTTTGTGCGTCCGACAGCGGCGTTTTATCTGTTTCCGAAAATCGATATCAAAAAATTTCATATCCACAGCGATGAACAGTTTGCACTGGATTTTCTGAAAGAAAAAAAGGTGCTGATCGTCCATGGCGGCGGCTTCAATTGGCCGCAGCCCGATCATTTCCGCATCGTTTATCTGCCCCGCAAAGAGGTGCTGGAAGACGCGGCGGATAAACTGGGAGATTTTCTGTCACATTACCGGCAGTAAGCAGCGCTTAGCCCGGACGGGATATCCCGCCCGGGCTCTTTTTGTCTTTGCTTTGATTTTTTTGCCCCTTGCCGTGGTTTTGTCTTCGGTGGGGGGACGGTTTGCTGCGCCTTTTCCTGCTTTGGCTTTCTTGCCACCTCTTGCGGTTATTCTCCCTTGCCGCATTTTTGTCTGCGGTAGGAGGCTGCTGTGTTTTTTGTTTGCTTCGGAAGGGAAGCTGCCACGCTTGCTCCATTTTTTTCCGGTTTTCTTCCCGTGGGGCGCGGGATAGAGAGAACCGGGGGCTTTGACAGATGGGCGGCTGAAAATAGGGGCAGCGGAAGGGGGGAGCTATGGCAGATGAATGGCTAAAAACAGAGGGCAGCGGAAGGGGGGCTATGGGCAGTTGAATGGCTGAAAATAGGGGCAGCGGAAGGGGGAGCTATGGCAGATGGACGGCTGAAAACAGAGGGCAGCAAAGCGGGGCGCCTTGCCGCTTATGGGTATCTTGTGCCGCCTTTCCCTGTCCGTTGGCTTTTTGCCGCTCCTTACGGTTGTTTTTCCTTACCGCGATTTTTGTTGGGGCGGGGTGGTTCGTCGCTTTTTGTCTGTGGTGGGGGGTGGCTGCTGTTTTTTATCTGCGGTGGGGCAATTTCCCGTGCCTTTTCTTGTCCGTTAGCGGGATTTGATTTGCTCTTTCAGGATATGGGCGATGGCTTTGACGCCGTATTTGATATACTTGCCTGCGTTGCCTGCAAAACCGGTCATCATCGGGCTTTTCAGGCGGCTTTCCTCCACCGCGTCCGGTTTTGCTTCCGGAAAGGTGACATTGTCGCCGAAATCGGGCTGCAACCATGCGTCCGCCGGCGCCGACACGACCGCGCCGTCCGAAAAGGCTTTGACCGCCCGGAGGGTTTCTTCGTTGGGGTTGCCGCCCGAAAAGCCGTAAAGCCCCAAAAGCGCGGTTTCGCTGACGCCGTTATACGCCGGCGCGAGGGATTGTCCCTGCACGGCAATCAGGGTGTAGGCGTTCAGGATCTCCCCCTTGGAGCGGCTGGCATGGTGGCGCTGTTTGCCATAATAGGTGCCGAAGGGGTTCATCCGGACAACGCCGTTTTTCTCCAGCCGCATCGGACAGTGCGCCATGGAACCGAGGGTCTGCCGGGAATTGGCGACGATGACGCCGAGGCTGTCGGTAAAAAGCCCGACCATGCCGCAGGTAAGATGGTGATTGAACGAATCCAGCGAATCGTTCAGCGGATCGCTTTCCGGGAAGGAATGCACCCGGTAGGAGGAAATCGCATCGGCAAAGTTCCGTTTTAGCACTTTGATATCGCCTTGCAGGGCGGGGGTGAGCTGGAACGGCGCGGTTTCCGTCCATTTTTTGTCGGTATATCTTCCCAATGCGGAATTTTCGGTGGAAATCGAAGTGGTTTCCGGGGTGTAGGGGTATTGCACGGTTACGGCGGCAAAGACCGCCGGTGCGGAACCGACTGTAAAAAAGGTATATCGGTATTGCCCGGGTTTTGCTTCGCCGGGAAGGTGGATATCACCCCTGACGCAGACGCCCCGGACGCTTCCGGCACATACGGGAGCCGACAGGACGCCCTTGCCGAAGGGGTATTTTTTGCCGCCGTACACGATGTATTTGTCAAGAAATCCGGCGCCGCCGAGGGGTTTCCCGTTGTATTGGATCTGGGAAAGCTCGCCCGTATCGCTTACGGAAACGGACAGCGAACCGCTGTCAAGGTTTTGGCAAAGCGGGGACGCGGGCGTCTTTTTTTCAAAAACGGAAACGGTATAGGAGGTTTGAACGGTTCGGAAGGTCAGAAACGCAAAAATCGTCCGGTTGTCCTCCTGAACCGAAATGACGCCGTAATCCGTCAGTTCTTCGGACGCAAACGCCAGCGAAGAAACCGGGAAGGGCAGATCCTTCACCGAGAGCTGTACGCACTGGAAGGTCGTTCCGTTGCTGTTGAAAATCGTCAGTTCCTGCTGTTTTGCCTGCTGCGGCTGTTTCGGCAGGGCTTCTTTTTCGGCGCGGACGATTTTTTCCGCCAGCTCATTCGCCTTTTTTTCGCGCTGGATATTCAAAACCGGAGTAGCCAGCCCGAAATGGGTGGTGGAAAGCAAGAGAATGCGGTCGGCAAAGGATGGGGCTTCGCTCTCGCTGGCAGCAGTGACGCGGGACAGCAGCCGCGAACGCTCAACGGCAGTCCAGATCTTTCGGTTATAGGGCTTTTCCGCCCAGGAGGCATACCCGGTGAAATTTCCGTCGGCGGTATCCTGGGTGAAGGCAATCTTCCCAACGGTTCCGTGGTTCTTCAGGTAGCCGCCCACCGTATCGAATACGACATAAGGCAGATCCTGTATTTCCCGGATCAGACCGTGGATGCCGTCGGTATTGGCAATTCGGTTCCTGACAATCGGCAGGTTCAGCGATTCCCAGAAAATGGCGTCCGCATCCATATTGATAAACAGCAGCACATCCCGCCTGATTTCCCCGCGCTCCTGCTTTTTGCGCAAATCCTTCACCCAGCTTCGCAAACAGCCCGCGTCACAGACATCGGCGTTGGAATAGGTGGGCACGATGGGGATGCTTTCGCCCTGATAGGTGAACAGCAGGGGGTTGAACGCCTGTTCGTCAGGCAGCGGCGGAATCAGCGTGCGGAACGCGTCAAAGGGAATGCAGGAATCATACAGGCAAAGGGCTTTGATGCCCAGCTTTTTGTAAACGGGAACCTGCGAGGGGGTGAACATGACCTCCTGCGGACGCACAATATCTTCGCATTTTCCGAAAAGATCCAACAGCCCCGACCCCGCCGGATTGGTGCGGGCAAGGTTGATCGACGCTGCCAGCTCGGCATCGGTCATTGCCGACAGCGCGCCGTTGTTATAGCCCATGATGATGTTTTCGTCACCGTTTTCCCAGACCCTTCGTTTGATATCCGCTATGATATCGGGGGCGTATTCGGGCAGGATCTTTTCGAGGGAAAAGAAATTTTCAATGTCCCATGTGGCTTTGGCGGGAACGCCCTTTTTGTTGTAATCATCAAGCACCCGGATGATCTGACGAATGATCCGGATATCCGATCCGAAGCCTAAATTGTCGTTGGTATCGCCCCGGTAGGAATGATAGCAGTTGACATGAAAGCCGAAGGCAACATGAATGGCCGGTTCCATTTTTATTCCCCCATTTTTGCTTTGAATTCTTCCAGATTTTTTCGCGACAGCTTATACCCGAAGGTCAGGATCAGGAACATCAGCGTCAGAATGACGGCGGGTACAAAGGTCGAGATATCGTAGAGCCGCGCGACGACCTCTGCGGATTGGCCGACATCGGTTGCGTTGACATCATAACCGACGGCAAAAAGCACCGCCGACGAACCGGCACCTGCCAGCGTGTGGCCGATTTTCCGGGTAAAGGAATAGATGGCGTAGCTGGTGCCCTCTTCTCTGCGTCCGGAAAGGTATTGGTGATAGTCGATAACATCCATCACCAGCGCCCAGATTTCCAGCAGGATAAAGGTTTGCCCCGCGCCGCTGAAAAACAGCAGAACCAGGAAAAGATAGGGGTTGGCGGCTGCCGGTGTGAAACCGATCAGATACATGATGATGTTGATGACGGCGGAAAACAGCAGTCCGGCGCTGCACAGCTCTTTTTTGCCGAATTTTTTGATCAGGCGCGACAGGAAGGGCAAAAACAGCGCCATGGGAAGATAGGTAAAGACGGTGACGAGGCTATACAGCTCCGGCCGTTGGTAAAAGTCTTTCAGCAGATAGTTATAGGTCGTTTGGGTGTACATCTGAAAGGCGATCAGAAGCATGGAAACCATGCAGAGCGCGAGGAAGGGTTTGTTTTTCAGCAGCGCTTTCAGCGAGTATTTCAGCGAATGGTTTTCCTGTTTCTGGTCGGGCGGAAGGGGAACGCGCTCTTTGGTCATGACAAAGTGTGCGAAAAAGCCGATCAGCGACAGCACCGCCAGACAGGCGACGGCAGCGGTCAGTTTGTTGGAATCCAGAACCTTTTCGCCGCCTGCGCCGACCGAATAGACCAGCAGCGGCAGAAGGATCTGTGCCGGCAGGCCGCCGAGCCCCGCCCCGATGGAACGCCACATCGAAAGCGAAGAACGCTCCATGTCGTCATCGGTGATCGCGGACGCCAGCGAGCCATAGGGGATATTGGTTCCGGTGTACATCATGCCGAAGAAAATATAGGTGATGTAGGCGTAAATCAGGTAACCGGTGGTGGACAGCCCGGGGATTTTTACAAACATCAGCACCATGGCGATGGCAAAGGGGAAAGAGGCGCCGAAAATATAGGGACGGAACCTGCCGAAGCGGGTCGGTTTGCGGGAATCGACAAAGGATCCCCACATCGGGTCGTTGATGGCGTCCCAGATCCGGGCGATGAGCATCAGGATCGTGATCTGCTGGAGGGGGATATGAAGCGAATCGGTGTAAAACATTTGCAGAAAAGACGAAACCAGCGCAAACCCCAGACAACCGGCAAAATCGCCGAGGGCATAGCCGAGCTTGTCTTTCAGATGGATGCCGTGCGTCGCGGATCGTTGTTCCATAAAAAATCTCCTTTTCCAATTGTATTTTTATAAATACTATACAATTTTGTTCGACAAAAGTCAATAAATCGAGACAGGAAAATGAAAAATGCAGAGAAATTCTGAAAAAAATCGACCATTGACGCGCGAAAAAACACCGAAGAAAAAGACGCGCAGCAGGGAAAAGAAGGATTGATTTTTTCTCCTTATTGCATTATAATAAAAATCAAAGCGCGTGAAAAAGAGCAGCTCAGGCGTTTTGTAAAAAACCGGTAAACGGCGGCTGACAACGCGATTGTCTGCCGTTTTTTCCTGCAACAGCGACCCCGCTTCCTGAATTTATGGACTGGATGCGGGCTTTTTCACGCCGTAATCGTGCCGGACAGCCGCTTTGTAATAATTGGTGCAGGTTGCCGGCGCGTTGTACAGAGCCGTCAGCAGATACTGTTTGATGTTGCGTACTCTGGTCTGGTTCTGCGAAAGGGTATCCAGCAGGTACGAAATATGGACATCCGTCAGCGACAGCAGACGCTGTTTGACCAGCCACGCGGCGCGGTCTTCCTTGCCGACGCGGATGGTCTGCCGCCTGCCGGTCAGCACCTCCGCCGACAGCAAAAGCCATTCGTCGATGATGTCCCGGTCGTCCGGATACAGTCCGCACAGCCAGTCGTAATCCCAGTTTTCCTTCAGCAAATCGATCGTATCTTCTCTGTTGCGTTTTGCCGCCTGCGCCGGTGTTTGCTGTACAGCGGCGGGCTTGTCGTTTGCTGTGCCGGTGGTTTCGGGGTGGGTTTCCGCCTGCTGCGGCACCGGTTCGATCGGGCTTGGCGCGGCTTCTTCCGCCGTCTGTTCGCCTGCCGGAAGCGCTTCGTTCAGCCGCGGCAGATACAGCAGATCCGCCTGTCCGAAACGGCGTTTTTCCCGTCGCAGCAGTTCGTGGGCTTCCAGTTCCCGAAGCAGCTTGAGCGCTTTGTTTTTGCCGCAGTTCAGTTTTTTCTGGATTTCATGCACGCAGAAAACCAGATAGATTTGCCCCTGCTTGTCGTGCCAGCCGTTTTTGCGGCTCAGGGCATGGCGGCTGACCATCAGGGAATATAAAATCTTGGCGTCCGCCGACAGATCGTTGAGCGCGGGGTCGGTGAACAGCTCCATGGGTAGCTGATAAAAGGCACGGATGGTATGTGTTTGCTGATTCATAGTTCCTCCTTTTGCGGCTATGAAAAATAGGCGCGCTTTCTCTGTCCGTGGCAGAACAGCGGACAAAGCAGAAGCGTTTGTATCGGGAAAAGGTTGTCCGGTTCGTTGTCCGTGCGTCAAAAACGAAAACCGCCGGATAAGATAAGAAATAACTACACTCTATTTATTTATAGTCTATTTATTTCGGGTTTGCTTTTCAAACCTCTGAGGTTTGGTTTTGAAACCGCAAAGACGCCCGCTGCCGGAAAAGCAGGCGGGGCAGATCGGCGGTTCGGAGCCTTTCGATCGCTTCTTCCCCCGTTTTCAGCGCGGAAAAACGATATTCAATACGGGTAATTTCATTTGCGGAAGCAAAAGCCGGGGAAGGCTTGTCCGTTACGGCTCTTCCCCGGCTGCCGCTTGCAGACGCGCACGGGCTTTTTTTTGCAGGCGGTATAACTGCCGCTCGCTCAGCCCCATATGCAGGGCAATGTCTTGGATGCGCCTCCCTTCCACCAGCCGCAGACGCAGAAACATCCGTTCCTGCGGGGAATCGGTTGCTTCCCCAATGCCTGACAGCAGGCTGTTCCGACAGGCGGCAGCCTCCTGTAGGCTGCGGCAAAGGCGTTCTTTGATCTCGTCCACCCGATCCAATTGACCGGGCAGCGCCGGGTCGGGCGAATAAGAGGTTTTGACACGCTCGCGCGGCGCGCTTGCCGGCGGATCGATCATCGACAGCCGCAGGCACCGCAGCCGTTCGCGGTCCCATTGTATTTGCCGTTCCAGTTCGCGCAGACGGCGCAGTCCGTTTTCGATCGTCTGTTTCATAGGCGTTTGACGGTGGGGTCTTCCATCAGTATCACCCGGCTCAGGAGCATGGACGGACTGCAATGGAACAGGTCGCAAAGCTTGCGCACGGCAGCCAGCGGAAGTCCGCCTTTCTTTCGCCAGTTGTAAAAGGTGCTGCGGCTGACGCACAAAAGCGATGCCAGTTCGCTACAGGTCCAGCCTTGCTGCAAGCGGTACACCTCGATCATCGGATATTTCATCTTATTTCCTCCTGTAAAACGGAATTACTCAAAGTGAGTAATTTTATCATAAGCCAGCAGCGCCGTTCTGTCAATAGTCGGACTGCACAAAACGGAAACATATGTTCTGTGTATATTTCACAAATCGGGTAATTATTTGACAAAATACTTGCATTTTCTACCTGTATCGGGTAAACTATGAGTAACAGGTGTGCGAAAAGGAGACAGTATAAAATGGAGCAGATTCGGAAATTGCGTAAAAAAAAGGGATTGACCATGCGTCAGGCTGCATCCGATTTGGGTATGCCGTACACGACCTATGTCAATTACGAAAAGGGACTGCGTGAGCCAAACAGCGAAAAACTGCTGCGGATCGCGGAATATTTCGGCGTCAGCGTCGATGTGCTTTTGGGACGGGAAGCGCCCGAAGGCTTTTTGCCGCTGCCGCAAACCGAAAAAATTCCCCTGTTGGGGACCATTGCCTGCGGTGAACCGATTTTGGCGGTGCAGAACATTGAAGACCGGGTCGATAAGCCCGCGTTTATCCGGGCGGATTTTGCCCTGAAATGCCGGGGCGACAGCATGATCAACGCCAGAATTTTTGACGGCGATATTGTTTATATTCACAGCCAGCCGACGGTGGAAAACGGTGAAATCGCGGCGGTACTCATCGATGGCGAAGCCACCTTGAAGCGTCTGTATTGCTATCCCGGCAGGCTGGAGCTGCGCCCCGAAAACCCGCTGTTTCCGGTGCTGAATTTTGAAGGAAGCGAGATGAACCGCGTGCGGGTAATCGGCAAGGCTGTGGCGTTTACGGCAAAAATATAAAGCTGCCGTGAAAATGCCGCGCGAAGGGACAAAGAGCCGGTCCTCTTTCCGGCGAAAGGGGGAGCTCGCTTTTCCCGGCACACTGGGGACGGGCGCCTGCTTTCCCTTGGAAACAGGGAAGGGGACTGCGTGGAAAAGGCGGTGGCGCAAAATCCCTTCTATTTTGTGGTATCTTTTGTAAAAATGGGGAGTTATGGTTTTGTAATTCCTTTGTTTTTTATCAAAATGGGGAATTTGCCCATAAAAAGGGCAGGTCGGGGGGGAACGGGGCGCTCACAAGATGCGAAAAAGGCGGAGCCGGGAAATGGCTCCGCTTTGCTTTTGCTTTTGGGTCTGTTTTTGTCGTTGGGGGGATTGGATACGGGCGGCAGAACGGCGGCAAAGTCAACGCCGCAACAGCGGGAAGCCGGGGCGGTGTGGAAAAGAGGGCAAAGTCAATGCCGGAACAGCGGAAAACCGGGGCGGTAAGGCGATGGGAAGCGATTCGAGAGAAGCGGGGAGAGAAGCGGGAAAAAGGAAGCGGGTGAATTCGGCAAGCGGTTGGACAGCGGACAAAAGCGGAAAAAACGACAAGAGAAGCGGGCGGGGCACATTTGGGTGGCGGCTGCACGGCGGCAAAGGAGCGGCAAAAGGCAGAAGAAGCGGGGCGGCGCGGGATCATAAACGGTACGGCAAAAAAATAGAAAATCAGAGTGCGGCGCACGGAAACAGGGCGGCAAGAAAAGCGGAGATCGAGCGTGGGCGAGAAGTCACAAAAGGGGGAAACGATCTGCGGGAGGGAATCTGCTTCGGGAAAAGGCAGTGGCGAAAAATCCCTTCTTCCCTGTGGTATTTTTTGTAAAAATAGGGAGTTATGGTTTTGTAATTCCTTTGTTTTTTATCAAAATGGGGAATTTGCCCATAAAAAGGGCTGATCGGGGAAAGCGGGATTTTCGCAAGAAGCGAAAAAAGCGGAGCCGGGAAATGGCTCCGCTTTGCTTTGGTTTTGGGTGGGTTTGTTCCCCGTTGGGGCGGCATAAAAACAGTTTCGCAGTCTTTGCGCATGGGGCACATAACGGGGTGCCCCGTTGTTACCCGCCGGGGCAATCCATGGCGACTTGCTTTTCAGCCGTTGGGTGCTTGGGGTTCCCGCCCGCCGGGGTTTCGTGGAACTGCTTTCGCAGTCTTTGCGCGTGGGGTACACGATGGGCACCTATTGCCACTCGCCGGGGCAGTCCATGGCGAGTGACTTTTCAGTCGTTGGGTGCTTGGGGTTGCCGCCCGCCGGGGTTTCATGAAGCTGCTTTCGCAGTCTTTGTGTGTGCAGGCACATGACGGAGTGTCCCGTTGCTACCCGCCGGGGCAGTCCATGGCGACTTGCTTTTCAGCCGTTGGGCGTTCGGATTTGCCGCCTGCGGCTTTCCTCGTCTGTTCCCTGTGCCCGTTCACTCAGAAAAGGTGCGCTGCCGGTTCGGCGTTTCAGGCGAACCTTATTTCCCCATGGTGTTGCTGCTGCGATCCGCCGCCCGTGCCGACATCGAATTGGTCGCCTGGTACAGCGTTTCTGTCGGGGTAACGGGGCTGAGCAGAACCTTTCCGGTTCCGCGGTAAACATTGACCAGCCCTTCTCCGCTGACCGCCGAACCTACCAGCGTGCGTGACGAGCGCTCGACGGTAAATTGCAGCGACGCTGTCCAGCAAACAGCCAGACGCCCGTCGATTTTCAATTCGTCATCCTGCAACTCGACTTCGATCAATTCGGACTGCGGTACATTGCTTTCCAGCGCGATGACGCCGTTTCCGCGCAGAGCCAGATTGAAAAGCCCTTCATTGCCCGCCAGCACCGATGAGGCGTTTTTCCGCGCAACCAGCTTATGCTGTACGCTGCCGTCGCACGCCAAAAACATGCCGTCTTCGACTGCCATGCCCGCTTCGCCCCAGTCGGCGGCGTTTTGCAAAAGAATGTATTTATAGGTCGGCTCTAACACCAGCAGGCCGGTGCCGGTGTATTCGGGTTTGATGGCGGATTCTCCGGTCGCCGCGCCGCGGAAAACCTTTCCGATCAGATCGCCCACGCCTTTTACGCCGGTGGTGGAACGCAGATTGCCCGCCATCCACTGCATGGCGCCCGCCTGGGTCACGACCGTGCTGCTTCCGTCCAGATCAATGGCCAACTGGCGGCGGCAAACGCCCATTTTGCTCATGAAATATTCGTTTGTGGCGTTGAAAGGCGAAACGCTGGCGTCTCTTTCATACTCGATGACGCTGAAGTGCCCGAGTTTCGCCGCTGTTTTGCGGATCTCATTGGTCAGATTGTTGATTCGTATCATAGACTTCCCTGCTTTCTTTTGTTTGTAGAAACAGAATACCATATTCAACGGCAATGTGCAAGAAGCTGCTGTTGCTTTTTTCTTACAGCTCCATGCCCTGAAACGACAGGGCGTCTTTTGTGACAAACAAAACCGCATATTCGCCGCGCCGGAGCGCCCCGGGGTTGCACAGCAATACGCCGTTTTCCTCTTCCTGGTGCTGGATGTGGGTATGCCCGTACAGCGCCGCCGCACAGCCCAGCGAAGCGGCTTTGGCGCTCAGCAGCGACAGGGTGGATTTGACCGACAGCCGGTGCCCGTGGCAAAGAAAGAGCTTGCGCCCTTCCACGGTGATGACCTGTTCTTCGCGGTAAATACTGCCGTAGGAACAGTTGCCCCGCACCCGGGCAATCCGCTTATCCAGAAAAAGCGTGTTGACCCTGTCGAGGTCGTCTTCTCCGTCGCCGAGATGGATGACCCAGTCTGCGTCCCGGTTTTGGCGGAGCGCTTCTTCACAGGCAAAAAAATCCCCGTGGGAATCGGACAGCAAAAGCAGTTTCATGAATCGTTCTCCTCTTTTTTGCATAGATTGTAATGAAGGCGCTGGAGCCTTGGGAAAGGGGGCTTTTGGTTATGGCAAATGATCTTGAAAAGCTGCTTTCCGCCGTGCAGGGCGGAAAACTCAGCCAGCGGGAAATGCAGGAAGTCGGCAAGCTCCTGCTGCGGGGACTGAATCAGGAGCAAAGAGAGCTGACGCAGTCGCTGTTGAGCGATCCGAAAAAGGCGCAGGACTTTCTCAATACCCCGGAGGTCAAAAATATTTTGAAGGATCAATAGGTGATCGTATGGAAATTTCCGATCTTTTATCTTCGCTGAGCGCCGAAGATATGCAAAAGCTACAGGCAACCGCCCGTCAGCTTCTTTCGTCCGCACCGGCAAACGAAACCGCTTCGCCGTCTTTGCCGGGACTGGATCCGCAGCTGCTGGGGCAGATCGGCAGGGTTGCCGGTCTGTTGAACGCCCATGATCCGCGCTGTGATTTTTTGCAGGCGCTGAAACCGCTGCTGCGGGAGGAACGGCAAAAGCGCGTTGACGAAGCGGCAAAGCTTTTGCGGATGTTTGCCATCCTGCCTTTGCTGAAAGGGGAGGGCGGAAAATGAATTACAGCTATGCGCAAATGAAAAAAATGCAGCAGGAAGCCTTTGAACGCGTAAAGGAAATGCAGCGCCGGGCGGATCTGACCGCCCGGCAGGCAATGCAGGAAATGAACGCCCAAAAGGAACCGCCTTTGCGGATCCCCGATGAGCCGAAACGGGTCAAGATGCCGGTCGAGTTTCCCGAAAAAGAAGAAAAAATCTCCCGGCCAGCCGGCGGTGATTGGCTGCACCGGCTGACGGAAATGAGCGATGACGAGCGGGAAAACGCGCTTCTTTTGACGCTTTTGTCCCTGCTTGGCAGCGAGGGCGCGGATAAGGAATTGCTTTTTGCCCTGCTGTATATTCTGGGATGACGAGCGGCGCCCCTTGCCGGCAAAACGGCTGCCGGAAAAAGTTTTTCCGAGAGGATCGCGCGATTTATGGGGAAGGGTTTCCCGTTGGGGAACGCGATTTCACAGGGAAGGGTTTTTCCGAGGGCGGTTTCGCCCAAAAGGTTTTTTCCCTTTTCGTTGGGAAACGCAATTTTACGGGGAAGGGTTTTCCGTGGAAAAAGGCGCATCCTGCCGGAAGGGGTTCCTTCGCGTTTGTCGGCGAGGGGGCTTACCCGGCCTGCGCCTTTTGCACAACGCGGTCATAGGCGGGACACGCTACGCCGTATGTCCGGCAGAGCCGGGGAACGCGGGCGACCAGCCCGTCAAATTCGGATGGCCTGCCGCTTTGGATGTCCCGCAGCATCGAGGTGACGCCCTCCGGTTCCATATCCCGCAGCAGCGCAAGGTTCCGTTCGGGCAGATCCGCCGGCAGTTCCAGCCCCATTGCCTTTCCCAGCGCGGCAATTTCCCGCACGAGGGAAAGAAAAAAAGTCTGCTTTTCGCCGGCTTCCCAAAAAGCGCCGCAGGGTGCGCCGTAAAAATACCCTGCCGCGCCCAACGGCGACACAAAACTGAATTTCAGCAGGGCTTCTCTTTCGATATCCGGTGTAAAGGACGCGTCGATTCCGCTGTTTTTCAATACGGTTTCCAGCTGTTGCAGCACGGCGGCGCCGGTGTGGGGCTGGTCATGCCGGAACCCGTACAGCACCCGGAAAATGGCGGTCGGCTGGGTGATGACGCCGCTTTTTTCGATCATGGCGTAAATATACATACAGCCGTCGGTGACCGCAGCGGACAGGCTTTCCTGTAGTTGTCTGCCGGCGCCGAATACATTCAGCAGCGGAACAACAACGGTTTCGGGCGCGGCGACAAGTTGCAGGAAGGGCAGAATGGACGGAAGGGAATAGGCTTTTACGCATACAAAGATCACATCCGGCGCGGGCAGACGATCCGCCGGGTAGCTTTCTGTCGTGAAGGCGGGCGGATGCACCGTAAAATCCCCGATCCGGGCGCTTTTGACGCGCAGTCCGTCCCTTTGTATCGCCGCCAGGTGCTCGCCCCGGGCGATCAGGGTCACTTTTTCTCCCTGTTTTGCCAGATAGCCGCCGATGCACCCGCCTGTGCCGCCTGCGCCGATGACCAGAATATTCATATGCCTGCTCCTTTGCTTACGGATTTTCCGGGGCGGGTTTGCTCTCGTCCTCGTTTTGCAGATTCAAAAAACGGTTGCGCTCGCTGTAGTCCCACCGCATGGCGAAGGGGCGGCACGCGCCGTCAATGGGAATATAAAGCTGATTCGCCGCGCCGCGGTAGACAGGCGCCTGCATGGTCAGATCGCCCTGATCGGTTTGGACAACGGCGCTGCCGAGGGTATAAACGGCGCTGTGACGGAAAAACCGGATCGTGACCTTGTCCTTTTCCCATTTGACGGTTCCTCCGCAAAAAGCGGCGAAGGTGCCGAAGGGGATAAACCAGACGCCGTCTTTTTGCTGCGGCGGGGCAGCCACGCCGGCAAGTCCCATGTCGTGTCCCTTGAAGCAGAGACGGGGCGCGGCGTAAACCGGCGCCAGCGCAGGCGGGAAAAGGCGGTCGGCTTCTTTGTCGATGGTCAGTTCATCGACGATTCTTCCGTCGTCAAAAAAGCCGGTGATTTTCAGCTTTTTGCCTTTGATGTGTACCAGCGCGAACATACAGACCGTTTCCTGCTGGGGATGGAACGCCGCGTGCCAGACCTTTTGCATACTGGCGCTGCCCGGTGGGTTGCGGTTGCTGTTGCCCAGCATATAATGGATCGTGCCTTCCGAGGGGCGGTCATACATATTTTCGTTGCGCATCGGGAAGGTGCGGGCAAAATTGTGCTCGTGGCCGGAAAACATCAGATCCTGACGCTCCATACAGGGGCGCATCATCGGATACGCGTCAAAATTGTGGCCTTCGGGGATGGACGGATAGATCGGGAAGTGGTAAACGCCGATCTTCCAGGTTTTGTCTGTCTGATCCAGATCCGCCATCGACCAGCGGTTGACCAGCTCCGGTTCGTTGACCCCGTACATCGTAAAATGGGCGTTGCCGTAGTCAAAGGAATAATTTTCCGGCCGCCAGCCTTCCGGCCCGTTTTGCGGGTACGACAGCAGAAGCTGTTCGTTGAAAAATTCCGCCGGTTCGGCATAATAGCGCCCCTTTTCTTCGGGGAAATACTGACGGAAACCCCGGTTGTCGTGGTTGCCGCAGCACATCATATAGGGCAGGGATTCCATGATGCCTTCCATGCCCTCAAACATGGCGTTCCACTGGATCTCATGCTGTCCGCAGTTGGTATTGTCGCCCGCAGTCAGCAGAAAACGAACCTGCGGGTGTGCCGCCAGCACCTTCCGCAGCAGCTCGCCGAACGGGCGGTAATCGGGGTTGTAGTGGTCGTTGTCTTTCTGGTGGTCGCTGATGAGCAAAAACGAAAACTCGCTGTCATCCGCGTCTGCGGTCTGAAAAGAAAAAACCGCACTGCGCCTTGTTTCGTCGCCGCAGGTATATTCATACCTTGTCCCCGGCTTCAGCCCGGTCAGATAGGATGTGTGGATCATCGACCGGTTGACATCGGAAGTAAAGGTTCGGGACACGGCGGGGAAGGCGGTTTCTTTGCCGCTGCCTCTTTCGCGGCACAGGACAAATCCGCCGGGAACGCTTGTGTCGGTGCGCCAGGTGACGGTGACAGAGGTTTTCGCATCGCCGCGCAGACCAAGCATGATATGATCCGGCGCCGGGGTGGCAAAACGGTAATTTGGGGTTCGTTCGGGCATATAATGACCTCCTCTTTTGCAGGCAAAGCGCGATAAGGCGTTTTTGCCGGCAGTCTCATTTGCGGACAGGGTTTTTCCTGTCCTTTTTTAAGCCTTTTTGCAGCAAGGCTTTTTTTAGATTATACCAACGGGCGGACGAACGATGATTTGTAAAAAGAAAAATATTTATTTTTTCCTGCTGCCGGTTCCCGTCATGTCTTTGGAACACAAAAAAAAAAAAAAAGTTCTGCTGCCTTTCCCAGCAAAAAAACCGGAGAGGAAAAGCGAACCCTTTCCCTTTCCGGTGCTGTGAACGGTTATTATCTCTGTGGCATATCCGTGACTGATAAATCTATCTGCCAAAAAATCGATTGCCGTTCACGATGGAATTTCCTCAAATTGTCCGCTTGCCTCGTCAAAGCGGAAAGTATGCTGAATATATTCATGGAATCCGTTGGAAAAATCAGAGGTAAAGCCTATGATCTCTCCGGTGTCTGTCAGGCTGACATCCATGTATTGTTGGGAGATCAGCGGTGTGTAGGCTTTCCCTTGCTGAACGCCGAGAATAAGGGTTACGCTGCCGCTTCCGTAGGCGCTCACTTCCCACAGCAAAAATTGCTGCGAGCCAACCGAAAGCAGGGGAATCTCATGCAAATATCCGTAAAGATTCTCCCCGTTCTTTTTTTCCTTGCACATCAGGGTGAGAGTTCCGGTGGAATCGATAAAATAAATGGATACATCAGTATAATTATTCTCTCCCGGCAGATCCAGCTGTCCGACAATACCAAACGCTTCCTGCGTACCATCGCCGTCATAATCTGCCGGGATATAGGCAATCTGCGTTTTTCCTGTTGCTTGCAGAAATTGCTCCCAGGTTTCCTGTGGCGTTTGGCTCGCACTTTGTGCGGCACCGCTTTCGGAAGGAAGGTTTGCCTGCTGTTTGGCATCTGCCAGATCGATCAGCCCCCACTTGCCGTTTTGTTTTGCCCAGAGCTGGTTATTCCAGGAAGGCGCCATCTCTTCCAGTTCTCCAAAGGCAATCAGCGTTGTGCCGTCCCGATACAATAAGCCATATTCGCCCTCTTTTTTGACAACCATGGTGTCGTCTGTGCAGGGATAGGCCTGTTGAGCGCCATCGCCGTTGGTGCTGTCTTCCGGATTTGCTGTAACCCAAACCGGTTCATAGATAAAATCCGTCACCGGATTGCCGGAGGAGTCGATGTATCCCCAGGTCTTTCCATCTTTTGAGCAGGCTGCCAGCCCGTCGGAAAAATCATCGGCACACTGATAGATAAAATCCGTCAGCATGGTTCCGTCCTCAGCGACATAGCCAAACGGACTATTTTGTGAGCAGATCTGCTCCCATGGCCAGCTGTTTGCATCGGGGAAGATCGTGTACGCTTCATCGCCAAGCTGCTGCACCAGATTGCCAAGGGAAGTTGCTATAACGGGATAGGGTTTGTGCAGATTCAGCAAAGTTCCTTTTTTGTAGGCGGAGGCTCCTTCTCCGGAGCAGAAAAAGCAGCACTGCTGGCTGTCTCTGTCCCATACCAAATACCCGATCATCCTTCCGCGTATCGTACCATGCAAGACATGCCATACGGGGTCGTTCGACAGATTCGCGTTGTAGTCTATAAGGGAAAAGATTCCGCTTGCATCCATGCGATAGGGCCAATAGAATTCCAAGCCCAAATGACTCGAGTCGATGCGATCCGGCATATAAAAGATTTGGTTTTTGCCCTGGGCATCTGTCACACGATAGTATTCCGGCAGGTTGGAATACAGCGGAAAGCTCATTTCTATAAACGGAAAAACATCATCTTCTAAAAAGAAGGGAAGAAACCCATTGGCAAAATTTGGGTTTAATGCGATGTCGCTGAACGGCACCCCTGAAATCGGTGAAACCGCCTGGTAATCCCAGGTAGGCTGTACCAGCCATTGCAATTGCTCGGCGGTCAGCCCGTTATCCTGCTGCTGCGACCGGAAAAGGGCATCGATCAAATCCATATACTGTGTGAAAACGCCGACCTGTTGCTTGTGGCTCTCTTCGTTTGTTTCGCCCGGCGCCTGGAAAGAATTCTTCCACTCCGCAAAAGCAGAAAGAATCCCGCTGTCTTTTGCATATATTTGATAGAATAAGAATTCTCCGCGTGCATGGGCGGCAATCAGGCAGCGGTAAAGCTCACATTTTTCCTGAATTTCTTCAAAAACCGTTTCGGGGTCAGCATCTTGCGGAATGGAAATGTTGTTTTTTGCCGCAGTCAGTGCATCAGCGATAGCGGCGAGCGCCTGTATCTCCTGATAGCGATAAAAGGTATTGGTTGCGCCGAGGCCGAGGTTCCCACGAAGCAGGATCTGACGAAACGCAGAATCTGCGGCTCCAACCAGGGAAAGGCCTTCGTCGGCAAACCATTGAACAAATGAATTGGACTTGTATTGCCTGGTTGTCTTTAGAAGTTCACCTGTAAAATGGGTCAAGGTGAATTGCACGGTATACGCTGTCAGCTCTTCCGCTGATTCGGCGCAGTATTTCAGCCGCTGTTCAAAAAGAAGCCGGCAGGCGTGCAGCAATTCAGTCGCTGCGCGTTTTAGCATCCGGTTTTCGGTATTCTCTTTGATGGCAGTCAAAAAGAGTTCAGAATCAGAATAATCCTGAATCGCCATTTGCCAATACTTTGCTTTATCACTCGTATCCATCAGCGTATCCACGCCGGTAAGCGCGGCATGCAAAATCGGCTCGATTTTCTTTTGGTATCTTTCGGCGCCTACAGTCTCGCCTATGATATTGAAAACATCGGAGGCAGAATCGGTGCCGGTCTTCAGATGGTCGAATTGGCTTTGTTTTTCAATCTGTTCTGCCAAATTGCCCTGCCGCAGGGTAATCAGGGCAATGATGATGTCCGCATAAAATTTTTCATCGGTCTTGACGCCGATCAGGCTTGATGACATCTCTACCGTCATGTCCCAAAACGGATCTTTATCCTGATGGCTCAAAAGCCAATAAGCAATGTTTGTGTCGCTTGCCAGAAACTCATCCAGCAGCGGTTCATCTCGCAGATAGGTTTGATAGATTTGCTCTTTTTCTTCCGTCGTCATGGAAGGGCTCGCCTGCGTTTCATCCGTTGCAGCAAAGGCAGGTGTCTGCACGCTTAAGATCATCGCAAGGACGAGCAGGAAAGAAAGCACCCGTTTCCGCATCGTTTATCCCTCCTGTGTCGCGGCTTCCACCGCGATGACCAATTGTTCATCCAGCAGCGAAGAAATCACTTCTTCTGAATGTACCACTTGTTTGTTGTTTTCCACCGTTACCGATGCCGTTTCTTCAAAAACGACGGTTTCATATTCGCCGGATCGCAGGGCGTGAATCATATACTGCTTGAAAGACGGGGAAGCGGCAGCCGCCTGATAGAGCTTTTCATAATCCGGCATCGTAATGGAAAGCACGGCTGTTCCGTTCGCTGCATCCGTCATATGAATCTCCTTTTGTTCTACAAGAATACAGGAGCGGTTCAGTTCAGCCAAATCAATGGGCTGTCCGCCGCAGCCGCAGAATAAAGTACAGAGCAGCAGCACAATGATACCCGGAACGAGGAATCGTTTCTTATTTATCATGCAAACAGTCTCCTTCATAAATGGTTTGATTTCCCTGCCGGGAAACCGTTCTCAGGTAAGATACAGCTATCTTGACGCTGACAGAAAAATACCCTCCCTTTTGCCAAAGCGCGCACGATAGTTTCTTCACCGCAAACAAAAGGCCAATCAGCAAGAATTTTTGTTTGTAGCATGGTGATGTAATATATTATATAACATAATGCTGCAAAAAAGAATCCATTTGTCGAAAAAAGAGGCTTTCCGGTCGTTTTTTGCATGGAAGAAAGGGTGCGGTGGCTTTTTCAGCGGAAAACAACAGATGACATGGCATAAAAATCTCCGCCGGGATTCAGTGGGGCAACCCCGAAAAATCCCGGCGGATTCTATTAAAAGCAAAATATACGCGTTTGGCGCCCGGATGCGGCTTGAAACAGGGGCTTCACAGCCGGGCGCTTCGGGAACAATTTCCCCGTTTATGTGAGAGGCAGCAGCTCTTTCAGCTCCCACAGCGAGCGGATCACAAAATCCGCCTCGGGGCAGGTTTGGCTGCCTTCGCGGTCAAAAAGGCAGGTGTGAATGCCAAAGGCTTTGCCGCCGGCGATATCCGCCGCCGGGTTGTCGCCGACGATCAGGATGTTTTCTTTGCGGGTGCCCTGCG
>CALWIU010000057.1 GCA_944380845.1 uncultured Clostridia bacterium | reverse complement strand
ATCTGCCGCTGTGGCAGAAGAAGTGAAAGGAAATTGGTCGTCCGAGATCCATAAAGAAGAACTCTGCGAAGCGTAGACAGGAGATTCTACGCTTTGGGAGTGTAATCGATCTGTCCTTTGTGGTATCATAACAGCGAAAAGGAGGACATCCAATGAATCAGATCAAAATCGGTAAGTTTATAGCAAAAACAAGAAAAGAAAAAAATATGACTCAGCAGCAACTTGCAGACGCCTTGTCCATAAGTAATAAAACGGTTTCAAAATGGGAGTGCGGAAAAGGGTTGCCGGAGGTTTCTCTTCTGCTGCCCTTATGTGAAGTGCTTGAAATAACGGTCAATGATTTGCTGACAGGAACCAGAGTATCAGAAACCGACTATCAGAAAAAAGCGGAGAAAAATATGATGGATCTGATGAAAGAGAATGAAGAAAACAAAAAGAAATTGGCCTTATCCATTGTTTGCGGTGTCATTACAATTGTAGCGGTATGTTCGTTAGTAATCATTGCTTCCTATGTTGAAATGCCGGCGATTGCCCGAATTGGTTTGCTTGCTATTGCCGTTGCAACGGCAATTGTCGGCATCGGAGCTGCCGCCGTGCTGGATGTGGAAACGGGATATTTTGAATGTCCGCACTGTCACGCGTATTTTGTTCCGACGATGAAAGAATATATAAAAGGGTATCATACCATCACAAAAAGAAGGTTGACTTGTCCGGAGTGTGGGAAAACCGCAATGTGCAAACATCATATTGTAAAATAATCATCATTTTGCTCACGGGAAATCTTGAACAGCCGTCTCTTTTTTAGAAACCAGGCGGCTATCTATGGAAAAAGTCACCGTTCCGTGCTATAATCAAGGGGTACTTTGCTCATCGATGGGATGATAAACGGGATATTTGTCAGGCTGATTCTTTTGATTTTTTGGCGGGTGTAAGCCGAGAGGAGCAGGAACCGTCAAAGAGGGGAATCGAAATGCCTGTGAGGAAAAGACAGACACCGAAAGGAGAAGTCAAGATGAATTTGCAGGAATTTAAGTGGACGCGCCAGCCAGAGAAGTATACGGTCGGGGATGATACGGTTACGATAACAACAAGTCCCCACACCGATTTATGGCAAAAAACATATTATCATTTTTGCAATGACAATGCACCGGTTTTGCAGATGGAAACAGACGAGCGGTTTTTCAGTTTTACGGTGAAAACCAATTTTTTTGACAGTCATCAACGGTTTGACCAATGCGGTGTCGTTCTGTATTTGAATCATGAAAACTGGCTCAAAGCCTGTATTGAATATGAAAATGAAAAATTTCAGCATTTGGGCAGTGTTGTAACCAATAATGGCTACTCCGACTGGGCAACCGCAGAAATTCCGGTTACGGTAAAATCCATGTGGTACCGGCTCAGCCGAAGAGAAGATGATTATTGCTTAGAGTGTTCGCTTGACGGAAAAACCTTTAAGCAAATGCGCATTTGTCATATGGCGCAGGGGAGCGGCACCATTCCGTTTGGGATCTTTGCCTGTTCTCCGGAGGATTCGTCCTTTACCGCTGTGTTCACGGATTTTAGCTTTGGTGAATGTATGTGGAAAGCACATGACGGTCAGCAGCCGGATTAAAATCACGGCAATATTGGATGGAAAACAGTCTGTCGGTTGAGAGGTTCTCTTTGCCGATTGGCTGTTTTTTTCAGCAAGGCAAACGCATGGCGCGCGTTTTTGGAAAAGCGGTTGCCCTCCCATGGCAGGATCAAGTTGCATTCGGATCGGCTGCATGGTATAATATGACGATTCTTCATGCGCCTTCCATGCAGTTAACCTTATAGCAGCGGGCGCGGCTTTCCCAAAGATCGCATTGTTTTGACAAACGGAAAAGCGTATCAGAAATACTAACGGCAGGGGATGAGAAAATGAAATATCGGCACGCAAACGGCGCAAAAAATATCTTAAGCATCATTATGCTTGTTTTGGTTTTTATTCTCATTGTAACAATGGTTTTTCTTGTCCGAATTAAGATTTTGCAAAATACGCAGGAGTTTGGCACCATGCTTGCCAAAAGCTATGCTTTTGAAGAACAGACACAGTTGGATTTCTTTAAAGAAAGAGTGTATCTGATGTCTGCGTATATTGACGAAATGGTAGCGAATAAAGCGGACAGCCGTCAAATCCAGAATGGACTGACAAATTACTACCACCATTTAGAGGATGCGGTCGGCGAAAATACTTTTTTTGCTTATGCGATTATCAATGGGGAGGCATTTACTTCTGAGCCCTGGGATGGCAAGGATACTTATGACTATTCGGGCGCAAAATGGTACAGTGACGCCATAGAAGCCGGTGGCGCTGTGGTGGTAGGCGACGCATATTTTGATGTGATTACCGGCGATCCCGTCTACACCATCTCAAAAGAGCTTTCCAATAAAGGCGATGTTTTTGCGCTGGATGTATATATCGAAAATGATAACCTGCATAACGCATCGCAATCCATTCCTGAAAATGCTTCTGTTTTTCTCTGTGATTCAAACGGGGGATTGCTTTACAAAAATACAAAGCTGAGTGATACGGAAAGCGCCAGCTATGTTTCTTATCTGATGCAGGGTATTTCCAATGGCGAATATGCTTCGTATGACGATTCTATCACCGATTTGCAGGGTGTAAAAAGGGGCGTATATTACGATAGTCTGGATAATGGCTGGACCGTTGTCATTACGATTCCGATGAATGATATTCTGATCGGTGACAGCAACGCGTTCATCTATATTATCGCCTGTATCGGTCTGGGTTCCTTTGCCGCAGTTCTGATTATTGTTATTCGCGATATTCTGCAAAGCAGGGAAATGCGGAAAGCAGTCAACACCATGTACGCGCTTGGAAATTCATATTTTGCGATTTTCCGCATCAATTTTGTCACCGGTACTTATGAATTGTTTAAACTGGCAGACAATGTTTCTACACCGCTTCCAAAGACCGGAAAATATGATTTGCTGGCAGCAAAAATCAAGAGCAGTATAAAGGAGTCCTCTGAACAGGAATTTGATTATAATTTTTCTATTGAAAATATCAAAAAGAGAGTACAAGACGGAGTAAGAGATTTTGGCGGTGATTATCGGTATACATTGCCAGATGGGGAAAAATGGGTTAATATCAGAACATTATTCGACAGTTCTTTTTCCTCAGACGAAGTCATTATGTGCTTTAAAGAGATTGACAGCGAAAAACGAATCAATCTGCAAAATCGAATTGCGTTGGAAAATGCCATCGCAGAGTCGCAGAAAAGCATAAAAGCAAAGTCTGAATTTTTCAGCAATATGTCACACGATATGAGAACGCCGCTGAATGCGATCATCAATTTCTCAAATCTTGCGCAAATAAACGGAGAGAATCCGGAAAAAGTGAAGGACTATTTGCAGAAAATCAATATCTCCGGCAAACAGCTTTTGAACCTGATCAACGATATTCTTGAAATTTCCAAAATTGAAGCGGGTCATAACTTTTTGAACTGCAAGGAATTTTGTGTGACAACTCTTATTGATGAGGTCGCAGGGATCTTCCGGGATCAGGCTGAAGCGGAAGGAAAAGTGTTTACGACGGCCTTTGATATCCATGACAGCCAGGTTGTCGGTGATTCCTTTAAAATAGGGCAGATCCTGAACAATCTGCTTTCCAATTCGCTGAAATACAGCAACAGGGGTGACCGGATCAGCCTGTCGGTCAAACAGTTTGCTTTTGAGAAACACAGCAAGTATCAGTTTATTGTAAGCGATACCGGTCTGGGGATGTCGAAAGAGTTTACACAAAAAGTATTTGAACCGTTTTTGCGGGAAACAAATTACACCGACCGGCAAATCGTCGGCGTGGGTCTGGGCATGACGATCGTTAAAAGCCTTGTGCAGCAAATGGACGGCGAAGTTTCCGTCGAAAGTGAATTGGGCAAGGGCAGCACATTTACCGTTACCATTCCTTTGGAGATTGTTCAGTCCGCCGACGCGGAACCACACAAGGAAAACCCGGAAGAAAGCTCCTTTGACCTGGACGGAAAAACGATTTTACTGGCTGAAGATAATGAATTAAACATGGAAATCGCTACGGAAATCCTTTCGATGTGCGGCTGTGAGATCATGCAGGCGAAGAACGGAAAAGAAGCGGTTGCGCTTTTCCGGGATTCTGAACCGTTTTCGATTGATGCAATCCTTATGGATATGCAGATGCCTGTTATGGATGGCTGCACCGCCGCGCGTGAAATCAGGGCGACCGACCGAGCGGATGCGGCGAGCGTTCCGATCATTGCTGTAACGGCAAATGCTTTCGCCGAAGATATCGACAAGACAACAAAAGCAGGTATGAACAGCCATATTTCAAAGCCGATTGCTATCGATCAACTTTGCGCAACTTTAAGCGCGTTGATAAAAAATGATCCTGGCGAGTCTCCCGCAGACGCTGACCGTTCGATGCCGAACAACGGTATTTGATCTGAAATTGTGACAAGATGAGGTGTTATGATGAATTTAGAAGAAGTTGCAAAAGCATTAGCGATTGATTTAGATGCGTCGGTTGCAAGATTTGCTGGCAACCGGACGCTGTACGCCAGGTTCCTTAAGAAATTTCCTGACGATCAGAGCATGACGCAGCTGCAAACGGCTATTGAGCAAAAAGACTCTCAGGCTTTGGAACGGAGCGCGCACACTTTAAAAGGCGTATGCGCGAATTTGGGGCTTTCTCGCTTGGCCGATCTCGCATCTGCTGTCGTTTCTGCCGTCAGAAACGGAGACGCAGACAGCCTTTATGCAGATACCGGTTTGCTGAATGATTGTAGAAAGGAATACGATAGAGTATGCAAGCTGATAACCGAGCTTCAATAAAGGAATCCCTGCTGGTTGTTGATGACAATGAAATCAACCGGGCTGTCTTAGTTGGAACCTTTCAGGATGAATACAACATAATAGAAGCGGAAAATGGAAAAGAAGCACTGGATATTCTGTTGCAGGAAAAAAACAGTATTTCCGCGATCCTTTTGGATATCGTGATGCCCGTTATGGACGGTTTCGCTTTTTTGGAGGAATTCAGGAAACGATCCCTGACCGGCGTGATCCCGGTGTTCCTGATTACTGCCGATACTTCCGAAAGAAATATGTACCGGGGATATCAATTGGGGGTAATGGATATTATTGAAAAACCCATTGTCCCTTATTTTGTAAAGCGGCGTGTCAACAGCATTATCGAACTTTTCCGCGCCAGAAAGTCGCTCAGCCAAACGGTCAGGCACCAGCATGGCCAAATAATGGAAAAGGACGAAGAAATCAACAAGCTGAATTACGCGTTGATCGAGACGCTTTCAACCGCGATCGAGCTGAGAAGCGGGGAGTCGGGCAGCCATGTAAAACGGCTGAGTCGTCTGACAAGGTTTTTGCTCTTGGAGTTAAGGGAAATCTGTCCCGATCAAATCAAAGTAACGGATGAGGAAATTGAGCAAATTGCCGCTGCCGCAATCATGCACGATGTCGGCAAGATCGCAATAAGCGACGCGATCCTGAATAAACCCGGCAAGCTGACTGCGGAAGAATTTGAAATTATGAAAACCCATACGATAAAGGGCTGTGAAATTCTTTCTCTTGTCCCGAATTACCAGGATAATGTTCTTTATCGTTATGCCTATGATATTTGCCGTCACCATCACGAGCGCTGGGATGGGGGCGGATATCCCGATGGATTAAAAGGGGATGAAATTACCATCTGGTCGCAGGTCGTTTCCATTGCTGATGTTTTTGACGCACTGACAAGCGAACGCGTTTACAAAAAAGCGTTCCCTGTCGATACCGCAGTTGACATGATCTACAGCGGTCAATGCGGCAAGTTCAATCCGTTTTTGCTCAAGGCGTTTGAAGAGGTACTTAAAAAATATGATTATGCGGCGCAGAAATAATGGAATTTGTGTCGCTTGCTGATCGAGAATAGATACCTTTTCATAAGGGCGCCCGTTCTATGAATCCGCGTCCTGACAGCTTATGCGAAAAGATCCCGGTCGCCGGTGATGCCGGGTGATTTTGTCCGGATGGCTTGTTTTCTGTTCTTTTTCTGTTTTTCCGTACATAGAGTATAGGGAAAACACAAATTGTTTTTAGATTATAAAAAAGGACGGATGGTCATGACGGATAATATGGCGGTTCAGGCGTCGCACTGCGTAACGCTGGAAGACAGAAAAAAACTGACGGTGGACGGTGTTTCGGACATCGCCGGGTATGATGAACAGAGCATCACAGCGAAAACGGCAATGGGCGATTTGGCAATACACGGCAGTGATTTGAAAATTCTGCGCATGAGCGTAGATATGGGGGAACTGGTTGTGGAAGGGAACATTATTTCCCTGACCTATTCTCAGCCACATGAAGAAAGCGGCGGCTTTTGGAGCCGGGTGTTCCGGTAAATGTTCGGATTCCCGCTTGCCCGGCAAATTCAGGCGCTGTTTCCCTTTCTCGGACTGGGTTTTCTGCTGGGGCTGATCTATGATGTTTTACGGCTTCTGCGGTTGTCGCTGAGCCGCTCAAAGCGGATGTTGGTTGTTTTTGATGTGATCTTTGTTTTTCTATGCGCGGTCATGACCTTCTGCTTCTGCCTGTCCATTTATTACGGAGAGCTGCATTTGTATATGCTTCTTTCTGAGTGCCTTGGGTTTTTTATCTATTATATTACCTTTGACGCTTTTTTTCGCAAGACGGCAGATAAGGTGATTTCCTTTGCGGGACGCCTGTACGGCGTGTTTGCCTCTGTTATATCTCTTCCTCTTCGGTTCTTTATTTTTATATTAGAAAAAAATAAAAAAGTATTTGGATTATTCGGGAATAAAATCCAAAAAAAATTGAAAAACCTGTTGCAAAAGATGAAACTTTTATTGTATAATAAGACAAGATGTAATCGGCACTCGCCGAGAAAGAGAAAGAGAGCCACTTCTGATGAAAAAACCTAAATTATTCAGAAGCCGCATTTTAATTGCCTGCATTGTTATTGCAGTTGCTTATTTTTGTATTCGTTTTTTTGCTACGCAATCTAAAATAAATGCCGACCAGGCTGAACTTGACCGGTTAAATGCCGAATATGAAAGCCTCGTCGCTGAAAACGCCGAGATGCAGGATCGCTTGCTCAAAGGGCAGGACGCCGATAACTTTGAGAAAGCTGCCCGTGAACAGTACGGTTATGTGTATCCGGATGAAAAAGTTTATGTGGTTGCGCCATAAAACGGATGATTCATATAAAGCAGCACTTCAGGAGGCAGACAATCTTTTATGCAGGTAGAAATCGGCACGATCGTTGATGGCAAAGTTACAGGTATTAAGGACTTTGGCGCTTTTGTCAAATTGCCCACAGGTGAGACGGGTATGGTTCACATTTCAGAGGTCGCAGCGACCTATGTCAGCGATATCCATGACCATCTGTCAGTCGGACAGGATGTAAAAGTGAAAGTTCTCGGTGAAAATGACAAAGGCAAAATCAGTCTGTCTATTAAGCAGACGCTTCCGCAGTCTGAGCAAAGACCCACAGGTGCGAAAAAAGGCTCCGGTGCGCGCTCGAGTCGTCCTCCGGTTTGGCAGGGAACCAAACATACCGATCCGTCTTCCATGTCTTTTGAGGAAATGATGGCGGCATTTAAAAAAAGCAGCGATGAAAAAATGAGTGATCTGCGCCGCGGCAGCGAGGGCAGAAGTCATCGTCGCGGCAACGGAAACAAAGGTTGATATTTTCGGCAAGACAAACGCTTCGGCGTTTTGTTTTGCCGTTTTTTCATTCCAATTTCGTCTTTTGTTCATTCGGTCACGGCTCAGGCTTCGTGGTTTTGAGAAAACTTGTCCCCTGAACGGACGCGTTCTGTTGTTGATTGTGACAAACTTATCGGAACAGGTCAAATTTTGTTGACATTTGTTTTACTGTGTGCTAAAATCTTAACAGAATATGAATGAGCGATATGAATGAGCGTTTTTACCGGCAGGAATTTCGCCTGCATGGGGATTTTGAGCGGTGCTACTGATTGCAATAACCGTTATTTACGCTCAGTTTTTTATTTTTGTATATGTTTATGCAACATATAAATTTTATTGACAGGAGTAATGAATGATGAAAAAATGGATTGCGGTTCTTCTTGCCGTTGCGATGCTTTTTGCTTTCGCTGCCTGCGGTGAGACGACCCCGGCCGGCGATGAAGGAACCAGCGCCAATGTTGAAAATCTGACGAGCGGCGCGAATTCCGATGTTAAGGTTGGTTTTATCTTCCTGCACGATGAGAATTCCACCTATGATAAAAACTTTATTGACGCTGCGCGTGCTGCTCAGGCTGCTCTGAACCTGAGCGATGAGCAGGTCCTCTTCAAGACCAACATCCCTGAGGGTCAGGAGTGCTATGAAGCGGCTGCTGAGCTCGTCGATGAAGGCTGCGATGTTATTTTCGCCGATTCTTTTGGTCATGAAGGTTTCATGATTCAGGCTGCCCGTGAATTTCCGGAAGTTCAGTTCTGCCATGCAACCGGCACCAGAGCTCATACGGAAGGCCTCTCCAATTATCATAATGCTTTTGCTTCGATTTATGAAGGCAGATATCTTGCCGGTATCGCTGCCGGTATGAAGCTGAACGAAATGATCGAAGCCGGTGAATTCACTGCTGACGAAGCGAAAATGGGTTATGTCGGTGCGTTCCCCTATGCTGAAGTTATTTCCGGTTATACTTCTTTCTATCTTGGTGCAAAATCTGTTTGCCCGACCGTTACCATGACTGTTAAATATACCAGCTCCTGGTTTGATGAGGCTCTTGAAAAAGAAGCTGCCAATGCTTTGATCCAGGAAGGCTGCAAGCTGATCAGCCAGCACGCTGACTCCATGGGCGCTCCGACTGCCTGCGAAGCTGCGGGTGTCCCCAATGTTTCCTACAACGGCAGCACCGCTGCTGCTTGCCCGAATACGGCAATTATTTCTTCCCGTGTAAACTGGGAGCCTTATTTTGAGTACATGATCAACTGTGTTATCTCCGGTGAGCCCATTGACACCGACTGGTGCGGCACTTTGCAAACCGGTTCTGTTGAGCTTTCCGAGCTGAATGAAGCTGTTGCTGCCGAAGGCACCGCAGACGCCATTGCAGATGCGAAAGCGAAACTGGAAGCCGGCGAGCTTCATGTTTTCGACACTTCTACCTTTACGGTAGACGGTGCTGCTCTCACCAGCTATATGGCGGATGTTGATACGGACGACGCTTATACGCCGGATACCGAGGCAATTTCCGATGGTTACTTCCATGAGTCTGAATATCGCAGCGCACCGTACTTCGATATTATTATCGATGGTATCGACGCTCCGGTTGAAGAATAATCTACGGTTTTGATTCACAGGGGCGGGGCGAAAGCTCCGCCTTCTTGTGATTTTTCGACTTTTTTGGGCAGATTGCCCGAGCGTTATTTCTGGTTTTTTGATGGGAGGTAACAGTGTGAGCGAAACCCCGGCATTGGAGCTAAAGCATATTTCCAAAAGTTTCGGCAGTGTGATCGCCAATCACGATGTCAGCATGAGCGTCCGAAAGGGCGAAATCTTATCTGTTCTGGGTGAAAACGGAAGCGGCAAAACGACGCTGATGAATATGATTGCCGGAATCTATTATCCTGATGAAGGGCAGATTTTTATCAATGGCAGCGAAGTGGTAATCCGCTCGCCGAAAGACGCTTACGAGCACAAGATTGGCATGATCCATCAGCATTTTAAATTGGTGGATGTATTTACCGCGACGGAAAACATTGTTCTTGGATTGCGCGGCAATGGCAGATTGGATCTGAAGAAGGCTGCGGAAAGCATTCAGGAGATCAGCGGAAAATACGGCTTTGAAATCGATCCAAATAAAAAGATCTATCAAATGTCGGTTTCCGAGAAGCAGACAGTTGAAATCATCAAAGTTTTGTATCGTGGCGCAGATATTTTAATATTGGACGAGCCCACAGCGGTTTTGACCCCCCAGGAAACGCAAAAGCTGTTTTCCGTTTTGCGCCGAATGCGCGATGACGGCAAGGCGATCATCATCATTACTCACAAACTGCATGAAGTCCTTTCTCTTTCAGACCGGGTTTCGGTTCTTCGGAAGGGCGAACATATCGCGACTGTCCTTACCTCTGAAACCAGCGAATCGCAGCTGACGGAAATGATGGTCGGCAAAAAGATTAGTCTGAATATTGAACGCAGTGAACCTGCGGATCCGGTAGACCGACTGATCGTTAAAAATATCAATTGCCTGAGCCGCGGCGGTGTAAAGCTGCTTGACGATGTTTCCTTTACAGCACGCAGTGGTGAGATTCTGGGCATTGCCGGTATTGCCGGCAGCGGTCAGCGTGAATTGCTGGAAGCCATTGCCGGATTGCAGCATATCGATAACGGTGAAATCACTTATATTGATCCGAAAACCGGCAAGAAGGAAAATCTGCGCGACAAGAGCCCTCTGCAGATTCGCGAAATGGGTGTGCGCCTGTCCTTTGTTCCGGAAGACCGGCTGGGAATGGGGCTTGTCGGCAATATGGATATTGTTGATAATATGCTTTTGCGCAGTTACCGCCGGGGAAAATCGATCTTTCTGGAAAAGAAACAGCCTCGCACGCTGGCGGAAGAAATCATTAAGCAGCTTGAGGTCGTTACTCCGGGCGTCAGCACACCGGTGCGCCGCCTTTCCGGCGGAAATGTCCAAAAGGTTCTGGTCGGCAGAGAAATCGCTTCTTCTCCTTCGGTTTTGATGGCTGCCTATCCGGTGCGCGGATTGGATATCAACTCGTCCTATCTGATTTATAAATTGCTTAACGAGCAAAAAGAAAACGGTGTTGCCGTAATCTTTGTCGGCGAAGATCTGGATGTTTTGTTGGAGCTCTGCGACCGGATCATGGTTATCGGTTCGGGAAAAATTACCGGTATTGTCGATGCGCGCAGTGCGACAAAAGAAGAAATCGGCTTGTTGATGACCAAAACAGAGTCCGAAGGAGGTACGATGTATGCGTAATCATGCGGCAAACAAACGCGAACCGCTGTTTCATATCGTTAAGCGTGACGCGTTGCCTCTGTGGAAATCGATTTTGGTTCGTGTCATTGCGATCCTGTTGGCGCTTTTGGTTTGCGCTGTTGTTGTGGTTTTTATTACCGATTTAAATCCGCTTGAAGTGTATAAGAGTATGTTCGACGGTGCGTTCGGTTCTTCCCGCAAGATCTGGACAACGATGCAGAACACCGCGATTTTGCTTTGTATCTCTCTTGCGGTAACGCCGGCATTCAAGATGCGTTTTTGGAACATCGGCGCTGAGGGACAGGTCATGGTCGGGTGCCTTGGCACGGCAGCCTGTATGATCCTGATCGGCGATAAAGTTCCCGCCCCTCTTTTGATGGTGATTATGGTTGTCGTCAGCATTGCCTGCGGCACACTCTGGGGTGTTCTTCCCGCCATCTTTAAAGCCTATTGGAACACCAACGAATCGCTTTTTACACTGATGATGAACTATGTCGCGATCCAGTTGGTCTCCTTCTTCTGCACGGTATGGGAAAATCCAAAGGGGTCTGCGACCATCGGCATGATCAATATGAACAGTCAGGCAGGATGGTTTCCGTCGCTCTTCGGGCAGAAATATCTGTTAAATATTTTGATTGTTCTTGTGCTGACCATTGGTATGTATATTTATCTGAAATATAATAAACATGGTTATGAAATTGCCGTTGTCGGTGAAAGCCAGAATACGGCACGCTATGTCGGCATGAATGTCAAAAAGATCATCATTCGCACAATGGCGCTGTCCGGAGCGATCTGCGGCGTTGCAGGGCTTCTTCTTGTTGCCGGTACCGATCATACCTTGACCACAAGCTCAGCAGGCGGCATGGGTTTTACCGCGATCATGGTTTCCTGGCTTGCAAAATTTAACCCGCTTCTGATGATTTTGACTTCCTTTTTGATCGTTTTTCTGGAGCGCGGCGCTGGAGAAATCGCAACCGATTTCCGGTTGAATGAATCGATTGCCGACATCCTGACCGGCATAATTCTGTTCTTCATTATCGGATGCGAGTTCTTTGTAAATTATCAGATCATCTTCACGAAAAAGCGGAAGGAGGCTGATTCGGATGCTTGAGACATTGGCTTTGGTCATTCAGCGTGCCGTGGTGCAGGGAATCCCTCTGCTGTATGGTTCGACCGGTGAGATTATAACGGAAAAATCTGGCAACCTGAATCTGGGAATTCCTGGAATCATGTATGTTGGCGGAATTTCCGGCGTCATCGGTGCTTTCTTCTACGAGCGCTCCACGGAGAATCCTTCTTCGCTGCTTCTGGTGCTGATCCCGCTGTTAGCATCTATTCTCGGCTCTGGACTGATGGCCTTGATTTACAGCTTTCTTACGATAACGCTGCGTGCCAATCAGAATGTTACCGGTCTGACCCTCACGATTTTCGGAACCGGATTCGGTAACTTTTTCGGCGGCTCAATGGCGCAGCTTTTTGGTGAAGGCGGCTCCATTGCCCTGACGCAGACCAGTCTTGCTTTTCAGACTTCATTTCCTTTTGCCGAAAAGCTTGGTTCGATTGGCACAATCTTTTTTTCCTACGGCTTTTTGGCGTATCTTGCCGTGATTATCGCCTTTATTTCGGCTTATGTGTTAAAAAAGACCCGCGTTGGTTTGCAGCTGCGGGCAGTCGGTGAAAACCCGGCAACAGCGGACGCAGCGGGCGTGAATGTCACGCGATACAAATACGCGGCAACCATCATCGGCGGCGCCATTGCCGGACTGGGCGGTCTGTATTTTGTTATGGACTACACCAGCGGTGTTTGGTCAAACGGCGGCTTCGGCGACAGAGGATGGCTGGCAATTGCTTTGGTTATTTTCGCCTTGTGGAAACCCAATGTCAGTGTAATCGGTTCCATTTTGTTTGGCGGACTGTATGTTATTTATCTGTTCATTCCTGATCTTGCCCGCAGTACGCAGGAACTGTTCAAAATGCTGCCGTATGTGGTGACCATCATTGTTCTGATCGTGGTCAGTATGCGCAAGAAAAGAGAATATCAGCCGCCGGAACACCTTGGGCTTTCTTATTTCCGAGAGGAACGATAAGTTGTTTTTATGCAGCGCGAAGGAGCCATTCCTTTGCGCTGTTTTTTTAGATGTGATAAATCACTTGAAAAATGCGCAGTCTAATGTTAAAATAGTATGGTACCCTGCACGATTAGGAGGATAAACTATGGAAAAGAAACCTTTTTACATTACTACGGCGATCGCCTATACCTCAAGGAAGCCCCATATCGGCAATTCCTATGAGATCGTCCTGACCGACGCCATTGCGCGTTTTAAGCGAATGCAGGGCTATGATGTGTTCTTTTTAACCGGTACGGACGAGCACGGCCAGAAAATTGAGGAATACGCCAAAGAGGCCGGCGTTACACCGAAAGAGTATGTTGACAAAGTTTCAGCTGAAATACGGCAAATCTGTGATTTGCTGAACACCACATACGATCATTTTATCCGCACAACAGACCCTTATCATGAAAAGGTTGTGCAGAAAATTTTCCGCAAGCTGTATGAGCAGGGCGATATCTATAAGGGCTCTTATTCGGGCTACTATTGCGTGCCCTGCGAGAGCTTCTTTACCGAAACACAGCTTAAGGACGGCAAATGTCCGGACTGCGGCAGGGAAGTGCAAATGGCAAGTGAGGAAGCCTATTTCCTTCGCCTTTCAAAATACCAGAAGCAGTTGGAGCAGTATATTGAGGAACATCCGGATTTTATCTACCCGGAAAGCCGCAAAAAGGAAATGCTCAATAACTTTATCAAACCCGGTTTGCAGGATCTTTGCGTCTCGCGTACCTCCTTCAAATGGGGCATTCCGGTGGACTTTGACGACAAACATGTGATTTATGTTTGGATTGACGCGTTGTCTAACTATATTACCGCGTTGGGCTATGATCCGGACGGCAGCAGCGAGAAGTATAAAAAATACTGGCCGGCTGATGTTCACATTATCGGCAAGGATATCATTCGCTTCCACACCATTTATTGGCCGATCATGCTGATGGCTCTTGGCGAGCCTCTTCCCAAAAAAGTATACGGGCACCCGTGGCTTTTGTTCGGTGAAGATAAAATGAGCAAATCAAAAGGCAATGTTATTTATGCAGATGATTTGACATCGATTTTCGGCGTTGACGCGGTAAGATACTATTTGCTGTCTGAAATGCCGCATGCTTCCGATGGATCCATTACCTATTCAACCATGATCGAGCGCTATAATTCGGATCTTGCCAACACCATCGGCAATCTTGTGAATCGTACGGTCGCTATGGTCAATAAGTATTTTGGCGGCGTTCTGCCTTGCAATACCGTTGAAGCCGACCCGGATCGCGAATTCAAGGCTACGCTTCTTGCTGCTGTGCCTCAGGTTGAAAAATATATCGATGAGTTCCGCATGAGTGATGCGGTGGAAACCGTATTGAACATGGCGAAGCGCAGCAATAAATATATCGATGAAACCATGCCCTGGGCGCTGGCAAAGAAGGAAGAGGATCGGGATCGCCTGTCAACCGTGCTTTATAATTTGCTGGAAAGCATTCGTATGTTGGCCGTTGAGCTTTCGCCTTTTATGCCTGCAACGGCCGATGCGATTCTTGCGCAGATCGGAACGGATGTGCGTGCATACGATTCGATTCAATCCTTTGGTGCGCTGCCGCTGACTACCAAAGTAGGCGAAGCGAAGCCGCTGTTTGCTCGTATTGACGGAGAAAAACTGATGGCGGAATTGCAGGAGAAGCAAAAAGCGCAGCAGCAAAAGGAAAAACAGGTAATTGAAGAAATGAAGCAAATTCACATCGATGATTTTGCAAAGGTTGAGCTGCGCGCAGCGAAGGTGTTGGAATGTGAGCCGATTAAACGGGCGAAAAAGCTGTTAAAGCTGACACTGGATGACGGCAGCGGGGTTCCGCGCATTGTTGCATCCGGCATTGCACAGTATTACAAGCCGGAAGATTTGATCGGCAGAACGGTCATTGTTGTTGCAAATCTGAAACCTGCCGTGCTCTGCGGCGTTGAAAGCCGCGGAATGATTTTGGCGGGCGATACAGCTGACGGTGTTCAGGTGCTTTTCGCTGACGGTATGGAACCGGGAGCGAAAATTCGATGAGCCGCATTTTCGATACCCATGCCCATTATGATGACAGCCGTTTTGATTTCGATCGTGATGAGCTGTTGTCCACGCTGCCGGCACGGGGTGTTGAAGGGGTCGTCACCTGCGGTGTCGATGTGGTTTCATCTGAAAAATCGCTGGCTTTGGCGGAAAAATACGCCTATATACATGCCGCGTGTGGAATCGATCCGCAGGAAGCAGGCCGTATAAAAAAAGGCGATTTTGCACGCTTGGCCGAAATGCTGAAAAACAGGCGCTGCGTTGCGATCGGCGAAATAGGCCTGGAGTATCACTATAAAGATGTTCCCCGCGAGACGCAGCTTTCTGTCTTTGAAAAACAACTGAAAATGGCGAAATATCTGGATCTTCCGGTGATTGTACACGATCGGGAGGCGCACGCCGATACGCTGTCGCTTTTGCAGAAATATTGCCCACGCGGGGTGCTGCATTGTTTTTCCGGCAGTGTGGAGATGATGCGTGAAGTTGTTGCCTTGGGAATGTACATCGGCTTGGGCGGCGTCGTGACTTTTAAAAATGCGAAAAAACCCTTGCAGGTTGCTTCTGAAGTACCATTGAACCGCTTGGTTATGGAAACGGATGCACCGTATATGTCCCCGGAGCCGTTTCGGGGAAAACGCTGTGACTCAACGATGATTCCCTATTCTGCGGAAAAAATTGCAGAGGTGCGCAATATCCGCGTGGACAGTTTGTTAAGTATGACTGCCGATAATGCGAAAGAGCTGTTTTCCCTTTCCTGAAGCCATGAGCTTTTCAGGCGTTTTTGTCTTAACAGTAATGTTTCGCGTGTGACGGATTCTCTTGTATCAAAAAAGCCGATTCCGCTGTTGCGGTGTCGGCTTTTTTTATGAACCGGGCATGATTTTAGATAGGCTTCGTCAAGGCAAGGGGGTTCTGTTAAAATTCGCCATCTTCTTGTTGATTCTGGGTTGAATCTTTTGTATAATAAGTTTATATGAACGCGAAAGGAGAGAGCGGCAATCGATTTGCCGCAAGACATTCTCATGAATCAGAAACTGGAAAAAGCCATTGGAAAGATCGTGAATACCGTTACCAGCTCTGTGGCGCAGACAAAAGTTCAGCCGACGAAAGAAGAGGGCTGGATTTCGCCGGAAATGAGCGATACTGCCCGGCTGGCTGCCGCGGAAGGCATCGTTATGCTCCGTAACGATCAAAATATACTTCCGTTTCAAAATGATACCGTTCTTTCGGTTTTCGGCAGGGTACAGATTGATTATTTTGCGGTCGGCTATGGCAGCGGCGGTGATGTCAATGAACCGTATCAGTTTACCTTGCTTGACGGTTTGGAAGACTGCGCGGAACTGAAAGTCAATGAAACGCTGAAAAATCTGTATAAGGACTGGATTGCCGCGAACCCTCGTGACGACGGTTTTTGGGGGCACTGGCCCCGTTGCCATGAGGAAATGCCGGTATCCGATGAGTTGGCAAAATCGGCGGCGGAATGCTCTGATGCTGCGGTTGTTGTCATTGGACGCTCCAGCGGTGAAGATCGTGAAAACGCGTTGGAAAAGGGTAGTTTTTATCTGACGGATACGGAACAGGCCATGCTGAACGCCGTATCCTCCGCTTTTAAAAAAGTTGTGGTGCTGATTAACAGCGGCAGTGTAATGGATATGTCCTGGGTCGATTCCCTGGGCAAGCGCTGTGATTTGGCGGTGCTCTATGTCTGGCAGGGCGGAATGGAAAGCGGCAGAGCCATTGCTGATGTGCTTTGCGGAAAAGTCAATCCGTCCGGTAAACTGTCTGATACGATTGCGAAGAGTTATCAGGATTATCCATCCTCTGCACACTTTGGCGCGAAGGAATATAATGAATATACAGAGGATGTTTTTGTCGGCTATCGGTATTTTGAAACCTTTGCGCCGGAAAAAGTCTTATATCCTTTCGGTTTCGGCTTGTCTTATACGCAGTTTTCTATTGAAGCGGCAGAAGCTGGTAGTCAGAGAGGTGTTCTCTCGATTCAGGCGAAGGTCACAAATACCGGTTCGGTCCCGGGAAAAGAGGTCGTACAGGTCTATTACGGTACGCCTGCCGGAAAATTGGCAACCCCGGCAAAATCCCTCATTGCCTATGCGAAGACGGATTTGCTTCAACCCGGCGAAACACAGAATTTGACACTTTCTTTCCCAGCCGCGCATATGGCGTCGTATGACGATGACGGCAGAAGCGGAAACAGAAATTGCTATGTGCTGGAAGCTGGCAGTTATCCGATTTATCTGGGCAGCAGTGTCCGCGACTGCCGTGCGGTTTATCATTATCGTGTCCGGGAGCAAAGAGTGGTCGAACAGCTAAGTGAATATTGTGCGCCTGAGGCCAATGGCGCGTTTTCCCGCCTGACGACAGTGTGGGGAAAGGACAGGGCGTTTGCTGCATATGAGCCGGTGCCACTGCGCCGGGTATCTCGCAAGAACCGGATCCTGGATCGTCTTCCCGCTGCGCTGCCGGAAACAGGCGATATGGGGTACCGCTTATCGGATGTTGCCTCCGGACGAATTTCTTTGGAAAAGTTTACTGCTCAGCTTTCTGATCGTGAGCTGGAAGCATTGACCCGGGGCGACTATATTATGAACAGTCCTCTTGGCGCTGCCGGTAATGCGGCGGTTTACGGCGGAACGGAACAATCTTTGCGGGATCGCGGCGTTTCTCCGGTTACGGCGACTGATGGCCCTTCCGGTATTCGTCTGGCTGCCACAGCGTCGCTATTGCCCATCGGAACAGCGTTGGCTTGCAGCTGGAACGCGCCGCTGGTGGAGGCGCTGTATGATCTTGTCGGCAGGGAAATGACCAAAAAAGGGTCGCATGTGCTTCTCGCACCGGGTATGAATATTCATCGTGATCCGCTTTGCGGCAGAAACTTTGAGTATTTTTCCGAAGATCCGCTTTTGACAGGAACAATAGGCGCAGCCTTTGTTTCCGGCATTCAAAAAAATGGCGTTTCCGCCTGTCCGAAGCATTTTGCCTGCAACAATCAGGAAACCAACCGCACGCATAATGATTCTCGCGTCAGTGAGCGCGCCCTTCGCGAAATCTACCTGAAAGGGTTTGAAATCTGTGTAAAAACAGCGAAGCCGAGGAACATCATGACTTCCTACAACAAAATCAACGGAACATGGGCGCATTACAATTACGAACTGATTAACGGCATCCTGCGTTCCGAATGGGGCTTTGACGGCTGTGTTATGACGGACTGGTGGATGCGTGCGTCCAAAGATCCGGATTTCCCCTTGCTGCGGGACAATGCTTATCGGGTTCGCTCCGGTGTGGATGTGCTGATGCCCGGCGCCGCTCCCGGCACCCGTCATGCGCATTATGACAATTCCCTGCTGGAAAGCCTTGGAAAAAAAGATGGCATTACAAAGGGAGAAATTCAATCCTGCGCCATGCACACGCTTTTGATGGTGCTGCGCTCGTATCCGTTCTGTATGGAAAATACCGGCGCCATCGCCGATTATCAAAAAGGGACCCCCTGGTTTGATGTAACAAATTAAGAATAGCCGCCTTCCCGATTCAAAGAAAAAGGGAAGGCGGCTTTTTTTCAGCGCCAGACGGTTGCTTTTATCAGCAACCGATGTTTTTTTGTTTCTTTTTCCGTTCCGAGATAGCGGAACCTCCCGAACCCTCGTACAGAGATCATATCGCCTGTTTTCAGGCTGGCGGCGGGGTCCTTGATTAAACTGCTGTTAAGAAAAATCCTTTCTTTGTCAAACAGCTCTTTGGCATCACTGCGGGATAAATGCCAAACGGCGGCTACAAGACAGTCGATGCGCTGGGAGGACACAAAAAATTCAGAAGGATCCGGTTCTTTTAAGACAATTTCCGGCAGACTTGTGATGGCAGTTACTGCGACATCGGTATGACGGATTCGTTTCAGATTTTCCTGAATAAAAGGAGAAAGAATTCGCAGCACAGCGACATAGGCTGTTTTTCCGTCCGGCAGAATATCACCGATGCTTTCACGGCGAACGCCTAACGACAGAATGGCTCCCAATACATCCCGGTGGTGAAGCTCTTCGCCGAATTTTTCAGATAGCGGTTCAATGGCAAGACAGTCGATCGGAGGATCGTAAGTATATCCCGTTTCTTTTTCACTGCCGAAAACGGCAATGTTTCGCTCAGCGTTTGGGAAAAGACCAAAAAAGGTTACTGGATGTATTTCGCCGCTGTTTTGCAGTCTTAAGGCAATTGCCTGAGACGCAGGGGTCAGAAATTCTGTTTCGGTAAAGATGCCACGGGAAAAACTGCGGTCGGACAGTTCTTTCAGCCGTTTTTCGATCAAAAGGCGATCTTCCGATTCTGCTGCGCCGTTCTTCATGGCGTTTTCTCCGATGTGCCGTCGTAGGCTTCCAGTCGATAAATTGGCTGACCAAGGTCGGAAAAGCGCTTTTCATATTCGGTAACGATGTTTCCTTCAAAATTGCTGTGATGCAGATCCAGAGAAACATTCTTCAACATATAACCGTTTTGCGAAAATTGCTCAATGGAAAATGCAAAAAAGCCCATATTATCTGTTTTTTGGTGGATCTCGCCGCCGGGAGCAAGCAGATCGCGGTAGATCCGCAGAAAAGCGGGATAAGTCAGTCGTTTGTTGGTGTCCCGGTTTTTGGGATAGGGACACGAAAAGTTCAAATAAATTCTCTCAATGCTGTTTTTCTTTAAATACTTCGGCAGCATATGCGCATCGCATTTGACAAAAAGTACATTGTGAAGATTTTCGCGCTTTGCCGCTTCGCACGCCATGACAAGTACATTGGCAACTTTTTCAACGGCAATAAAATTGACATCCGGTTCGCGTTTCGCCGCTTCGCAAATGAATTTGCCTTTTCCGCAGCCGATTTCCAGACGCAGGGGATGATCGTTTCCAAAGAAAGCAGCAGTGTCGATATATTCCGGCTGCAATACGGAGGTTTCAAAATTTAAATCTTCCGGAGCCGGAATATACAAAAGGGAGGCGCATTTTTCGAGCCGTTCTCGTAAATGCTTCTTTTTTCGATCTCGCATACATGAATTCCTTTTCGTTAGTTGATTTGCAGATGTTCCGCTTCGCGTTTTTCCGCCAATTCCTGTTCTACCTGTTTTTTAACCTTTGAGGTCAGCGGATAGAAGAACATCGGGATGGCGCACAGCAGCATACTGATTCCGGGTACGATGGAAACCAGAGAAAACATTCCGAAGTTCTGCATGCGCGTCAGTTCTGTGGCGGCAATGATAACATCGGATGACAGCATCTGTTCAGGCTGCATTCCGATGAACATATACATTAAAATAATGCCGCAGGTCGCGAAAGCATTGCCGAGCTTGTTGATAAAGCCCTGACAGGCGGCGCCAAGACCGTTATCACGGAAGCCGGTTTTCAATTCCATGTAATCCAGACAGTCGCAGATCATCGCATAGGAAATAACATTCAAAACGCCAAGGGGAATGCAGGTAATCAATACGAAAGGAATGCAGGCATAAAGGTTCGCAGTGAACCAGCCGATCAGCGTGGTAAAAATACTGGCGACAAAACCGGCAAGACAGGTTGTAATAACGATTTTTTTATAGTCAAATTTTTTCATCAAAACCGGCATGAAAAGCATCGCGCCGAACATACCCACGATCGCACAGACCTGAAAAATGGTTTTGACCGAGGAAACGCTGGCGGCAATGTATTCGGTTTTTTCTGCAATCGACATATCGGCGGTGATTTCAGGGCCGATGTAAAAGGCATAACGCGCCACATGGACAGCAGCAGCCTGCACCATGTATCGGCCGCTGGACAGCACGCCCATTGCCATGACCAGCATCAGAGGTTTGCAGGTGAAAATTCGTTTGAGCTGGCCGGGTTCACCGGGCTGACGCTTGCGCAGCGGGGGAACGATCCGTTCTTTTACGCGGAAATAGGTGTTGGCGTATAGGACGATGCCGATCAGAACCGTGACAATGGCGATAATTAAATATTGCTGTTTGAAATATTCAATACCGGTGGTACCCAGCAGTCCGGGCAGTACCAATCCGGCAACAAGGAACAGCACTTCCGGAACAGCGGAGCCGACGCCGTTGACCGTGCGGCCCAGAGAAATCACCTGAGAGCGTTCCTGTGCGTTGGGCGTTAAAACATTCGGAAGCCCCCAGAACGGCACATCCGCCATGGTGTAAAACATACCCCAGAAGACATACACAAAAGCGGTATAGACCATCAGTTCGGTTTTGCTCAGACCCTCCGGCGCAAAGTACATTAAAATTGTTAAAATCGTAATCGGTATGGCGGCAAAGAGAATATAGGGTTTCATTTTTCCCCATTTTGTTGTGTGCCGGTCGGCAATCATGCCCATCAGCGGGTCATTGATGGCGTCCCATACTCTTGCCAGCAGCATTAAAAGCAGAACAAAAATCAATGGCAGCTGAAGTACATTGACATAATAGTCGCTGACATAGCTGGACATCATGGCATATATCATGCCCTGACCTCCGGCGCCGATGGCGAATATCCATATTTCTTTCTTTGGCATGACCCATCCGTTTTTTTCGTTGACCACAGCTTTTTCCTTTGCCATAGAACCCCTTCTTTCTGACTCAATATGGATACAGTATACCACAAGTATAAAAATCTTTCCACTGATTTGACAAAATAATGTAAAAATTTTTTCATATTTTTGTGTAGTCGTTGCGCAGGCAGTGCGTATCTGTCGTTCTTGACTTTTTTAGAATAATCCTATATGATAAAGGTCAAAGATTCAATAAACGGAGTTTGATTATGGATATAGCAAAGAAGCATTTTTTCCCGCGCATTCCCCGGTTGTCAGAGTTAAGCAAGCCGCAAAAGCGAACGCTGCTTTTTTTGGTTCTTTGTTTTGCTGTGCCTGTCTTTTTAATGCTGATTTCTTTTATCCGCCTGGGGATTCGCCCCTTTGGGGACAATTCGCTTTTGGGTATGGATTTATGGAGCCAGTATTTCCCCATGCTGCGGCACCAGTATGCGTCCCGCCGCGAGCTTGCCATGGATCTTTTTTCCTGGGACGGAGCCATGGGAATTGATACCTTTGTTCAGAACGCTTACTATTGCAACAGCCCGTTCAATTTTCTGTTATTGCTTTCGCCGCTGTCGCTTCTGATCGATGCGCTGGATTATCTGATTTTGTTTAAGTTTGGGCTTGCAGGGCTGAGTTTTGGCCTGTATTGCCGGCGCAAATTTAAAAAGGTTGACTGGTTTACTGTCGGCGTTTCTTCTGCCTATGCGCTGTGTTCGTATTGCCTTGCTTTTATCAGCCAGGTCATGTGGTTTGATGCGGTTGTCTTTTTCCCGCTGATCCTGCTGGGCTTTGAACGGCTGATGGAAGAGAAAAAGCCCTTCTTTTACTGTTTGATTCTGGCTTTGACGATTTATTCCGGTTTTTATATCAGTTTCAGTATTTGCCTGTTTTTAATCATTTATTTTCTTGTTTATGCAGCTGAGCACATAAAAGAATTACGATTCAAAGGGATAATCTTCGGCGGCCTGCGATTTTCTCTGTTTTCTTTGCTGGCGGGCGGTCTTGCCGCCTTTGTACTGCTTCCTGTCTATTTCGGATTGCAGCATACCATTGCGTCTGATATTCCTGCGCCGTCCGCACCGGAGCTTTATAACTCACTGTTTGAGTATTTGGCGAATCTTTTCCCCGCAACTCCTGTTTCCCTGCAATATGATGTTCCGAATATATACAGTGGGTTTTTTGTTTTGATTTTATTGCCGCTGTTTTTGATGAACAAAAAAATTGCACTGCCGCGTAAGATCCTGTATTCCGGGTTGGTCGTATTTTTATATTTTTCCATGAACCTGAATTATCTGGATTACGCATGGCACGGTTTCCATTTCCCGAACCAATTGCCCGGCCGCTGGACCTTCATTTTTTCCTTTATTGTTTTGATTATGTGCTATGAGCTGCTTCGCAAGCTGGACGGCATCCCGGTTGGGCAGATTCTTGCATCTGCTCTCTTTGTAGCCGCGGTGTTTGTTCTTGTCCTTGTGATCCCGGAGGAAAAACAGCTTTCAACCGAATCGATAGCCATGGGCGTCATTTTTCTTTTGCTGTATACCGTTATTCTGGTGCTATTCTCGAAATATCATGGAGACTCCTTTCAAAAAAACGCAGCGATTTTGCTGGCTGCCTGTATGCTTGTTGAAGTATTTTCCAATTCTTCCATCGTATTGCTTTCCGGCACGGAGGTCGGCGATGTAAACCGATATACCAATTACGATGATGAAATGGCTTATTTTACCGAAACCTATGCCGACAATGAGGATGATTTTTATCGATCCGAAATGTACTACAACTGGACATTCGATCATTGCCAGCTTTTCGGGATCAAGGGGCTGACCTATTATTCTTCAACCATGGACGGGGCGGCGTATGATTTTTATAAAGGTCTCGGCTATCGTGTTTATGCAAAAAATGTCAGCACCGTATATTGCCCCTATTCCCCCATGTTGAATTCGGTTTTGAACATTCGGTATTTAGCCGGTGTGTCGATGCAGATGGCGCCGGATTACCTGAAAAAAATCGATGAAAAAGACAGCATTGAGATCATGGAAAATGAAAAAGTATTGCCGGTCATGTTCCCTGCCTCTGAAGAGATTCTTGCTTGGGAGCCGGACGGAACCGTTGAAAATTACGAGGAACAAAATCGGTTCTTTGCCGCTCTGACCGGTATAGACGAGCCGATTTATAAAAAAATAGAAAACCGCACAATCGAGACGGCCAATGCGACGCTTTCTGAAGGATCGGTGAACTGGACCAGCGAGACTTATATACGCAGCCGGTCCGACCAGCCTGTGAGCATCACATATCGCTATACGCTGGAGGAGGACGGCCCGGTTTATCTTTGCCACAATTATAAAAAGGGCGATATGACGATCCAGGCTGCCGGCAAGGATGTGACGCTGATTTTATACCGTGAACCAATGAAATATCTCGGCGAATTTCAAAAGGGCGATGTAATTGAGATTACGGTGAAAACGGAAGGGGTCAGCGTTGGCACATCCGGTCTGGCGCTGTATTCCTTTGACCGTGCATTGTTTGAATCCTGCTACGATCAGATTACGGCAATGGGAAGCTGTGAGGCGCAGCCGACTGACAGCGGGGTGATTTGCGAAGTTACCAATCAGGAATCGTCTTTGCTGTTTACTTCCATTCCGGCACGCGGCATGACCTGCACGGTGGACGGCAGGGAAGCGGAAATGATGACAATTGATGGATATCTTGCGGCGATCCGTGTCCCGGCAGGAAAGCATACCGTTGAATTCTCGTATGAAACAGAGGGACTCTCAGAAGGGTTATTGATTTCCGGAGGTTCTGCTCTTGTATTAGCTGCACTTGGTCTGACAGTATTTATCCGCAGAAAAAAAACGGCTGCTCGAAGCGAAAATAAAAATAAAGAAATAAGTCAAGCATAATTTTATGT
>CALWIU010000056.1 GCA_944380845.1 uncultured Clostridia bacterium | reverse complement strand
AGAACATCTTTCATCTGACCATTTCAAATTATTCTGCATATTTTCAGTTTCTGTCGTTTGGGAATACAAATGTAAACCACAAAAAATCTGAATCCAGATAAAAATTCGTTAAATAACAAATCGTCCTCAACCTTTTTGGTTGAGGACGGTTTGTCTGTATCCTATTCAGTTGTCTTGGATTTCTCCATTAAGGATATCACGCGTTTTTGAGGGGTGCGTTTTTTATCGTAGAAAATCAAACCGTAACCGGTGGTTTTTCCGATTCCGCCACTGTACTGATCCACATTTCCCGCCATTTTTTGCCGGAAATTTTTTCAAGCTTCTGAATCTGCTCCGCAGTCAGATCTGTCATGACCCGTCCGTATGTATGCCGTTCGGCAATGATTTGTTTCATCAGCTCGTGATCTTTTTTATTCATGGAGTAGGCATAAATCGCCAGCACCGAGCAAAGGGCAAAAATGGACGGCAGAATGGCAAAATTCAGCTTTAAACCGAAGATGGTAAACGGGCTTTGCGCCGACGGCGCTTTGATCTGCGGATCATAACCAAAGTCCTTCAGGCTCTTGCCGACAACATAACTGGTCAGACTGCTGACCGTCTTGCTGAACAGGGACTTAAAAGTACTAACCACACCTTCGCGCCTCCGCCCGGTGATCATCTCATCCACATCGGTCACATCGGGCTGGATGTTTTCGCCAACAAAGCCGGGGCCGGAAAAGCCGAAGTTATACAAGATCATAGACAGCACAATGATGGTCTGCGTTACACCTGCCGGCGTTGTCGGATTGATAAAGACATTTAAGAACAATCCTAAGATCATAAGAGGTCCCAACAACTTACCGCAAAAAGTTTTTTGCTTATAACGCACAAGCAGGTAATTCAGAGGCGCGCCGCAAAATTCGGCAATGCCGGAAATAATGATGAAGGAATTGAAGAAGTTGTACTGATCGGCAACGCTGATAATAAAATACTGATCGGTAATACTGTAAAAATTTCGGCTCAGAGAATAGAACATCGTAATCATGAAATACTGCCGGAAGGCGCGATTGGAAAAAACCAGACGATACTCATTCAACAAATAACGGATGTTCAGTGGTTCTTTTGGCTGTCCCAGAGACGAGGGTTCTTTTGTTTTGAAAAAACAAAGGATCAGCGGCCAGGCAAACCAAAGAGTCAGAATGATACCGATCATCATATAATTTCCACGGTGCTCCGGCTCCGGCGTGGGTAAAGCGGTCAAAGCTGTTTTGATATTAAAGCTGCTGAGCGCCAGTGCCGTGAATACATAGGATGAGATCTGGCCAATGGAATTCATCAGATATTCCACGATTTTATACTGCGTGCGCTGAAAATAATGGGGCGCCACCTGCGGAAGCATCGCTGTATGAGGAATAGACGCCATGGTATACCCGACGGAATAGAGCAGCCCCGCCGTCAGGTACCATATCCATGTACTGTCTACACCATGTGATGACACGCCGAAAGACGACCATTTCATCAAATACGCCAAACAAAAGGGAATCAATGAAAACAGCAAATAGGGGCGGTGCCGTCCAAAGCGGGAACGGGTACGATCCGTAATCATCCCCATGATCGGATCATTAAACGCGTCAAAAAGTCCGGTTATCAGAGAAATGGAACCAGCCTGTTCTGTATCCAGCCCCTCTACATAGGTCAGGTATTGCTGGTGAAATTGATTGATCGGATACCCGGCGCCTCCTAAGGTGATATTGGCGCAGGTATACCCCGCTGCCGGCTTAATAAAATCCTTTACACTGCCCTCCAGACCAACAATATTTTTAAGCTTCTCACCGAATCCCATGGCCGCGCCTCCTCGCGCTTTTCTTCTATTTTATCACGCCGCAAAAAGAGTGTCAATCGCGCCGCAGTCGCGATTGATGAGGGAAGCGTGAAGATATGGAAGGCTTTGCCATCATTAGATAGTTTTATGAAATTAGAAAAATAGGACATTACGGGGAAGAAGGAATACGCACAATTCTTACTATACAGAGAAAAACCTATGTATATCCGAAGGATGTCCGAATCTTTATGCTACTCCTCCCGCAAGATTCCTTTTCACAAACGAACCAAAACCAATCCGCCTTTTCTATATTAGCGAACCACTCTGTCCTCCGACAACATTGCCCAGTGGCAGATATCCAGGTATTCCCCGTGGCGGTAAAATTTTGCGCGGCTTTTGCCCTCGTAAGTAAAGCCGCATTTTTTGGCAACTGCGCCGGAAGTTGGATTTTTTTCCGCGTGGTCAATCTCCACCCGGTGAAAGCCCACCTCGTCAAACAGAAACGGCAGCAACGCCTGTACCGCTTCACTCATAATGCCCTGCCGCCAAAAGCTACGGCCTATGCAGTATCCAAATGCACCAATGCGGGCATTTTCGTCGATTTCTGTTATGCTGATTGAACCAATGACCACACCCTGATATACGATTGCCCACTGGTAAACATCCGGTTTGTTATAGTCTAAGCTGGACAGGAACGCCAGCGTATCCTGCACCGAGCGGTGACGCTCCCAGGTCAGAAACTTCGTCACTTCGGGGTCCGTTGCCCAATTGTCATACATCGCCTGGGCATCCGCTGTGGAAAAAGGGCGCAAAAGCAGCCGTTCGGTCTGTAAAGTCACTGTGCCTTTGTGGTTCAACATTTTCATTCAATCTCCTTCCGTACAATAAAAGATGATAGGATAAGCAAGTGCCGAATCGTAAAGGATTCCGGGTAAGGTTGCAGCAGCTCCCGCATTCGTTCCTCCCACCGACGAAAGGTTTGCGCATCCATAGAAGCCAGCGTCCCCCGACAGGCGGTCATGCGTCCCAGCCAACTCTCACGGGTAAAGGGCAGCTCGCAATAAATATGTTCCGTTTGCCGTCCGGGGAAGCAATCGTCCGTCATATCCTGCGAGCCGGAGGCTTCCGGCGTCCAAAGGGGATTCATCTCTTTTACCAGCGAATGCGAGCGGGCTGCGATTTCGTTATCCAGCGTATAGGTCAGATAGATTTTAACAAAAATACCACCATCCTTTAGCACCCGCCGAATTTCCGGCAGAACCTTTTTCTTATCGAAATACCAAAAACATTGGGCGGCGGTCACACCGTCAAAGGTATTGTCCGCAAAGGGCAGATGATTGGCATCTCCCACAAGATACTGCACTTTGTCAAGTCCGCGCACCGCAGCTTCGCGCCGCGCCACCTCAATTTGCTCCGGCGCAATATCCATGCCGTAAATCTCAGCGCCGCTGCCCGCCAGATGCAGGGGCAATACGCCCGTTCCGGTGCCGATATCTAACAGTTTCTGCCCGCTGCGCCCCACACCGATTTCAAATAGTCGCCGGTAGAGCGTATCGGGATAAATATCCCGATATTTCGCGTACTGCGCTGCCGTTCTGCCGAAGTCAAAACTTTTGCCGCCGTCAATGTGAGAAAAATTCATCGAATATCAACCCTTTCGTATAAAAAACAGCCATAAGCTCCGGCGAAGAGCTTACGGCTGCGGTCGGCTGTAAGAAAAAACGGAATCATCCGTTCTGAGGGGAACAGACCGACGAAAACCAAAGCCCTTCTGCATCGCATTTCTGCTGCATCAGGACGGGATATCCCATATAACGCATGGTTTTGGTTTTCATGGTATGCGCTCCTTCTGAAAAATTTGATACACTATACCACGCCCCGCTAACTTTGTCAAGCAGCGGGGCGCTTTGGATCTTCTCTTTATTGTTCAGCGTGCAGACGCTTCACCTGCCGGAACGAGTACCAGAGCCAGCAGGCGGTAAACAGGGTCAAAAAGATGAACCAGGCAGAATAAGCCGGGAATAGGGTGAAATCACCGCAAAGAATGTCACATGGCATTCACATCCTGCGCGTTGCAGCAGGGCTGCGTACAAAGAACTGAAAACGCCCCTCAAGCCAAGCACATTCTTGATTTTATCGCTCAGACGCATAAGCATCCGCCTCGGCAGTGCGTTGTTTCCCTTGTAATACAGTGCAACGGTTGAATATTGATCGATACCTCTTAAAAAAGAGAAAAAATACAAAAAAAGCCGAAGGCAAAACCCTTCGGCTGAAACAATTTTGCTTTTCAATTATGCACCCAAATATGCTTTGCGAACCCGTTCATCATTCATCAGCATTTTTGCATCCCCGCTCATGCTAATGCTGCCGGTTTCCAGCACATAGGCGCGATCGGCAACGGAAAGCGCCTTATTGGCGTTCTGTTCAACCAGAAGAACCGTCGTTCCTTCCTGCTTAATACGCTCGATAATCTCAAAGATCTCCGTAACATAAAGAGGAGAAAGACCCATTGACGGTTCGTCCATTAACAGAATTCTCGGTTTGCTCATCAGCGCCCTTCCCATCGCAAGCATTTGCTGCTCACCACCGGAAAGGGTTCCGGCAATCTGATTGCGGCGCTCCTGCAACCGGGGAAACGCTTCAAAAACCATAGATAACGATTGTTTGATTTCCTTGCTGTCCTTACGGGTATATGCTCCCATTTTCAAATTGTCATAAACCGAAAGAGACGCAAAGACACGCCGTCCTTCCGGAACATGAGCCATTCCCATTGCAACAATTTTATGAGCGGGCGTTTTTGTAATGTCTTTTCCATCCAGCGTGATCGTACCGCTTTCAGCAGAAAGAAGCCCGGTGATCGTGTGCAGCGTCGTGGTTTTGCCCGCGCCGTTGGCGCCGATCAATGCAACGACCTCGCCCTGATTGACATCAAAGGAAACATCGCGGATCGCCTGGATCACGCCGAAAAATACATTCAAATTACGAACTTCCAGCATTGCCATGATGATCCCTCCTTATTCGCCTAAATATGCCTTGATAACCTCGGGGTTCTTTAAAACCTCTTCAGTCGGTCCCTTCGCCAGCTCTGTTCCGAAGTTCAAAACTGTGATTTTTTCACAGAGTCCGGACACCAGATTCATATCATGCTCAATGACCAACACGGTCAGATCAAAACGGCTGCGGATCAGGCGGATCGTCTCCATTAACTCGTTTGTTTCATTGGGGTTCATACCGGCAGCCGGTTCATCCAGGAGCAGCAGCTTCGGATTGGTAGCAATGGCTCTGGCAATTTCCAGTTTACGCTGTTTACCGTAAGGCAGGTTCGACGCCAGTGTATCCGCTTCGCCGTCCAGCTCAAAAACATGCAGCAGTTCCCGCGCTTTTTCGTTCATTGCCCGTTCTACTTTAAAATACCCGGGCAAACGAAGGATACCGGTCAAAGTCGAATATTTCATCGAATTGTGAAGACCAACTTTGACATTATCCAGCACCGACAATTTTTTAAACAAACGAATATTCTGGAAGGTACGGGCAATGCCTGCCTTATTGATATCAACAGGCTTTTTGCCTTTCAGTTCTTTTCCGTCCAGATAGAAGGTTCCGGAGGTCGGCTTATATACGCCGGTCAAAAGATTGAAAACCGTGGTTTTCCCTGCGCCGTTGGGGCCAATCAAACCATACAGATCGCCCTTTTCCAGTGTCAAATTGAAATCTTCCACCGCATGAAGACCGCCAAATGTAATGCCGAGATTTTTTACTTCTAACAATGACATATCACGCAGCCTCCTTCTCGTTTTTCTTTTTTTGAAGGCTGTTTCTGAAACTTTGTGCAATTTTTGCACGAAGTTTCAGGAAGAAAGCGCCGTTGTTGACGATCATCATGACAATCAGGATGATCGAATAAATCAGCATACGATAATCTGCCAGTCCGCGCAGCAATTCCGGCAATGCGTACAACACAGCAGCCGCAATTACCGAGCCGCGGATACTGCCCAGACCGCCGAGAACGACATAAACCAGAACCATAATGGACATATTGTAGCCGAAGTTGTTGGTATTAGCTGTCAGCGAGGACAGATTATGCGAATACAAAACACCGGCGCATCCGGCAATGGCAGCAGAAATGGTAAACACCAACAGTTTATACTTTGTAATGTTAATACCAACGGATTCAGCAGCAATGCGGTTATCACGAATGGACATGATCGCTCTGCCGGTTCGCGAATCCATTAGGTTGGTTACGATAAACAACGAAAGCATAACCAGAATAAATCCAATCAGGAAAGTCGAATCCTTAGGCGTATTGGAAATTCCCTGCGGACCTTTCAAGATCACTTCGCCATCCTCCAGCAGATTCAATCCGGAAGAACTCATTGACACATGGAATCCATTGGAATCCTTGCCGATATAAAGCACATTAACCAACGATTTAATGATTTCACCAAAGGCCAGCGTCACAATGGCAAGATAGTCACCCTTCAGACGAAGAACGGGGATACCAATTAGAATGCCGGCAATGGAAGCGGCGATGGCGGCTAAAGCAAAGGCAAGCGTAAAACGAACCCAGGTAACAGGAATCAACTCTTCCGTTACAACTGAAAAAAAGGAGCCGACATAAGCGCCAATACACATAAAGCCCGCATGTCCCAAACTCAACTCACCCAAGACACCGACGACCAAATTCAGGGAAACCGCCATGATGACATTGGTACAAATCGGAACCAGAAGACTCTGATAAGCGAATTTTAAATTACCGGTAACCGTCAGCGTTTGGAACAAAGCAAAGAAGACAATCACAATCGCGTAAGTTACCAGATTCTTTTTAGTCACCGGGCGCAATTGCTTTTTTTGAGATAAGGGCGAAGGTTGGTTTTTGCTCATAATAATCACCTCACACTTTCTCGTTGATCTTTTTGCCCATGATACCGGTCGGCCGGAGCAAAAGGACCAAAATCAAAACCGCAAACACAATAGCATCTGAAAGCTGAGAGGAAATATACCCCTTGCTCAGGTTTTCAATAATACCCAGCAAAATTCCACCGACCATGGCACCCGGGATTGACCCTATGCCGCCGAAAACGGCAGCGACAAAGGCCTTGATGCCCGGCATGGCGCCGGTATAGGGGCTCAGCGCAGGATAAGCGGAACAAAGCAGCGCACCGGCAATGGCAGCCAATGCCGAGCCAATGGCAAAGGTCAGTGCAATCATTCCGTTTACATTGATACCCATAAGCTGCGCAGCGCCTTTATCTTCGGAAACAGCGAGCATGGCTTTACCCGGCTTCGTGCGATTGACAAAAAGGTACAAAGCAATCATGATGATCAGCGATACAACAATGGTGACAATGGTTTCACCGGTAATCACAAGATTCCCGTTTGCCAACGACACCGGTTCCAGCGAAACAACAGAAGAAAACTGCTTGGTATCTGATCCGAAAACCAGCAACGCCATATTTTGCAGGAAATAGCTTACGCCGATGGCAGTAATCAAAACAGCAAGCGAAGCGGCAGCGCGCAAAGGCTTGTACGCCAGTCGTTCGATCACCACGCCCAAAATCGTGCAGACAACAATGGCAAGCAACACGCCCAGCACCGGTGAAAGTCCTCCGGTAACGCAAGCGGTATAAACAACAAAGGCGCCGATCATAATGACATCGCCGTGCGCAAAATTCAGCATTTTTGCGATACCATAAACCATGGTATATCCCAGAGCGATCAGCGAATAGATGCTGCCCAGGCTAATACCCGAGATCAACTGCGAAAGGAACTTCATATCTTCCACTCCCAAAACTAATGGAATTGCACAGTGTAAATATACTTACAAAAGCTCTGAAACAATGCTTTTCATACAGCCGCTTGCCGAACCAAAGGCAATGTTTCAAAGCTTTTGCCAAACCGCCGATATAACCTCAAACCGGGTATGCCGCATACAGGCGGCATACCCGTTCTCAGTATAAACGAGTTCAAATCAGGCAGCGGTAATTTCACCGTTAACGATCTTAGCAACTCTGGGCTGCTTGGTGGGCTCGCCGCTGGCGTCCCAAGTGATGCCGGTACCGGTTACACCATTGACGGTGATCTCGGTCATAGCCACTTTCATTGCATCGCCGATAGCGGAAATTTCCATATCGGGAGTTACATTTGCCTTTTCAGCAGCAGCCTTGATGATGAACATAGCATCATAAGCATCCGCTGCGAACTGGTTCATGTACTGGGTCTGATCCGGATAAGCAGCAGTAAAGCTCTTTACAAACTTTGCAGTCGCTTCATCGGTAGAGCTCTCGATGAACGGAGTCAGGTACATAACGCCTTCCACCAAAGTGGTATCGATGTTATCCATGCCCAAAATACCGTCCATACCGTCAGAACCGAAATACAAGGGAGTGTAACCCATGGCTTTCGCCTGCGTCATGATAAGCGAAGCAGGAGTGTAATAGATCGGCAGGAACAGAAGCTCTGCGCCAGCATCTCTGAGGTTGGTCAGCTGAGCGTTGAAGTCAGTTGCGCTGTCATTGGTGAAAGCTTCTTCACCGACAACTTCCAGACCCTTGGAGGGAGCAACTTCAACAAACTTGTCTTTAATACCGGTGGAATAGGTATCAGAGCTGTTATAGATGATACCAATCTTAGTGGCAAGGGAGTTTGCGGAAATATAATCAGCAGCACCCACGCCCTGGTTCGGGTCGGAGAAGCAAACACGGAATGCGGTGTCCGGCTCGATGCAGTCAACAGAAGATCCCGAAGGAGTCAGAAGGAACATGTTGTCTGCTTCTGTTTCGGTTGAAACAGCCTTACAGGGAGCAGAAGTAACAGTGCCCATCAGCATCTGCATACCCCAGTCCTTCAGGTTGTTATAAGCAGTAACAGCTTTTTCTTCCTGGCTGACATCGTCTTCCATGCGGAAAGCAACTTCATAACCATTGATGCCGCCGGTGGCGTTGATTTCTTTGACAGCAAGTTCAGCGCCGAGTTTAACAGCGTTACCATACTGCGCGTTATCACCGGTAAGCGGTCCAATGCCGCCGATCATCAGCGTGCCTTCTTTTGCAAAGGTCATGTTCTCTGCGGTCTGGCCTTCTTCAGCATTGGTCATGCCGGGATCGTTCGTCTGTGCGTCATCATTGTTGCAGGCGGCGAAAGCAAAGCACATCACAAGTGCCAAAGCCAGTGCGATGATTCTTTTGACTTTCATACAAATTACCTCCATAAAAATAGGTGTATGCCAAAAGCATACTTCACAAACAAAAGGTGGAATTGTCATCACACCTCTTTGTGATACCATAAATTATAGATAATCTTTCATTTTCTGTCAATCCTAAAATACATGAAAATCCACAAGTTCATTCCCGATAAACTTGTGCATTTTGTCATGGATATTTTACAATTCGATCAAAACAAGACAAAAGCGGCGCCGGAACCCGAACGCCGCTTTTGTCTTAAGAATGGGAAAAACCTGTATATTCAGTCATAAGAACGAAATGAGAAAAGCCGCAATGATAAAGAACGACTCAGTCACCGATTTTTACAAATTCCTGAACTGCTTCCCAAATCTCACGGAAGAAGGCAACGATTTTTTCAAAGAATTCAAGCATACTGTTCATCCTTTCACAAATAGTAGCAATAAAAAGTCAAAAACAAATTAAATGCTCGTGACTGTTTTATTTATAACAATTATAATCCTTTTTTATCCAGAAGTCAACAGTCCATGAGAAATTTTGCCTATTTATATTCCTCTTTCGTTGACAAAATCATCTAAAAAGGCTACAATACCTTTGGACTGGCTTCGCTGGATCTATCTTGAAAGGGGCAGAACCGATGAATACAAAAAAAATCAATGCAAAACAGACAAAAATGATCGCCCACCGGGGCTTAAGCGGTATCGAAAGAGAAAATACCTGCTCTGCCTTTGTTGCAGCTGGAAATCGCAGCTATTTTGGCATTGAAACAGACATCCATGTTACAAAAGACAATGGTTTTGTCATTTTTCATGATGATAATACCGCGCGCGTCGGGCTGGATTCTCTGGAGATCGAACAATCCACTTTTCAGACCCTGCGCAGCCTTCAACTAACAGACACCGACGGTTTACGCGGCAGAATCGACTTGCGCATTCCTTCTCTTGCCGAATACATCGGAATTTGCGCGAAATACGAAAAAACGGCTGTTTTGGAGCTGAAAAATCGTATGACAAAAGAGCAGATCGCCTCCATTGCCGCGCAGATCGATAAAATGCACGATCTTCAGCAAGTGATTTTCATTTCTTTTTCCCTGGAAAATTTGATCGATCTGCGCAGTTTATATCCTCAGCAAACGGTTCAATTTTTGACCGAAACCTATTCTGACGAACTGCTCTTACAGCTTCAGGAGCTCGGAATGGATTTGGACATCCTGTATACTGAACTGACAGAAGAACGAGTAGCGGCAATCCATGAAAAAGGCATCAAATTAAACTGCTGGACTTGTGATGACCCCGAGTATGCAGAAAATCTTGCGAACTGGGGCATCGACTATATCACCAGCAATATTCTTGAATAACAAAGAAGCGAATGTGCCTCGTTTGCCGTCCTGTTCAGGCACGACAGCAAACAGAATCCATCCATTTTCAAAAAGGAAAACCCAATGTTTATTCCCCTTACGGAGCAAACATTGGGTTTTCTTCATATCCTATCGGGAAACGATCTGTACTTAGGAATAATATTCCACCAGACCATTATAGATACCTCGTGCCAACGCCTGTTGGGTTGTCGCCTTTTGAAGTGTCGCACGCTCCTGGGCATTGGTCATAAAGCCCAATTCGATCAATACCGCGGGACAACCTTCAGAACGGGCAACCTGAAACGCGTAAAACTTAATACCGCGATCAACCTTGGAATAATTTGCCGAGCTGGCGGAATACACCGAACTGCGGTAAGCATCCACCAAACCATCCTGCAAGCTTTGGGCATACGGTTTGGACCACGGATAATAATAATAAACGCTGACACCTGCTGCCGATGAAGTATCCGCCACATCGCAATGCAGGGAAATAAACAGGTCGGCTTCTTGCCGCCGCGTTATCAAGTTCCGTTCATCCAATGAAACCGTTTTGTCGCTGTCGCGCGTCATGATAACCGTAGCGCCGGCACTTTCCAAAAGAGATTTCAAATACAGCCCGGTACCCAAATTGATCGGCGCTTCATAAACACCAGCCGCACCACCGCCGGGATCACTGCCACCGTGCCCCGGGTCCAAAACAATGGTTTTTCCCGCGAGACCGTTGCCTTTATTTGGCGCCACCACACGGAAATAACCGCTGTCTGTCATGGTGACCAAACATCCATAAAATTCGCCTGCTTCAGAAAGCGTAAGACGCAGCGTGGTCACTTTTGTAGCCGTAGCGGTACTCCAGGATGCAGCGGAAAAAACACAACCCTCCGGGAAGCGCACAGAGCCGCTGCCGGCTGTGGTATTAAAGAAGCGCAAATCAATATATTGGGAGGAAAAAGAACCACTAAGCTCTCTGCCGGAATAATTGCTTCCCATTTGCGGTACATAACAGACAGGCACCTGCCAGTTGGTTTTCAGATAAAGAGCCGTCTGTTGTGCATCCACGGTTGCGCCCATCAATTGCACCTGATTGTCTGGCAGTCGGTATCCGGAAGAAAGGTATTGCACATCCCCCGCCTCGATTTTCGCGCCGCTTTGCAGGCGATAAATCGAATCACCGTCAACGGTACTGGGGCCAGACACAACATAGTCCACGGTACCGCGAATATAAGGTGTATTCAACGCATTCGACAACATATTGCCAAGACCGGCCGGCGTCATTTCGGCATATTCAGCAGATGTTATAATCATCCGCGCCGTGCCCAAACCGTGATTGGTCTGAGGCGAAAGCAGCGTATGCACCGGCAAAGTGGACGGGTCAAAACCGTCTCCATCCTCCGACGGATCGGGGGCAGTAGTTTGCGGTGGAGCCGTTGTTTGCGGCGGGTTGGTTGTTTGCGGTGGTGTCGTCGTCTCATCGTTATCGATCAACTCATCATCTCCCGGTTTGCTGCCCGGAAGAACAAAGTCTTTCTCTTCACTGAGCCCAACCGCAAAACGCAAAAGCAAACGGGCGTCACCGGTGGTAACCGTGCCATTTCCGTCACAGTCACCAAAAACCACAGCCCCCGCTTCCTTCGCTTCTTCCGTCATTTTCAGCTCGGTTAGGCCAACCGCCGCGCGTAAAACGGTACGGGCGTCAGCAGTACGAATCGCTCCGTCACCGTCTATATCAAAAATCGCCAGGAACGCTGCACTTTCGCCCGCTGCCAAAGCGGTTGGCGTCCACACTGACAGCAAAAAGCAAAGCAGCAATATGACCGCGATCCCTCTTCTTTTCATTTTTTTCACCTCTGGGATCTGATTTCAAAAAAGGGGCTGCCGCCGAATCGCGGCAGCCCTGATTTTCGGCAAATAAATCACATACCAGTTTCCATTCCCAGCTTTTCCATAAAGCGCATGATGTAGGGATCCATTTCCCCTGAGAATACACCGCCGATGATTTCGCCGCCGAGATCCAGTGCGCTGGCGTACATCTTTCCGGTGAATCCCATCGTCTGTGGATCAAAGAAACCGGAAGGATCCGGATTATATTCTTTAAATATCATAGAAGACACCGGGGTACCGTCGGCAGCAAAGGTATCTATTATGGCTGGTTCGTAAAAATCTCTGCCGTCCAGCTTGTGCAAATAGGTTTTTGAATACGATCCATTTTCATTGGTTTCCGTAATCACATCGTATTCCACGCCGTCTACTGTTTCCTTTACTGCATCCAGGCCATCCAAACGATTATACAATACAACATTCATCGATACGGCATCGATATCCAGCATACCTTCCATGCCGCTGTCTTCACCCAGCAAGGCGGAACTCATTCCCAAATATTCTTTGGTATCATAATTCAGAATGTACATTTCCGTATCTGGTTCTCTGCTGAACAGACCGACGGTCTCATTGACGACCATTCCGACATCATGCCCCGTAAAGATATCCGGTGAACGATAATAGTACCGGTTCAGTGTAAAGTCTTTCAATCCAAATCCCTGATCGACATATGTTTGATGCGCGCTGGCAATGGAGTCCGAACGGGAAACCTTTCCGTCAGCATCGTATGTGATCATTTCCGCCGAAAGATAACATTCATCGTCTACTTCGGAAATGGGCTCTGTCACCGGGGGCTCAGTAACCGGCGGTTCCGTTGTTGTAGGCGGCTCTGTCGTAGTCGGGGCCTCTGTTGTCGTTGGGGGCTCCGTCGTTGTAGGCGGTTCTGTTGTAGTCGGAGCCTCTGTTGTTGTCGGGGCTTCTGTAGTCGTTGGTGCTTCGGTCGTTGTCGGCGCCTCTGTTGTTGTCGGCGCCTGCGTTGTGGTCACCGGATTACTGGAAGGCAATGTAGGAATCAGCGGATCGCTGGGGGTAGGATTCGTCTCATCCACGCTTTCCTCTGGCAGATTCTGCGCATCATCCAGTTTCACCGCTACACGCAGTGCCAGACGAGCATCGGTAGAAGTCACTTTTTCGTCGCCGTTCATATCAGCGATGAAAGTTTCTTCCTCAGACAATTCTTCCAGTCCAACCGCCGCTCGCAAAATCGTCCGCGCTTCCGCAGTGGAAACCCGGCCGTTTTTGTCGAGATCGCCCCGCAAACCGGCGGCGGAACCAAACATCGAAAGACCGGTAAAAACCATTGCAACAATGGCAGCGGTCAAAATAAGAGAGGTTCTTTTTGCTTTCATATTTTGCGTCCTTTCCATTGACTGCCGCATCGCTCATGCGGCGCTCTTTCGTTTTTTGAGAACCGACAAACCAATCGGTATCTTTGCAGCCAGTTGCCGAATATGAAACAAAGCAAAGATTTCGGCAATCGTTTTTAGCGATTCCTCTGGACAAGAAATGGGAATCAACAACTTCCAGCTATTACCCGGAACAAATCTGCAAAGCGAAAATAACAATCGTTCAGGAACCTGCTTCGATTAGTCAAACAAGCAGGTAACGGCATTCCTGCTGTTTCTGATCGGATGGTGTGGCGGCTGCCAATTATAACATACCGAGGACATTCATAAAGTCCATGATATAATCAATGCCAAGCATCATCCCAGCCATCGAAGAATAATATTCGCCGTCCAGACCCATTGCTTTCGGATCAAAATAGCCGCTCGGATCCGGATTGTATTCGTCTATGACCAGACGGGACAGAAGGTTTCCAGCCGCATCATAAGATTCCATCAGTGCCGGCTCATAAAACGATCTGCCTTCCAATTTCTGCAAATAAACAATCGTTTCTCCGCCGTTTTCATCAACCGTTGTAACTGTCGGATATTCTTTTCCTTCAAATTCACGATTTTGCACTTCCAGATTATCCAGCGAATAGTAGACGGGTATCGCCATAGCCGTTCCCTGCAAACCATCCACCTCATCACCGGTGCCGCCGCCAACTTCACCGGCAATAGACGAGTTCAGCCCCAAATACTGTTTGGTATCAAAATTCAAAATATACATATCACTGGTGACATTGCCCAACAAATTTACACTTTCGAGTGAGATCATACCGACATCATGACCGGGGAACAGATCAGCAGAACGGTAAAAATATCGATTCAGCGTTTCGGTCTTCTGGTTTGGCCACACACCAACTTGATCTTCATATGTCTCGTGCGCGCTCTCAATGGACATTTCCGTCATTTCTCCGTTTGTATCGGGCATAAACATTGTCCCTTTTAAATAGCACGAAACATCGATCTCCATATCCGGTTCAGACGGCTCAGTGGGTTCCGGCTCTGTCGTCTCAGTCGGCGTAGGTTCGGTGGGTTCCGGTACAACCGTTGGCTCTGTCGGATTTTCCGACGGAGTGGGCAGCGTAGGAATGGTCGGATCGGTTGTGTTCACTTCGTCACTCGGCTCAGGAAGCTCCTGTGCCTCGTCAAGACTAACCGCCACACGCAGCGCCAGACGAGCATCCGTGGAAGTGATCTTTTCATCACCGTTCATATCGGCAATGAATTCCTGCTCTTCCGTCAGTTTATCCAGTCCTACAGCCGCACGCAAAATGGTTCGCGCTTCCGCCGTAGAAACTCTGCCATTGCCATCCAAATCACCGCGCAGTCCTGCTGCTGAGGCACTGAACGCAGTAATTGTCAGCGCAGCGACCAAAATAACCGCGCTTAAAACAGAAAAGAACCTGCTTTTTTTCATACATGAAAACCCTTTCGTAAAAGAATGCGGAAATCCGCTATGCCAACGGACAAACGCCCGATTTGCATTCAAAATGATACGCCGGATAATGGGACAAAGGCTGCCGCGAGATTTTCCCGCAGCAGCCCCCGTTTCATTCACATACACCTGGCAGCTGCCGTCCCGTTCAGGAAAGAGAAACATTGCAGGTAACGGGATTCGGTTGTGTTTGCAACGGACCGTTGACGCCAACCCAATTGTAAACACTGCCTGATCTGACCGCCAATGTCAAGATCGCGGAACCGGCATCTTCGGAAACGATTTCAAAGCTAAGCGTTCCCAGCCGCAATTTGCCGTCCGGCGCACCGCTGTTTAATTCAAACATTCCCAACAACTGCTTAACAGATGTTCCTTCCCGGAAATCAACCATTCCCAAACCGGATTCCGGTACAAAGGAAGAAAAACGCAGCACTGACGGGGAATAGGTCAGTTCCAGTGTCCCCTGTTTTAAGGTGGGAACATTTTCGACCCAAACTTCCAGTTTGACCATGCCGGATGCCGCCGGCACCTCTTTCAGCACAAGCCGCGGCGCATTGGGATCTTCGGTAACAGGCACGCTTGTTGTCGGTCTGCTTACGGTCGGTTCCGTTGACGGCCGAGACGGCGTACCAGTATGAATAATCGAAGTTGCCGGAACCGTACTTGCCGGCACGGTACCGGGCTCCTCCCCAGTACCATTGGTCGTATCGGGAACAGTCGTGTCCGGCAGGGTTCCCGGTTCCTCTGTCGGCTTTGTAAACTGATTATTCGGATGAGTCGGCTTTTGTGTCGTCGTGGGCGTCCGACTGGTTTCGCCTTCCGATGTTCCAAGAATATCGTCCCAGTTTACATCCCGCGTCGGCTGCTCGGTGGTTCCGGTCAGCGGCGGAGGTGGTTCCGTATAGAACTTATCATAGAAATAAGATTCATCATAAATGTGTATTGCAACCTGCAAAATCAAGCGTGCATCACGACTCTTGACAATGTTATCACCGGTTACATCGGCAACCAATTGCTGATCCGCCGTATAACTGCCAAGTCCCACTGACATTCGCAGTGCTTCTCGCGCATCCGATGTGGTGACTTTACCGTCGCCGTTCACATCACCCATTTTTAGTTTCTGCGCCGCGCCGAAAATACTCAGCGTCATGAGCAAAAGCGAAAGAGACAGCGCAAGCGCACAAAATCTGATAGATCGTTTCATTTCGGGTTCAACCGCCTGCTATTTTCAATATCAGTACCGGCAAAAATATGCTGTTTCTTTTTTTATTACTCAAAAGGTAATACCGATTGCATTGAGTTTTTCAATCAAATCTGCCAAAGACGCAATGGAGTTGTCGACATACTCTTTGCCAGTTAAACCATCCAGCGAAAAAGCACTGTCTGCATCCGGCTGGTACGAATCCATATCAAGGGTAATGCGCTTGCTCAGCATACCAGCTGCATCATAGGCTTCGCGGATTTCAACAGCATATTGTCCGTCACCGTAAGGTGCAAGATACAACTTATTATAACCGCCAATGGCATTTTCGTCCTCAGTTACTACAAAATATTCCTTGTCTCCAACAGTAACTGTTTCGCCTTCAATACCATCAATGCTGTCACAGAAATATACCGGAATCGAGACACCGCCTTCAACAGCAAGATTCGTATCTTTCAACAGCGCAGAGGGGAAACCAAAATACTCCTTTGATTCATAGGCGATCAGTGTTAACGCCTGATCTTTTGTCCCATCCGCAGCAGGTGTTTCGCGCAAAATCAGGCCGATATCTTTCCCATCAAAGAAATCGGAACCACGATAATAGAACTCATCCGTGGCAACGCCATCTTCACCGGTCACAACACGATGCGCCGCAACGACCTGACGACTTCTTATTTTTCCGCTTTCATCCAGATCTTCCAGCGTAGCGGAAATCACGCAGGCAGTATCCTCTGTCAGTTCCAACACAGGTGCCGTAGAGGGTTCAGTGGAAGGCTCGGTAGAGGGTTCAGTGGAAGGCTCCGTTGCGGGGTCAGTCGAAGGTTCAACGGGCGGTTCTGTTGTCGGTTCTGTGGGAACCGTGGTATCTTCCATTGTTACGAGAGCATCCAAACGAACGGCAACACGCAGGGCGAGCCGTGCATCAGAAGAATCCACAATGGTGTTATTGTCCATATCCGCAATCAGCTTCTGTTCCTCTGTGAACTCTTCCAAAGCCACTGCCGCGCGCAAAATGCTGCGCGCATCAGAGCTGGTTACATTACCATTCATGTCCACATCTCCCTTCAGGCGCACGCCGGAGGCAAAAACCATGGTGCCGACAACAACCAGCGAAAGCAATATCGCTGCAATGGCAACCGCACTGTAAGTTCTTTTCATGATAAAATAATTCCTTTCCTTTTCCATTTATTATAAGACGGCTCCCCGTCTGATAACCCCAAAGCTTTTTATGTCTTACGATGCTAAGGAAACGCCTATTTTTTCTCCGAATGAAAGAATCGCATCAGCTTTACTCAAAAAGTTAGAAGCTGTAATCATGGTACCCGGCACATCAGGCACACCAAACAGATTCTCATCCGGCGTCTGAGAAAATGAAAGCAGTTTCGCTTCCTGCAAAAGCGTTCCGTCGGCAGCATACACACAGGAAACACGGGGCAGATACAGACCGCTTTGCTGGTCATAAACCAACGAAGTTTTTTTGACGGTGTCTTCTTCGCCGGCAAGGTACAGGTCATAACACACCTCACCATTCAGTGTTCCCTCGGTCAGTTCCAGACCGTCCAGAGAACAGAAGGCGCGAGCGGAGGGAAGAGCAGGTGCCAGACTTTCCATCTCATTGCCCAATACGGTTTCAAAGATTGTGTTGTCAAAGCCGAGACTTTCCCCGTCAGTATAGTTGATCAGATAATAATATCTTACATTTTCCCCGGAACCATTCCAGCGATCCCATGCGACACAGCCAACATCCTTGGCATTGCCGGCAGCATCGGTAAAGATACCGTCACTGCGGACATAATATCCATACTGTGTTGCGGTGAATTCCTGTCCATAACTGCTTTCCGCCACACGGGCAGCAACCATGGAACGAATGGGCGGCAGGGCTGATCCATTCTCATAACGAACAATTTCCCAGTTGATTTCATAGGTATCAACTGCGTTAAAGTTTTCATCAGGCAGCTGGTCATATGCTGTCGTCTGTTCTGCGGGAACAGACGGATCAGCAGTCGAAACCGTCACCTTTTCTTCCAATGAAACAGCCGTACGCAGAATCAGTCTGGCGTCAGAAGTGGTAACCACGCCGTCGCCGTTCATATCGCAAAAACGCGAAACCTGCTCGCTTGCTTCTTCCAGACCGACAGCACAGCGCAACACCAGCCGCGCATCAGATGAAGTAACATTGCCGTCCTTATCCGCATCCCCAAGATATTCAGCGGCGAAGGAAAAAGGCAAAACCAATGCAAGCGCCAGAATCAGAAGAATCGGCAACACAAAACGAAGCGATTTCATCCCGGACATCCTTTCCTGTTTTTCTCAAACCCCAATTTTATCAGAACAGAATATCCGCACCATGTTTCAAAATGAAAAGATTGGTACTGATCTCACTGCCGAGTTTAGACAAATCGGTATAAACTGTCAGATCCTCCGGCACGGAAATCGTGGTGTATGTAATCTCTTTGTCTTCCCAGTTGTCGCCGACAACTTTCAGGAAAGATCCGTCAGGATAGAAGTAAAATGCCACACCATCTTTTTCAGCTACCGTAAAACCGATATTGTCAATTACCTCTTCACTGACTTCAAACCCATCAAAATAACCGAATTCCGGCACGCTGTACGCGGCAGCAAACGCTCGTACAGAAGCAGGAGTTACACCGAGCTTTTTCAGCAGGTCACCGGTGAAAGCAGCATATTCTCCTTCATTATCCACCAGATAAACGACACCCTCTTCATCCACATACACACCAAGACCGCTTAAAAGTTCCGGCACGCGAACAAAGCAATTTCTCCCGTCGCTTGCAATTACATAACTGGCGCCGGAGGCACTTTTCATTTCAAGAGCAAACGGTTCACAAATCAGACCATCCACTTTGTCGGGATTTTTCACCGGCTCAGTCGTAGTCGGATCAGACGGCTTTGTCGGTTCTGTTGTTTCAGTCGGCTCGGTGGAAGGAACCGAGGGCTTCGGACGGTTCGCGGCCATCTCAATGACTTCATCGACCGTATTCAGTTTCACGCCGACACGCAGCGCCGCACGGGCATCGGAAGTATTGACAACACCGTTATCATCGATATCGCCAAATACACAGCCTTTCGGCAGCCAGTCGGGCTCTCTTGCCCAGTCAAGTCCCACTGCCAGCCGCAGAATGTTGCGTGCATCAGCAGTATTCAGAACCCAGTCTTCGTTCATATCCGCAATGCGGGTATAATAATCAGATTTATTCGGCGAAGTCACAAAACTGTCATCAGTCACATCCGCTTCACCCGTTGCGATATCCGGCACTTCGCCTGTTACATTTTCAAGAGCATCCGGATCTTCTGCCGCCACGGCAAAGGAGAAAACAGCAAGCCCTGTCAAAACAGAAAGAAACAGCGCGAGTACACGCAGAGTATTCCTTTTCATAATAGCAAACCACCTTTTTGGAAAATTTTCAGATAAGTTCAACAATTGTATAACTCTCATTATACACATTTTTGAGAAAAAATCAAGCCCTTGTCCATGCGATCTGCTGACAGACGAAAAAATTCAAGGCTTGTTCATTTCCCGGCGGAAAAAGCAAAAAGGGAGACAACGGAGCCGTTTAAGTGTCTCCGCGTCTCCCTCTGGTATTACTTTCTTCTTTTCGCGCGGCGACGGGCGTATTTCGCGGTCTTCTTATCGAATTTCGCGTATTTTTTGTTTTCCTTTTTTTCCTTTTTTGCCGCTTTTTTCGCTTGCTTCTTTTCGGTCTTTACCTCAAGCTTTGCAAAAAAGATATCGTCTTTACGCTCTTTCTTTGCCGCTTTTTTGGCGCGCTTTACGGCTTTTTTCGCTTTCTTATTGGATTTTTTGATTTTCTTCTTTTCTTTTTTCGTCAGCTTTTTAACCGGTTCGCGTTTCGGAGTCAAACGGACAGAGGCACCCGCAGCAAGATCGATTTCCAACATCGCGCCGGCACAGTCAAACCGTTCGCCGCCAATCTCCGCTTCGCACCCACCGTAGATCTTTGCCGTAAAGGGATTGACCAGCGTCAGCGGCGCACCCTTTTCACTTACGATCTCAACATAGCGTACAAAACCATCTTCCATTTTTGCACTGACCAAAAACGCGCCGTCAGCCCGCAGAGACCGGAATTCACAATTCAGTTCCTTTTTCCAGTTCGGGAAAACACGGATAACATCCTTCCGGCATTGCAGCATCATTTCATTCAGCATCGAAGCGCCGAGGCTGACATTTTCCAGACAACCGCCTTTATGATTATAAAGGCCGTTATCCAGCAAGAAATGCTCACGGTTGTGTATGTAATGCTTTAAAATCTCATCTGCCGGGATACCAACCCGAACCGCAGCGGGATACAGCGAATTGGTGCCGTTCTCATCCTGCCAGCGTTTCATTTTTTCAACGGTTTTCTTAGCGGTTTTTACCGCCTTTTTCCCGTCCATTCCCTCGCCTACGGGGAAAATGTGCTGAATGCCGACGGTGTTGACCTTATACTTTTTCGGTCCGCGCTGTGTATAAATGTATTTGCCCCGTTTTTTCGGGAACGGAGAAAGATGATCCAGAACCTCCTGCCAGTGATCGCGCTGCTGTGCAGTAGCGCCCATCGGCTCGGCGAGCGACAACAGCGTAGAATAAACCATTCTGACAAGCCCCAAAGACAAAACGCTGTTTTTCGCCCGGATGGCTCCTTTATATTTCGACGCACGAAAACCTTTTTGATAGTAAGGGATCTCATGGATCGCATCGCCGACAATGGAATATCTGCCGTTTTTCTCTTTTTTCAGGAAGCTGTCCCAGAAAGCGGCAACATCCAGTAAATATGGATACAAAACAGAACGAGCATATTGCGCATCCAGCGTGCCGCGCCAACGCAAAACCGGAATAACGGCAGCATAGGACGCGCAGAGTTTCTGCCCCAAGAACATTTTTTCAGGATAGATACGATCTTCTTCCGGGAAAAGCCCTTTTGGACCAAGAGAAACCGGGAAATAGATGCCCTCGCATCCCAGATAATCGGATGCGTTTTTCCTGCCGCCTTCAACAGCAGCCAAAAGCGGATCGGCATAATAATCGGTCAGCTCCGGATGATTCGAAGAAACAGCAGCGTAAAACGGCGCTTCATAGTTATAATTCAGATGATAATCGCCGCCCCAGGAAGGTTTATCCACGGTGATAAAGTTTCCGTACAATCCCGGCGGGAACATGGGCTTACCACGGCAGACAGCCAAAAGATACTGAGAAGCGTACCAGTCGTTTTCCAAAGACGAATCAGAAATGGAAACAGCCGATTTGGCATAGAACCCATCCCAAAACGCTTTATGCTCAGCTTGCAGTCTGGCAATGACCGCTTCATCCATATCTTCCAACAGAGACAGTCCGATCGAGCGGAAATCAGGCGAATCCGCCTCGGTGCAGACCATAACAGCATAAACAGCAGAATTTTCCCCGCTGATGACACGGCGCATACCAACCTTTGCGCGCGTTTCAAAGCGAAGATTTTCCCCCTCATACGCAACATATGCCCCTTCCACATCTTTTTCGGTAAAAGGGGTTACAACGCAGCCATGGGTTTGACGCACATTCAAAGACGGTGTCGGCTCATGGAAATTCCGGCTCCAATCAAGCTTGATCAGCAAAGCATTGGCGGTAGCAGGCACCATAAGTTCAACGCCGATATGGCTGTATCCCTCGCGGAAATCACAAACTACCTTTGCCTCGTCCATTCTCTGCTCGGCTCTGTATACATTATTATATAAAGCAGCGGGGATGTTAATATCCACATATCCCAACGGACGGATGCCACTGCCCTCATCGGCGGCGTACCACAGGTCGCTCTTGCCCAGGAACACCCGCATCCCCATCTCGCTACTTCCGAGAACGGCTGCGAGATCACCATTACCGCAGATCGCGCCGTCGGGAGTGGATTGTTTGCCCGACAGAACCGGTTTTTTGGTGATGACGACCGTATGATTCATAATATCATCCTCCAAGCTCCAATTTACACGGATACACGATATCAGTATAACATAGAAAAAAACGATTTACAACAAAAATTTCATAGATCAACTGAAAATTCTACGCTTTTTCCTATAAAAAAAGAACTACGGCAGCTCATTAGGGAGGAAATGAGCTGCCGCGTTCAGGGGAAAGGGGGGATTATGAAAAAAATAAGAAGGAAACAATCTTTCGCTATCGGTATTTCCTTTAGCTTAACCAAAGCATACCATTCTTTCCTTGAAAAAGTATTGAAAAAAGCGGCATCAAATTTTTTCCCGTCTGAAAAGAACATCTTGCAATCTTCGCCGAAATATGGTAGACTGAGAGCCTATGAAAAAAATTTCGGGGGCAAATCCGCATGAATAAATTTAAAGCCTTTTTTCAGAATCGACAGCGGCTGTTTATCGCTATCTTTTTTTTATTGTCTTTTGCCTCAATTCTTGGCTCTCTGATTTTAGCCATTCTTTCTGACGGCGCATCCTTTCATTATACCTTGTTTTTTGCGGACACCACGACAAACAACCGTGACTTTTTCATGGATTTTTTCAATTCCATGCGCGATGCCAGTTCTCTGGATGTTTATGAAAAAGGCGTGATTTACCCACCCTTAGCCAATCTTTTATTCTTTTTCTTTTCCCGCTTCATCTCTCCCTCACTGGCGGAAAGCAGTTTCGATTTACGCCTGGCACTGCAAAAAGACCAGCGCGCGATCATGATCTATTTGCTTTTCGCTTTGCTCTGCGTTGTGATTTTTTCCCTGATTCTCAAAAATTATTATCAACAGAAAAACAGCCGTGCTACCGCAGAGGTACTTTCCTTCCTTTTTATTTTCTTTTATCCTTTTTATTATTGTGTTGAGCGCGGCAACATTCTGTTGCTGTCCATGATCGCATCGGCATTTTTTGTCTTTTTCCATAACAGTCCTTCCAAAAAAATACGGGAACTCTCCTATGTTTCCCTTGCTTTTGCTGCTGGTTTAAAAATTTATCCTGCTTTTTTCGGCATCCTTCTTTTGGTCGAGAAAAAATATAAAGCAGCGCTCCACGCCGTTTTATACGGTCTGCTGTTTTTCTTTGTTCCTTTTTTGTTTTATGATTTCGGTGCAAGCCTTTTCCAGCTGATCGACAATCTGCTCACTTTTTCACAATCCAATAAAGCTGTCTTTTCCTTTGGCAGCACAAGCATCATGAATCTGTTCTATTATTTGGGAGATAAATACCACTCCCTTGGTGTAATCGCTTTTGCTCTCAGTGAAGTGATTGCGCTGATCTGTGCTTTCCTTGCACCGCAAAAATGGCAGCGTGTCTTTGCTTTGACCTATCTCATTATTAACATACATTCGGTTTCTTCTACTTATGCGGCGATTTTCCTGATCATTCCCTTTGCCATTTTCATCAGCGCTGAAACAAAGAAACAAAATGCGGACTGGGTTTACCTTATTCTGTTTTGTCTGCTGCTTCTTCCGCTTCCCTGTGTTTATTACTATCACCGCGACTGGATCCTTGCCTTTTTTGAAATGCTGAACCTTCCTTATAGCTCTGCTGTCAATAAGCTATTGGCATGGCCCTGTGTTCAGTTCATGTTCCTGCTGGTGGCACTGGAATCGCTGATGAATCTGATTGCTGCAAAAAAAAGAGGAATTACGCTTTCTTCTTTCTTTTGTAAAAAAAGAAAAAAACAGACAAAAAAGCCTGCTGTTACGGAAGGTTCGACAATATGATCGCAAAAAATATGTTGGCCTTAGGGACAAACCGCTCGGTGATCCGGGATCTGTTTGAATACGGGAACCAGCGTGCCAAAGAAATTGGGCGGGAAAATATCTACGATTTCAGTTTGGGAAATCCGAGTGTACCTGCGCCCAAAGAAGTAGAAAATGCCATTCGTGCCATTTTAGACGAAGAAGATCCTGTCGCGATCCACGGTTATACTTCTGCCTGCGGCAGCGAAGAAGCGAGAAAAGCCATTGCGCAAGATCTCAATCAGCGGTATCACACCTGCTACAGCGCCGACGAACTTTATCTGACCTGCGGTGCCGCCGCCTCGCTCATCAGCGTTTTACGGGCTTTAATGACCCCGGAAACACCCGAAATCATCTGTGCCGCGCCCTTTTTTCCGGAATACCGTTGTTTTGTCGAGGCAAACGGCGGACAATTCCGTACAATTCCGGCACAGGAAGGCGATTTTCAAATTGATTTTCAGCAATTGGAAAACGCTTTATCCGAAAAGACAACGGCGTTTCTTATCAACACTCCGAACAATCCTTCCGGTGCTGTTTACAGCGAGGAAACACTGAGAACACTGGCAGAGCTGTTGGAGAACAAAGGACGCGAATACCATCATCCGATCTATTTGATCAGTGATGAACCGTACAGAGAGCTGACCTATGAGGGCACCGCTCCTTTCCCGGCGTCCTTTTACCGCAATACTGTGATTTGTTATTCTTACAGCAAATCGCTGTCTCTGCCCGGTGAAAGAATTGGCTATGTGTTGGTGCCCAAAGAAGCAGACTCCGGAGAAGCGCTTTTGGGCGCCGTGGCAGGTGCAGCACGGGCAAGCGGATATGTTTGCGCACCTTCATTGATGCAAAAAGTCATTGCACACTGTGCAGAGGTTCGCCCAAACCTGGAAGAATATCGCAAAAACCGGGATCTTTTGTACCGGGAATTAACGCAAATCGGCTATCAGTGTGTTTACCCGAAAGGTGCGTTTTATCTGTTTGTGAAAGCGCCGAACGGCGATGGGAACGCTTTCAGTGAGTTAGCAAAAAAATTCGATCTGCTGCTGGTTCCCGGCGAATCTTTCGGATGCAAAAACTACCTGCGTATTTCTTATTGTGTCAGTCACGATATGATACAAAGAAGCATTCCTGCCTTCCGCGCGGCTTTCGAAAAAGCCCAATCCGAAGCACAGCCGGGTACTTAACCGGTAGCAAATGGGACAGATACACAGAAGACGCACCCTTGCTTTTTTGGCTTGTAAACGCTTTCCGTAAAACTTTATTGTCTTTTTCAAGAAAAGACTGCAAGCAGACGAATGCTGCTGCAACTGGAGCAAAAGCTGTCAAGTCTGAAAACTGCGCGACACCGAAGGGTATTGTGCACCAAATATAAATAATAAGATTTTGTCACGAAGACGCTTTTTCCGAAGAGAAAATGCGTCTTTTTTTATCTAATGATACAGGAGGTTATATTCATGACAAAGAAAAATAAAACCTTTTTGATTCGCCTGTCGGCTACCGGGCTTTGCCTGGCGCTTTGCTGGCTGCTGCCGCTATTGACCGGACAAATTCCGGAAATTGGAAATATGTTAAGCCCCATGCACTTCCCTGTGATCCTGTGTGGATTTTTTTCCGGTCCGTGGTTCGGTTTGATTTTGGGATTTATTGCGCCTCTGACCCGTTCACTGATTTTCGGGATGCCGGTACTATTTCCCTCTGCTTTTGCCATGGCGTTTGAACTGGCTGCCTACGGTGCGCTGACGGGGCTTTTTTACCGGATCTTTCCGAAAAAAAATGGCTATCTTTATCTGGCACAAATTCTTGCCATGATCGGCGGACGCCTGCTCTGGGGGCTGGTACAGTTCCTTTTAATGACGGCGGGCAAAACCGACTTTTCCTTCGCCGCTTTTATTGCAGGCGCTTTTACCAACGCCATACCCGGTATCCTTTTGCAAATTATCATCATTCCCCTTTTGGTCATGGCACTGAAAAAAGCGAAACTTATGCCCGGTTCTGTCAAATAACGCCATGACGATACAAAGAGGAACCAAAGCAACCTGTCTGCCGATCCGGCACTTGACAAACGCCGCAAACCGTACTATAATAAATTTCGTTATCCATGCGCCGATGTGGCGAAATCGGCAGACGCAAGGGACTTAAAATCCCTCGGTGGCAACACCGTACCGGTTCAAGTCCGGTCATCGGCACCAAAAACAAGCGTTCAATTCATATTGAACGCTTGTTTTTCTATCGAATTTACCGTTCTTTCTGGAGTACGACCGCACAGCGCCGTCCCTTGATTTTTTTCGCAAGCCGGCTTATAATGAAAGCATCTTAGCATCCAACAGGAGGAAGAAATATGATTTACAGAACCTTTCAGGATACGCAGCTGTCCATGCTTGGATTCGGCGCCATGCGCCTGCCGATTCTTGATGGGGACGATGCCAAAATCGATGAAAAAAAAGCCCTTGCTATGGTGGATCGTGCCATTCATGCCGGTGTAAATTATTTTGATACGGCATGGGGTTACCATGCCGGCAATTCCGAAACGATCCTCGGCAAAGCGCTGAGCAAATATCCGCGTTCTGCTTATTACCTTGCCGATAAATTTCCCGGATATGATCTTTCCAACTTTGGCAAACACGAGACTATTTTTGCTGAACAGTTAAAAAAATGTCAGGTCGATCATTTTGATTTCTATTTATGTCATAATGTCTGCGAATTAAACATAGACGCTTATCTGGATGAAAATAAATATCATACCCTGTCTTTTTTGAAAGAGCAAAAAAAGAATGGCAGGATTCGCCATCTCGGCTTTTCTGCCCACGGCAATCTTGAAACCATCGAACGCTTTTTAGATGCCTATGGGGACGATATGGAATTCTGCCAATTACAGATCAACTGGCTTGACTGGGATTTCCAGAATGCAAAAGAAAAAGTCGAATTGCTGAAAAAACACGGCCTGCCCATCTGGGTCATGGAACCCCTGCGTGGCGGCAAACTCGCTAATTTAGCCGCTCCTTATGCTGAAAAACTGCGCGAACTTCGTCCCGAAGAAGAAATTCCCGCGTGGTCCTTCCGCTTTCTGCAAGCTATCCCCGAAGTAACTGTCGTACTGTCTGGTATGTCAGATGAACAGCAGCTTACGAGCAATCTGAACACTTTCGCTGCGGAAAAACCGCTGAATGCAGAAGAAAAGCAGACTCTGTTCACAATCGCAAAAGACATGACCGAAAAGACTTCTGTCCCCTGCACAGCCTGCCGTTACTGCACAACACACTGTCCGCAGGGGTTGAATATCCCGTACCTTTTGGAATTGTATAATGAGCATACCTTTACACAAACCGGCGCCTTTATCGCTCCGATGGCGCTGTCTGCTCTGCCGGCTGACAAACAGCCTTCCGCCTGCCTGCATTGCCGCAGTTGTGAAAAGGTTTGTCCACAGCAGATCAAAATATCTGAAATTCTTGGCGATTTTGCATCCAGACTGTAATTTGCATAAGATCAAACATTCGGTTTTCTGTAAAAGGAAACCGGATGTTTTTTATTGATGTGGGGAAAACTCTTTTCTGTAAAGGCAGCGATTGCTTTTAACAAATTTTCAGCCCCTAAACCGAAAAAGGAAATCCGTGCAATCGTTTTTTGTCCCCTTATTCCTTTGATAAACGACCTATCATGAAAAACCATTCGCAAAATCATGAAAAAACCGTAAACAATTCCTGAAAGCCTTGCCTTTTTTAAAAAATAAGGATATAATACCAAATAGGATTGAATATTGATTATTCTCTTGGTATAGAGATGGATTTGGATGACTGGAGGAGTCAAAATGAAAAACACGCCCCAGCGGCTGATCGTGGAGCAAACAGTACAAAAAATGCACGACCACCCAACGGCGGACGATGTCTATGAACAAGTGCTGCCGCAGTTGCCAACCATCAGCAAAGCCACAGTCTACCGCATTTTAAATGCCTTAGATGAAGAAGGCGTTTTGCGTAAAATTCGTGTACCCGGCAGTGCTGATCGTTTTGACTACCAGCTTTCGCCGCACAGCCACATTCGCTGTGTCGAATGCGGTCGAATCGAAGATGTTCAATCTTTATTTTTGCCAGACTCTGGCTGGGTATCTGACGCAAAAGGATACCAGGTCTTACGCTGCATGATGTCATTCGAGGGCATTTGCCCGGAATGTCTGAAAAAACAAAAATAACACAGTAAAGGAGAAAAAAATGGATCTGAAAGGCTCTAAAACGGAACAAAACCTGTGGACTGCCTTTGCCGGCGAATCGCAGGCGCGCAACAAGTACACCTACTATGCTTCAAAAGCGAGAAAAGATGGCTATGTACAAATTGCCGATATCTTTGAGGAAACCGCCGCCAACGAAAAGGAACACGCTAAAATTTGGTTTAAACTCTTACACGACGGCGCCATTCCCGACACCCTGACCAATTTGCAGGATGCAGCTGCGGGAGAAAACTATGAATGGACCGACATGTACGCTTCCTTCGCAAAAGAAGCGAAAGAAGAAGGTTTTGATCAGATCGCCGCTCTCTTTGAAATGGTCGGCGCCATTGAAAAAGAACATGAAGAGCGCTATCGCAAGCTCATTGCCAATGTAGAAGGCGGGTTGGTATTTTCCAGAGATCAGGATATGATTTGGCAGTGTGCCAACTGCGGACACATTGTCATCGGAAAAGCCGCTCCTGAAATCTGCCCTGTCTGTGCCCATCCGAAAGCCTACTTTAAAATCAAAGCGAACAATTATTGATTTCAATAAACAGGAAAAAAGACCGGTTTGCCATTTGCAAACCGGTCTTTTTCACTTGAGGAAAGGATAAAAATGATTTATACTTGTCAAATAGCGACTGTTCATATATAAATCATATATTCGATATTATTTATACATAAATTGCAATATATGGTAAAGATAGCAGACATAAAGTTAAAATTCTATTCTTATTTATAAAAGAACCATGGTTTGTTCAAAAACACCTGCTAAGATAAAAACAAAAGAAAACGGCGACAGCCGGGGAAGGACTGTCGCCGAAAAGTACAAAACTGATTACGCAGCAGTAACATCGCTGCCGATGCCAAGCAGCTCACCAAGTTTCGCAAAGAGATCCTTAACGAACTTGATAACAGCTTTAACGAAATCGATAACTCTGGTAAGATCCATGTTGAAAACCTCCTTCAACTTAAGTGAGAATAAGCAAATCAAAGAGACTTGAATTATTCAGCTTTGCCAAGCAGATCGCCCAAGCTGCCAACACCGTCAGCAAATTTGGAGAGACTCTCAACTTTGTCAAGTTTGATGCCCAGAAGGAAGTCTCTAAGGGCTTTGAAGAAGTTCACGAAAATCGCGATGATTTCTTTAATAATTTCCATTTTGTTTCACCTCATAAAAGACGAATAAAAATTTTTTGCAAAAAAGTTTTATTGATTTTGTAAGCACAATGGCTTACAGAGAGTCTGGCATTACGCCAGACAAAATGATCTCTGCAATTAGGCAGCTTCAGTGGGATCGGCAGGATCGGTAGAAAGAAGCCCCTGAAGAGCAGCGAAAAGCTCTTTGATTGCTTTAATCATCTTTTCCACGGCAGTGATCAGCGCCTTGAAGAAATCAAGCATGATGTTTACCTCCAATAACAGAATTCAAGGTTGTTGATGCAAATTATTCAGCGTCAACAGCAGTAGCACCGTATTTGATGCCAAGGAATGCGAGAACGAACTCGACAAGAGCCTTAAGGAATTTAGCGATAGCATCGACAACATCCTTCAAGCCGGAAATATTGAGACCCTCCATGTTCATTTTTTTCACCTCCGGATGTATATTTGTGAAGAGTACCGGTTCGGTACCGATCAACTAAGATAATAATAGCACAGTTCCTTAGTGGAATACAAGAACAGCTCAGCAAAAAACTGTTCATTTTTGATACACCTATTGTTAATTTATACAGTCAGTTGATGTTCATATGAATGTAATATGAACACCTGTTGTTTACATATTACACCCAATAGCAAAACAACAGATCCGCCAAGAAAAAGTACAATGATCGTGAATTGAGATTACGGATTATCGTCGTCCTGGTTTTTGTTATACCCCATCAATTGAAGCAATTGGGTAATAATAGCAATCAATTTATTCCAGAAAGAAGCAATTGCTACAATAATAGTCATACCAGTCCCTACTTTCTAATATAGAATGAAATGTAACTTTTTTATTACACCAGTTAGTATAGCATTGGTGGTGACAAAAATCAATGCTATCATACAAATCTTATCAGTTTTTACATTGCTGTCATACTTATAGCAAACGATGATGAAATTTCAAATGATTAGAACAAAAAAACCGCAAGAAGAAAATTGTGCCGGCGTTATGCCGGCACAATTACATATTGCAAACACAATTTTCGAAATCAGTTTGTTTTGGTCAGATCACCAAAGATGCTGTCCCACATTGCATCGATACCCAGCATTTCAAGGAACTTGTTGATTGCTGCAAATATCTTTTTGATAAAATCAACGATTTGTGATAACATCTCTGTTCACCTCACGAAAGAATTTCAGAAGCTCTGGCTTCGTCCATAAAGCCGATTTCGACGAGAAGTGTCACAAGGGTTTTAAACAAACTGACAATAAAGTCGATAAGTACCTGCACGGTAACCACCTCGTCCTTTCTGTTTTACTGTCTCAGCCTAAAAGATTCGGCGGGGTGAAATTGAAAGCAGCGTAAATCCCGCGGATTGCAGCAAAAATATTCAAAATCAACCGCGCTAAATGATTAAGCATATCAGCATGGGTTTCATACTGTTCGCTGAACACAAAAACGACCTCCTTACTCGATGGTCAAAAGACCAATCTAATCAAAGAGAGGCGATGGTCGGCTGACCGATCAGCTTCAGGAACGCATTGATGACCTTTTTGATAAACTCAAAGAAAGGCAGAATGAATTCATTAACAACTTTCCAAGCTTCCTCCATGTTTGTCACCTCCGAACAATAAAATTAAAAACCACACAAATTAAAAGAGTTTCAGATCGTCATAATTGGTGGTCGGAAGACCGAACATCGCTTTGATCTTTTGGATCAAAGACAGAAGAACCTTGAAGCCTTCCAGCAGATGATTGATCATTTCAAGCATACATAACGCCTCTTTCTTTGAAAATTAGTTGAAAGTTACCTACTTTCTGACTTACCCATAGTGTACCACTGACAGGCAAAAATTGCAAGGGTCACTGCATAAATTTTTAAAAATTTATACATATAACAAACGGATAACAAATTCATCCCTTTGTTTTGCTTTACCTATTTTTGCCATCCTTTCCTATTTCTTTCGGTTTCTTTTTACCAAAAACAGGATTTATATATTCCAGTCCTGTTTTTTACCTTCGCACTGTCCTCACACTTTTCACAATGGACAAAGAAAA